>NZ_LT907982.1:320500-641000 GCF_900230215.1 Jatrophihabitans sp. GAS493 | reverse complement strand
CGTCCGGGGCGTTCTGCGACATGCGCAGCTCGATGCTCACCGTCTCGCCCGGTTCGATGGCGTCGAAGTGGTACCAGAAGGCGGCCTTCGTGCCCTCGCCGAGGGAGTTCACCGCCTTCGTATCGCCGTTGACGATCCGGTTGTTGATGCCGTCCTTGGTGAACTTGGTCCGATTGGCCTTCGCCCCGAAGAGGGCCACGGAGTTGGTCTCGTTCTCGCAGAAGAGCACCTCCGGGCTGCCCTTGGCGGCGACGAAGTAGCGGCCGAGGAAGCCGTGCGTGGTCTCGACGGCCTCCACCCCGCCGACGGCCAGGGTGGGTGGGAGGAGCTGATCGATGCGTCCGCTGCGAGTGTCCCGCCCCCAGGCCCAGGTGTTGCGGAACCAGAGCTGCGGCAGCACGTCCAGGGGGGCCGACTCCGGACCCTCGTTGGTGACCGTGATGGTGACGCAGATGTCGTCCGGGGCGGCTTTGGCGTAGGTGACCGTCATGTCGAAGAACCGGTCACCGTCGAGGATGCCGGTGTCACCGAGCTCGTACTCGCGTTCATTGCGCCCGCGCTTGGCGTTCTCCTCGCGCAGCTGCTGATAGGGGTACTCGGCCTGCGGGTAGCGGTAGAGCCACTTCATCCAGCTGTGCGAAGGGGTTCCGTCCAGAGCCCACCAGTACTCCTTGGCGTCTTCGCCGTGGTTGCCTTCGGAGTTGGTGAGGCCGAAGAGCCGCTCCTTGAGAATCGGGTCCCTGCCGTTCCAGAGGGCGACGGAGAAGTTCAGAAAGCCGAAGCGGTCACAGATGCCGCCCAGCCCGTCCTCGCCCCAGCGGTAACTGCGGGCCACGGCCTGGTCGAAGGTGAACGACGACCACGGGTCTCCCTCGGCGGAGTAGTCCTCCCGGACGGTTCCCCACTGGCGTCCGGCCAGGTACGGACCCCAGAGCCGCCACGGGCCGCTGGCCGACGGGGATTCGGCCAGCCGGGCGTGTTCGGCGCTCAGATGCTGGCTGCTCGCAACGGTGGGGGAGTCGGGATGGGACTGCGACTTGCCGGAGGCCGTCGCGTTCGCGGACTGGGAGGTGCTCACGGGCTAACTCTGCCGTCCCGCACGTGTCACCCACGTTTCGGGGTGACGAAAACCTTCCCTGTCCCCGTCGCAACGGGTAGCGCGAGGGGCATCGGGCCGCGCCACGGCACGAAGTCGGAGACGGGTCACAACGGCTTCACCCAGCGCGACCACTCTGGCTGGCGCCGGTAGTCGTTGGCTGACCAGGTGGCCTGCCCGAGGGTGTTCGCGTCTAGCACCATCGCATCCGCGCGGGTGCCGCCGAACTCGAGGAAGCGCGATTCGGCGGCTCTGAGCAGGGCCCGCCCGAGACCGGCTCCGCGCCGGGTGGGGGCGACCGCCAACCGGTAGATGTGGCAGCGCCAGCCGTCCCAGCCGGCGATCACCGAACCGATGATCTCGGCGGTGACCGTGCCGGCGGCGGCGCCAGCGCCGGCGGTGGCATCAGGCTCGACCGCGACCAGCAGCGCACCGTGGTCGCGGACGATGAGCCGCTCCACGGCATCTCGGCTGTCCGGCGGGCGGTGCGCGTCCTCGGCGGCGACGCTCCAGAACTGTAGGATCTGATCGATTTCAGTGGGACGGATTGGGCGGATCACCGGTAATTCGTCGGTCATACCGAAACCCTAGGCCGCCGGGTGCTCCGGGTCGGTGCGGTGGCTGATGTCTCGAGCATGGGGGAGACTGTGCCGATGATGGCCGGCTGGTACCCCGATCCGGCGCAGGTCGGACTGCTGCGGTGGTGGGACGGCATCTCGTGGACCGGCCACACCCTCCCCAATCCGCAGGCCGGCAATCCGCAGGCCGATCTGGCCCGCGAGACCCAGGCCGCCCGGTGGGTCGATCGGGCCCTGATGGCCGCTCCGGCCATCTACGGCCTCACCTTCGTCCTGGTCGCGGTGGCGATGGGTTACCTCTTCGACGGGGTACGCACGGCCATCAGTCAGGGCCAGGTCTACACCGACGGCACCGCCGCCGACCCGTTCGACGGCCATGCGTCGCGGGTTTTCCTCCTCTTCGGCGGGGTCGAGTTGCTCGGTGTCGCCACCCTCGCCGTCCAGATCATCTTCATGATCTGGCTATACCGGTCGGCCGTCTTCGCTCAGCGTGCCGGGCTACCGGCCCGCCGCTCGCCCATCTGGGGCGTTCTCGGTTTCATCATCCCGATCATCCAGTACTGGTTTCCGTACCAATCCGTCGCCGACCTCTTCCCACCCGGCCATCCCAAGCGAGCTCTGGTTGGCTGGTGGTGGGCCGGGTGGCTCGGGCAGTCGTTCGCACTGCTGCCGATCTTTGTGGCGGCGATCTTCTCCACATCGACCGCGGTGATCCTCGCCCTGCTCCTCTGCGCCATCCCCGTACTCACAGCCCGCACTGGGCGCCTCCTAGTCGCCGCGTCCGGGCAGACACACGCCGAACGGATCGGCGCCGGTCAGCCGGTGTAGCGATCCAGATGGATGGCGTCGGCGACCGGGCGCCGGGACCGCCAGCCCAGACGCTCCAGGTCCGGCACCTCCTCGAGGTGGGTCACCGGCCCGACGCAGAGCCAGCAGACCGGACGCACACCGGCCGGGATCTCCAGCAGTTGCTGTAGGAACGGCTCACGGTAGAACGACACCCAGCCGACCCCCAGCCCCTCGGCCGTCGCGGCCAGCCAGAGGTTCTGGATGGCCAGGCAGGTCGAGTAGAGGCCGGCGTCGGCGATAGCGTGGCGTCCGAGGACGGCCGGCGACCCGCGGTCGGCGTCGTAGGTGATGACGATCCCGAGCGTCGACTCCAGGATGCCCTCGACCTTGATCCGGGCGAAGGTCTGGGCGTCGACGTCACTGAGCGTGGAGTTGAAGACGTCCCGCTCGGTCGCGACGTGCTGCTGGAAGCTGCGGCGCAGCCCCTGGTCGCGGACCAGGATGAAGTCCCAGGGCTGGGTCATACCGACGCTCGGGGCGGCGTGCGCGGCCCCCAGAATTCGCTCCAGTGCCTCGCCCGGGATGGGTTCGCCGGTGAACTGGGCCCGCACGTCGCGGCGGCGGTTGATCACGTCGTACAGGTCGGTCGTCGGTTGCTGGGGAAGGCTTACGGGTAACGGCATTGCAGAACTCCCACTGTCGGGTCGCAGCGCTGCGACCAGTTCTGCGAGGCCGGTCTTCGGACTCTCGGATCGCCATCCACCGGCCGCCTTCCCAGACCGTGAGGCCCAGTGGCTGCGCTCGCGCGCCGGCCGGCAACTCCCCGAATACCGCAGTGGGCTCTGTGCCGGATTCGCACCGGCTTCCCGATTCTCTCGGCCGCTGCGCTACATCGCTGCACCGCGGTGGCTGAGCACCTCGCATGTGTTGCCGCCCAGAGCGTAGCCCCTGCCCTAGACGCCGGCGAAGACCCGGCTCAGGCGCCGCATGCCCTCGGTGATCTCGCCCGGAGTGTGCGCGGTGAAGGAGAGCCGCAGGGTGGCCGGATCCGGCTCAGCGGCGTAGAACGGCGCACCGGGGACGAAGGCGACTTCGTGGCTCAACGCCACCGGCAGCAGCGCGGCGGCGTCCACGGCGCCTGGCAGCCGCACCCAGACGAACATGCCGCCGTCCGGCTCGCTCCACTCCGAGCCGGGTGGAAGCACTCGCGGCAGCGCCGCCGTCATCGCGTCCCGGCGTCGTCGGTACTCCGTGCGCAGCGTCTCGATATGAGCGTTCAGGTCGTGCGTGCGCAGGTAGGCCGCGGCCGCCGCCTGGTCGACCGTCGAGGTGTGCAGGTCGGCCGCCTGCTTCACCACGGTGAGGCGGGCCAGCAGGTCGGCCGGTGCCCGCAGCCACCCCAGTCGCAGACCGGGAGCGCCGACCTTGGAGAAGCTCCCGAGATAGACGACCCGCCCGGCGGCCGCGGGCTCGGCGGCCAGCGGGGTCAGCCGCTGACCGGCATACCTCAGTTCCCCGTACGGGTCGTCCTCGACGACCCACAGCCCGTGCGCCTCGGCGAGCTCGGCGACCGCCCTACGTCGGGGCGCGGTGAGGGTGCGGCCGGTCGGGTTGGCGAAGGTCGGCACGAGGTAGAGCAGCGTCGGGCGTTCGCGCCGGATCACCGCGGCCAGCGCGTCGGGGAGGATCCCGTCGCGGTCGCCGGCCACCGGGACGATGCGGGCACCGGCCAGCTGGAAGCTTTGCAGCGCGGCCAGGTAGGTCGGCTCCTCGACGGCGACCACCGCGCCCGGGTCGAGGAGTGCGGTGGCGACCAGGGTGAGGGCCTGCTGCGAGCCGGTGGTGACCAGCAGGTGCTCAGGGGCGGTCGGAAGCTCGCGGTCGGTCAGCCGTGCCGCGACGAGTTCGCGGAGTTCATGGTTGCCCTCGGTCGGGGCGTACTGCAGGCTGCGGCGTCCGGCGTCGTCGCTGAGCGCGGTGGCGAAGGCATCCCGCAGCCCGGGCAGGTCGAAGAGCTCCGGCGCCGGAAGTCCCCCGGCGAAGGAGATCACCCCCGGACGGGCGATGAGCGCCAGCAGTTCGCGCACCGGTGAGCTGGCCACCCCGGCGATCCGCCGGGCAAAGACGGGTGGCGGCCCGGGTGGCGCGGTGGCTGTCGTCGGCTGACTCATGGCCGGGACATTACGCGGAGAGCGATCGATGCTCGACCGTTTTATCGAGGGCTGGTTTAGTGCCAGGTATGGACGTGTTGGTGCTCGGCGGGACCGCCTGGCTGGGGCGCGAGATCTCCGCGGCGGCGCTGCGGCGGGGCCACTCCGTCACCTGCCTGGCTCGCGGTGAGAGCGGATCGGTGGCCGACGGAGCGCAGCTCGTCACCGCCGATAGGAGTCGCCCGGATGCCTACGACGCGCTCCGCGGACGGGAGTGGGGGGCGGTCTTCGAGGTCTCCTGGCAGCCCGGCTTCGTCCGGGCTGCGCTGGCCGCGATCGCGCCGACGGCCCGGCACTGGAGCTACGTCTCCTCGGCCAGCGTCTATGCCACACACGACGAGGTCGGGGCCGACGAGTCAGCGCCCATCCTCCCGGCAACCGACCTGGAAGTCGTGACCCGGGCCGAGTACGGCGCGGCGAAGGCGGCCTGCGAGCTGGCCTGCGGCGATGCCGTCGGCGATCGGCTGCTGATCGCCCGGGCCGGCCTGATCGGCGGGCCGGGCGACCACTCCGACCGCACCGGGTACTGGGTGGCCCGGGCCGCCCGCGATCGGCAGACGCCGATGCTGGTGCCGGATGCGCCCGACGCCCCGACCCAGTCCATCGACGTCCGTGACCTCGCCGCCTGGTTGCTGGCTGGTGCCGAAAGTGGACTCACTTCAACCTTCAACGCGGTCGGTGCGACGACTCCGTTTCAGGAGTGGATCGCGCAGTCGCGCGCAATCGGAGGGCATTCCGGCCCGGTCGTGTCGATTCCCAGCAGTTGGCTGGTCGAACAGGGCGTCGAGGAGTTCATGGGTGAGGAGTCGATCCCGATGTGGATCGTCGAGCCCGGTTGGGGTGGCTTCGCGGCCCGCTCCGGCGCGGCCGCGACGGCGGCTGGACTGCGTCATCGCTCCATCGCCGAACAGCTGACCGACACACTGGCCTGGGAGCAGACGGCCGGTCTGACCCGTCCCCGCAAGGCCGGGTTGAGCCCACAGCGCGAGGCTGAGCTCATCGCGCGGTTCCAGGCGGAGCAGATCCTCAGCTGATCTCGTCGGGCTCCGGTTGCTCGATCTCCCGGATGATGTCGGCCGGATCGCCGCTGCCCAGCGTGATCGCCACCAACCCGACCAGGTAGCGGTCGAAGGTGCCGACGTTGGCCGCCGACAGGTCCAGCAGGATCGAGTCGAGGACGGCGTCGTCGGCCAGCAGTTCTGGGGAGAGCGTCGCGAAGTCGAGGCCGCTGCGCAGGCGCACCTCACCGCTGTCGTAGTCGAGTTCGAAGGTGCCGCTGAGCAGCCCGAGGTTGGCCCGATGCAGGTACTCGGCCATCCGGTCGAGGTCGGCCGGGGCGGCGTCCACCGGCGACAGCGAATAGAAGGCGAAGCTGGACGACTCGTCGTCGGTGAGGGCCAGTGCCGACCAGGCGTTCTCGCTGCCCTCGATGTAGAGGGTGAAGCCGGTGCCATCCTCCATCGCCGTGGCCGGCCAGCCGTTGTCGAGGTAGACCCGCTCGGCCGAACTCCGTAACGGTCGGTGAAGTGGCTTCGGGCCGCTCATCGTTTCGCCTTCTTCTTGACCTCGGCCGAGCGCCGGGTGGCTTCGTACTCGAGGAACTCCAGGTTCGGCACGATGAGCGGGTCCTTCCGGTCGATGCTCTCGAAGATCGTGAAGAGCTCGACGTCGCTGGCGTCGGTCACCCGCTGAATGAAGGCCGGGTCGATCTTGCGGGCCCCGCCCTGGCTCGTCGTCTCGATCTTGGCCGCCGCCACCTTGGCCCGCTTCTTCTTGTCCTCCGCCGTGCGGGGGAGCGTCTCGACGTCCGCCCCGTCGGCGGCCAGGTCGAAGCGAACCTTGGCGTAGGACTTCTCGATCTTCTTGCTGTCCCGCACCATGTGCTGGGCCCGGGCGCCGATGCCCCGACCGCTGTTGCCGCCGTAGTTCAGCTTGTTCTTGGCATCGACGAGCTCCTTGGCCTCGGAATGCTTGTGCTTGACGTCGGTGAGCGCTGTCCCGATCATCCCGGGGAGCGCGGCGATACCCGAGCCGACGGCGACCGGCGCGGCCACCACCTTGGCCAGGGTCGACTTCTCCTCCTTCTTCTGCCCGGTCGGCTTCTTCTCGATGCCGAGGGTCTCGGAGATCGACTCCTTCGCCTCGTCGATCTTCTCCTTGACCGTCTTCGGATCGCCTTCGGCCTCCAGCCCGTCGAGCACCTTCTCGCGCAGTTCGTGCAGCCGCATCGAGGTGATCTCGGTTTCGGTGACCCCGTACTCGAGGAGGATCTTCCTTGCGTAGTCGAGCTTGTGCTTCTGGGCGGCGACGATCACGATGTCGACCGAGCTGCCGATGTCGTATTTCACGACGTTGCGGGACGCGCCCTCCTCGTGCTTGACGCTGAACGCCTTCTTCGCATCCGACGAGCGACTCTCACCGACGGTGTCGTAGATGGTGTGCCCGAGCGAGTGAGCCAGGCTGGTGATGCCGACGGCGAGCTTGGCCGCCATCGGGATGCCGAAGCCGCCGGCGCTGGCGATCTCGGCGACGTGCAGGCCGATCATGGTGGAGTTCTTGGCCAGCGAGAAGGTGGACTGCTCGACCAGCTGGGCGTTGCGGGAGTTCACCCGGTCCAGTGATGCGGCCAGCGGCGCCTTCCCGGCCAGCACGGCGACGTCGACCGACTCCAGGCCGGTGCCCAGGCGCTGTGAGCGCGGCACCAGTTCCAGCGCGTCGTCGATGGCCGCGAGTACCGAGATGATCAAGCCGACGATCGGTAGCGCGCTGCCCGCCTCGGTGGCCACCGTGGCCGCACCGCCGAAGTTCTGCACGCCCTCGCGGGCTGAGTAGAGGGCGGCCCGGGTGACGGAGGCGGCGTCGGAGACGACGGCGACGGCTTGGCGGGTGGCCTGCAGCTTGGCGCCCGGATCGGCGATTCCCCGTTTGATGTCGGTGACCGTGCCGGCGAAGGCCAGCAGGTCGGAGATAAGCGCCATGACATAACCGAGGCCGGCGACGCTCGCCCCGACCACCTCGGCGATCGCTGACTGTGGTCCCTCGGTGGCTCCGCCGACGTGGCCGTGCACCACGCCCTTCGTCCCGGTCTTGGTGGCTCCGCCGGCGGTTTTGGCCGCCGTTGCGGCGTAGCCGGTGTAGGTCTTGGCGTCCTCCAGGTCGTCGTTGGGCCCGTACTTCTCCTCCGGTCCCTTGCGGGCTGCGTCGGCCTTCGCCCGCTCGGTCTCGCCCACCCCCATCGGGCGCTTGCTGATCTTCGCCGCCGCTGTGGCCTCGGCCTTCTGCATGTCGGCCGCGGCCGCGTCGATCGGGTTCTGGCCCTTGCTTTCGGCGGCTCGTACCTGCGCCCGATCGAGCTGCCGCTTCTCCTTGACCTTCTTGACCGCCTTCTCCGGCTTCAGGGGCGCGCCGTGGGCCTTCTCGTTGGCCTCCAGCAGACTCGCGGCCTCCCCCTGTTCGTCGGCCAGGCCCTGCGCGGCCACCTGCCGAACCTCGTTCAACGCCCGGTCGAACTCATCGAAGCGCAGCGGCCGGAAGGCTCGGATGCGCACCGGGGCTCCGCTCCAGACCCGATCGGCCGCCTCCTCCTCGGCCAGATCGGCGGCCACGTTCTTCTCCGCCGTGCCGACCCCACCGGTGATGTCGTGGCGGGCCTGCGCCCGGGCGGCCTGCTCGCGGTCCAGGTACATCTGGAAGTCCCGTTCGAGCGTCTTGTGCTGGCCGGATTTGTCGTTCTTCGCGGTCTTGGCGCCGGCGTAGCTGCCGGCGATCTTCGCTTTCTCGGCCTTGGTCGTCTCGTTGATGCGCTTGGCCTCCAGGCGGGCCGCGGCGTCTTTGGCCTTCATCTCGGCGCGTGCCTTGATCAGCGCCTTCTTCTTCGCCTTGGCCGCCGCCTCGTTGGTCTTATCCTCATCGCTCTTGTCGAAGGGCCAGAGCCGCTGAATGCCACTCGATTTCTGCTGGACGGTATGGGCGAGCTCGTGGGCCAGAACGTGCTGCCCCTCCGGCGACTGCGGCTGGTACGCGCCCTGGCTGAAGAAGATGTCGTTGCCGGTGGTGAAGGCGGTGGCGGAGATGGAGCGCGAGATGCGGCTGGCGGTCGGGGTGTCATGGATGCGGACCCGGGAGAAGTCCGCCCCGAACGCCGTCTCCATGCTCGACCGAACCTCGCCCTCCAGCGGCCGCCCGGAGCCCCGCGCGCTGTCGATCCCCAGCTGAGTTCCGGCGTCCAATGCGCCGCCGGCCCGCCCGATCGCGCCGGATACCGCGCCCCCGCCGGCCGGCGCCGGCTGATGGGCTCGGGAGATCCGGCCGGGGGCGAACTGCAGCTCGACCGCCGGCTGCTGCGCGAGGTTGCTCAGCGCCTGCTCGGCGAGTCGATCAGCGTCGGCCTCGGCCACGTCGTCGGCGGCCCCCACCGTCAGGCGAGCCGGTGCCGGCACCGGCTCGTGAGACGGCTCAGCGGATCTGGTCGCGTGCTGACCGGACATCGTTCTCCCATCGAATGCGGACACGGCAACGTTCTGTGGGGCGGGTTGGTGTTACACGATCACGACTGAGCGATTGAAGAGCATGGCCTTGCCGCCGGGTGGCACGTGGTTGTTCCGGGTGACCTTGGTGCCGTCGCTGCCGAGGTAGGCCTTCCCCTTGGCCGCATATGTCGTCGCCTCGACGAGGCTCGCGACGGTGCCGACCGGGCCGCTGACGCCGAGCGTCGGGTCGTACTCCGTATCGCCGACCTGCAGCCACTCATGACCGTGGCTGAAGAAGATCCGATTGACCGCGGCGTGCCCGACGACGGTGCCGAAGCGCTCGACATTGCCCTTGAATCCGGGCTCACGAGTCAGGATGCCGTTGCCGGTGCCGATGGTGGCCAGCGGCTTGGTCAGCATCGACGCCGGGTTCTTTATCGCGATCGGAGTAGCCCGGGGATCGCCCTTGGGGAGTACCGCGTTGAGGACATCGGTGAGCATGTTGCTCAGCGTCATGCAGGGCGCCCGCTTGGCCTGCGGTGAATTGCCGAGCAGGAACTTCTTGGCATCGAACTCGGCGGTGCTGGCCCCGTAACCAAGTGCGGAGATCGGCTGGTCGCCCAGGAAAGCGCTGAAGACGCTGTCGGCGATGGCCGTGATGGAGGGGTTCGCCCCCTTGGTGGCGATGTCGGTGTCGGCGGCCGTCGCGATCCGCATCAACGGCATCTCCATGAGTTCGGCCCGTGCCGTCGGGCGCGCGGCGGCGACCAGTGCGCGTCGGAACTTCTGGACCTGCAGCATCTGCAGGAACTGGGTCGCGCTGGTTCCGGCGGCGCTGGGCTTGATCAAGTACTTCAGCGCGTTGTCGACCTGAGCACTGGTCAGCCAGGAGAAGTCGGCCACCTTGGCGAGGGTCTGCGAGTCGAAGGGGCGGGCCCCCACGTAGTCCTGCGGCATGGTGAAGAAGAGCGTTGCCCATTCCGCCATGTTGTTCGTGGTGAGTGCCGCGGTCGCGGTTTCGACGAAGAAGCGGGAGTGCTTGGTGCCGAGCTCCTTCGCCTTGTAGGCGGTGGTCGCGTAGTCGCGCTGCGCGGCGGCGTCGCGGTACTCCTTGGCCAGCGGGGCCAGCGCGACGGCGTGGGCGTCCAGGTTCTCGCTGATCTTCGCTGCGGCCAGCGTCTTCAGGTCGGCGATGGCGGGGGCCCGGTCGCTATTGGCCAGACCGGCCGTCCCCTTGGCCGACTCCCACTTCTCGATCCAGTCGAAGATGTCCTGCATCAGCTGGCGCTTGACCGCGAGATCGGGGTTGTTGCGTTCGGAGTCGTAGTCGGCGACGGCGTTGTCGATCCTGAGCAGCTCCTTCGATCGGCCGGACATAGAGACGTCGGAGTCGGACTTCCAGACCGCCTTCGTGGGGAAGTCGGTGTAGACGCGGTGGATGGTGCGAGGGTCGGTGAGCCGGGCGAGCGAGCTACCACGCTGCTGAACGGTGTGGGCGAGCTCGTGGGCCAGCACCCGCTGGCCGAGCGGTGAGTCCGGCTGGTAGACGCCCTCGGCGAAGAAGATGTCGTTGCCGGTGGTGAAGGCCTGGGCCGAGATCGAGCGTGAGATCCGGCTGGCGTTGCTGGTGTCGTGGATGCGCACCTGCCCGAAGTCGACCCCGAAGGCGTGCTCCATAGAGGCGCGCACTGGGCCGGCGAGCGGCTGCCCGGAGCCCCGGGCGGTGTCGATGCCCCGCTGGGTCTGTTCGTCGAGCTGGCCGCCGTCTCGTCCGATGGCGGCTGGAGCGCTGCTCGTCGGCGCGGGCTGGTGGACCCGATGGATGCGCGATTCATCGAACTCGAGGTCGGCCGGGGGGAGGTTGGCCAGGTTCTGCAGGGCCACCCCGGCGCGCCGGTCGGCGTCGGCCTCGGCGGCGTCGTCGGCGGCTCCGACGTGGAGGGTCGCCTTGACGCGAAGGGCAGCCCGCACCGGCTCGGCGGGGATGAGCTCGGCGGCCAGCGGCGGCCGAGCGGCTAGCCGGTCAGGCTGATCAGCGGGCATAGAAATCCTCGGCCTTCACGATCCGGCCGAGCTTGCGGTACTCGCCGGCCAGCGCCGGAAGGACGTGACTCATCGACAGCGGCTGGTCGTCGTTGGCCGCCCGGAACGCCGCGCCGATGACGACGTTGCGGATCAGGCCGCCCGTGATCTCGAACTTGGCCGCGAGGTACTCGACGTCGATGTCGCCGCACGGGATGACGGCCCCGTCGAGCAGCCGGCTCCAGATGGCGCGCCGCTCCTCCGGGCCGGGGGGTAGGAAGTCGACGATCTCGTGAATGCGGCGCAGGAAGGCATCGTCAATGTTCTTCGGAAGGTTGGTGGCCAGCACGACCACGCCGTCGTAGTTCTCCAGCCGCTGCAGCAGGTAGGAGACCTCGAGGTTGGCGTAGCGATCACGGCCGTCCTTCACCTCCGAGCGCTTGCCGAAGAGGGAGTCGGCCTCGTCGAAGAAGAGCACCGAGTTGCCGGCCGATGCCGCGGCGAAGAGCTTCTCCAGGTTCTGCTCCGTCTCGCCGATGTACTTGCTCACCACCGAGGAGAGGTCGATGCGGTACATATCCAGTTCGAGGGCGCTGGCGATGACCTCGGCGGCCAGCGTCTTGCCGGTGCCGGACGGGCCGGTGAAGAGCGAGACGATCCCGCGCCCGGCCATCGACGCCAGTCCCCAGTCGTCGTAGACGGTGTCCGCGTGCCGGTAGCGGGCGACGATCGTGCGCAACTGATCGAGCTTCTGATCGCTGAGGATCAGGTCGTTCCAGCTCTTACTGGGCCTGATGCGGCGGGTGAGCGTGCCCAAGGGGCCGGCCAGCAGCCGCCGTACCGCCACGTCGATATCGCCGCCCACGGCCGGGTAGGCCGAGCTGACGAGATCGAGCTGGTGGGCGCTGAGCCGGTGCAGGCGGGGCACTTCGGCCCCGAAGGCGGCCTGCCACTCGAGGTCGGATACGACGTCGTCGCTGGCCGTGTACTCCATCCGGGATCCCATCGGCAGCTCGGTCAGGGCGAGCTCGGAGGCGCTGGTGACGCCCCAGATCAGGTGGCTGGCCAGCTCGATCCAGCGACGGCCGGCCACCGGGAGGCCATCGGTCAACTCCAGGATCACGCCGCTGCCGGTGACCGTGGCCTCGCGCACGACCGCGGCCCAGCCGGCCTCGGTGTCGGGTACGGAGCAGACCACGAAACGGTTGCCCGCGCAGCGGCCGGCGGCCAGCTCGCGACGGCGGGTGCGGTCGGCTCCGAAGACGAAGGCCAGCCGATCGGTGGCGTCGCCGCTGTCGCCGCTCTCCATCATCCAGCTCCCGACCGGAAGGTCCGGGTCGGGCGACTGGTCGCCGGCCAGGGCCCAGACAACGGTTGGGGAGAGGGCGATCTCCGCGGTCGACCAGGGGCCCTCCTGGATGACGTCGATCAGGGCACCGCGGCGCAGCGGTGAGCTGGGTCCGGTCGCCGCGGTACAGGCGCTGATCCCGCCGAGCAGCCGAGTGGCCGCCCCCAGGGTCAGCCGGGACGGGCGGGTGGCGCCGCTCAGCGCAGCGACTCGGGCCCCGCGCACGATGTCGGTCTCGCAGGCGACCAGGATCGCCAGCAACTCCATCGACGCGCCGGTGGCGAAGGCGTTGGCGGCCAGTGCAGAGAAGGCCGAGGCCTCGCCGGCGCTGGCGACCAGCTCAGCCTGCGCGGCGGCGAAGGCTACCCGCAGGGCACCGGGGGAGTCGGCATCGGGGGAGTCGGCACCGGCGGGAGCATCGGCGCTGCTTTCAAGGTCGGCGCTGCTTTCAAGGTCGGCGCTGCTTTCAAGGGAGGTCTGGTTCCGATCCAGCAGGGCCAGCGCGATCGCGGCGTCCGCGAACCTCAGAAAGGGCGGAGTCTCGGCGGCGGTCGGATCTTCCAGCAGCGTCATGCCGAGGCAATTCTCGCCGGGCCGGCGTCGCGGGATGCCGGCCGAGCATTCTGCATAGCGGCCCCCGTGGATCCGGCGATGTCGTTAGCCCGTGATGAGCGAATTGCGGCGCGCTGGTTAACATACCTGACCTGAGAGTGACGTTCTATCCCTGTGAAGCGCTATCCGTCGCTGGAGCCGTATGCCAACATCAGCAGCATGTTCATAAGAGCGGTAGACGAGTCGCTGGAACGACTCCTGCGAGCCTCGCTACCCATGCCCGAGGAGATCGGCGACTTCTCCTTCGAGGCGCCGACCAGTGGCTGGGCCGCTCAGCTCTCGCGCATCACGGTGAACCTCTACCTGTACGACGTCACCCGCAGCCCGCAGCCGTCCCGGTCGGCGACCCAGCGGGTGGACGCCAATGGGCGTCCGGAGCGACGTGCCCCGCAGCCGATGATCCAGCTCGGCTACCTGGTCAGCGCCTGGGCCGGTACCCCGATGGACGAGCACCAGCTGCTCGGCGATCTGATCAGCCGGCTGGCCGCCGTCCAGCTATTGCCGGCGCAGTACATGCCGGCCACCATCTCCTCCACCGTCACGATCGCGCTGGTCGAGGATGAGCGCAACCGGCTGCGCGACATCTGGTCGGCCGCCGGCGGTCAGCTGAAGGCGTCGTTCACCCTGCAGGTGACGGTAGCCGCCGACGCCTTCGACTGGCAGGACGAGGCACCGCGGGTCGCCACCGTGCACGCACTCACCGCGCCGATTCCGAGGCCGACCGCCGGCTGAACGCAGGCTGATCGGAGGCCGTCGGACCCGGCCCGGGGAGCCTCGAGGACTGTGCGCTCAGGTCACGGCTTTACGCTCAACACAGATTCATGGCCAGCCGTCGTAGACAGCGCCCGGTTCCGTGTTGGATTATTTGCCGGGCTACGCAGCGTGCTCAGCTGTGTAGCGGTTTACTCATACAGCGTTACCTGCCTTCTATGGCAGCCGGCCCCCAGAGGAGTCACCGTGCGGAGAGACTCCTCCGGCCGACCCCCGGGCAACCGTGGGCAACGGGCCGGGTCGAGCTCTGATCGGTACTTCCGGAGCAGTCTCCGGTTGGCCTCCGCGTCGATGGTCAAGCCACTGTGCGGGTAGCCACTGACACGCAGTTGCTTGAGGTCAACCCGGGCGACGCGACGTCAGTCGTCGTCGAAATCGTCAACACCGGGCAGGTGATCGACGGCGTCACCGCCCGGCTCATCGGCTTCCCGGACGAGAACGTCCAGGCCCAGCCGGCGCTGCTGCCGCTCTTCCCCGACGCCAGCGGCCAGGTCACTCTCTCGATGCGGGTTCCGGCCGGCCATCCCGCCGGCCGGCATCCACTCACCGTCGAGGTGGTATCGCACGGGGCCGGAGAACCGTCTCAGTTCGTCGACGTCAACATGGACGTGGCAGCCCACCCGGCGATGGCCATGGCGGCCAAGCCACGGATGATCCGCTCCCGCCGCCAGGCCCGCTTCGTCCTCGAGGTCGCCAACGAAGGCAACCTGCCCTTGGAGGTGACGCTGCGGGCCAGCGATGCCGATCGGGCGGTGAGCACCGCGTTCACCCCGTCGATCGTGCGCGTCCCGGCCGGCAGCACGGCGCCGGTACTGCTGCGGGTCAAGGGTCCGCGGATGCTGCTCGGGGCCGAGGTCGATCGGGTGGTCACGGTCGAGGCCATCGCCCGCCGCCTGGACGTGGTGGCCGAGGGCGAGCCCGAGGTTCAGGCCCAGCAGGAGACGACGGTGCGGCTGCGGCAGCGCCCGCAGCTCTCCCGGGGGCTCATCACCGCGCTCATCCTGATGACGATCATCGCCCTCTGGGCCGGTGCCTTCCTGCTGGGAATCACCAAGGTCTTCTCGGCTGATCCGGCGACCAAGTACGCGCCGCCCTCCTTCTTCGCCGCCACCCAGATCGTCTCCACCTCGGGGTCCGGGGCGGCGGCGACCGGTGCCGCGCCGGCCGGAGCGCTCCCCAAGAGCGGGCAGGTGCCGGCCGGCATCGGCGGGGCCATCTCCGGAACCGTCACCGCGGCCAGCAATCACCAGCCGGTCGGGCGCATCCTGGTCGAGGCGCTGCGCCAGACACCGAAAGGGCTGACCGTAGTCAGTTCGGCCGCGACCCAGGCCGACGGCACCTACACCGTCGCCGGCCTCTTCCCGACCGAGTACCTGATCCGTTTCACCTCGGCCGGTTTCCAGACCGTCTGGTACGTCTCGTCACCCAGCCAGGGCGGCGCGGCCCAGGTCAGCACCACCTCCGACGGGTCGACCAGCGGCGTCAACGCGGTCATTACCGGCAACCCGGCCAGCATCTCGGGCACGGTCGATCCCGGTGACACGCTGACCCCGGTGACGACGACCGTCTCAGTGCGGTCGCTGGAGGCCGCGGCCAGTACGGCACCGCTGGCGACGGCCACCACCGCGGCCGATGGCAGCTATCACGTACCGAACCTGCCGGCGCCCGGCAACTACGAATTGACCTTCACCGCGCCCGGCTACCAGCCGACGACGCTGGTCGATTCGGTGACCGGAGGCCAGCAGCGGCTGGAACCCACGGTGCAGCTCTCGGTGGGCAGCGGACAGATCAGCGGGACCACCACCAGCGGCGGGAAGGGCCTGGGTGGCGTCACGGTCAGCACCACCGTGGGGGGCAAGGCGCTCTCCATCACGACGCCGACCACCGGCGCCGTCGGCAGCTTCGTGCTCGGTGGCCTGCCGACCCCGGCCACCTACGTGATCACCTTCGCCCGCGACGGCTACGGTGCGCAGACCACCGTCATCGACCTCGGCGCCGGGCAGAGCCGCACCAACCTGGCCATCGCACTGGCCGCGGGCACCGGCAGTGTCAGCGGCCGGGTCATCGACAGCGCCGGATCGGCCGGCATCGGTGGGGCGACGGTCACCGTGGGGGGGACCGTCGGACCCGATCCGGTCTCGACCACCACCCTCACCCAGGGCACCGTCGGCACCTTCACCCTGAACGGGCTGGCCGCCCCGGGCTCATACACACTCACCGTGAGCAAGGCGGGCTACCAGCCGGCGACCGTCCCGGTGGCGCTGAACGGCACCGGTGCCCCGCCTTCGGTCGTCGTCACGCTCACCATCCAACTCGGCAAGGTCACCGGCACCGTCTCGCTGCGGACGCCGAGCGGCGGCGGGTACACGACGGCCAAGTACGTGGGAGCAACCGTCACCGCCACCGACGGGCTGCACACCTTCACCACCACCTCGACGGCTGGCGGGGCCTACACCATCGCGTCGCTACCGCCCGGCACTTACAGCGTCACGGCCAGCGCGAGCGGGCAACTCCAGCAGACCGCGAAGGTCGTGGTCGCCACCGACAAGACGACCACGCAGGCCCTCACCATGACGACTCCGGTGAACTGATGCGCGTCGACGTAACTCCGCGCCGGGCCGACGTCTTCCCGGGCCAGCCGCTCACCGTGGTGGTCACCATCGCCAACACCTCCACCGTCATCGGCGGCTACGCGCTGCGGGTGTTGGGCGCCGACCCGTCCTGGGTGCAGCTGGACACCGAGCATGTCTCCCTCTTCCCGGACGAGACGCGCACGGTGCTGGCGCAGATCTCGGTCCCGCCCGGCCTGGCCGCCGGGACGCGGCGTATCGCCGTCCAGGTGCGGGAGCTGACGCCGCCGGAGGACAGCACCGTCGCCGAGATCGATCTCATCGTGCCGGCCGCGCAGTCGGCCCACGTTCGCCTCGATCCGCTCAGCGTCACCGGCGGCCACAAGACGAACTTCAGTGTGCTGGTGGAGAACACCGGCAACACGCTGATCGCCGGGCGGCTGGCCGGTGACGACCCGGAGAGCAAGGTCCGCTTCGACTTCGAGCAGGAGGCGGTGAAACTTGCTCCGGGCGAGCACGTCGTGGTCGATGTGGCGGTGAAGGCCCGGCAGCACTTCATGGGCTCCCCGGCGATCCGGGCCCTCTCCATCTACCTCGACGACCTGCCACCGGACCCCTTCTTCGACGACCCGCTGCGAGTCGAGGATGAGCCGGCCCGCGACGAGCGCGAGGCGGTGGCGCTGGGGACCTTCATCCAGAAGCCGTTCGTCTCCCGTGGCCTCATCTCGCTGCTCGGTCTCCTCGCCGCAGTCACCATCTTCGCGCTGGTCATCACGCTGGCGCTGTCACGGCTGGCCGGGCAGTCGACGGCCGATCGGAATCTGGCCCTGCAGGTGGCGGCGGCCCGAGCGGCGACGGCGAACACCGGTAGCTCCAGTGTCTCCGGGACGGTCACCCTGCTCACCTCGGGCACGCCGGTGCGCGGGGTCTCGGTGAACGCCTACGCCTCCGGTGACGACACGACACCGGTGGCCACCACCGCGACCGACGCGAAGGGCGCCTACTCGATAGCGAATCTGCCGGCCGGCACCTACAAGCTCGGCTTCCGCGGGGCGGGCTTCGTCGAGCTCTGGTATCCGGGGGCGGCGACCAGCGCCGACGGGACCGTGGTGACCCTGAAGACGCATCAGAGCCAGACCGGCCTCGACGTGCGGCTCGGTGGGGTCCCGGCCACCATCACCGGGCAGGTCACCGGCGATGACGTCTCCGCGGCGACGCTCTATCTGGAGTCGGCCGCGACCGGCCCGGCGACCGGGCAGAGCGCCGCGGCAGTCCCGATAACTCCGGGCAGCACCGGCACCGGCACCGGCACGGGCACCGGCACCGGCACCGGCACCGGCACCGGCACTGGCACTGGCACTGGCACTGGCGGCTCCACCACCCCAGCGGTGCCGAACAACGGCGAGGCGATCGTGCGCACGGTGCCGATCGGCTCGGACGGCTCCTTCAGCCTGACCGGGGTCCCGTCGCCGAGCATCTACGACCTCGTGGTGGCCAAGGCTGGGTACGCGACCTCCACCCAGCGCATCGACATCGGTGGCGGCGAGACCCGGTCCAACGTCGAGATCCGGCTGCAGAAGGGCGACGGGCTGATCTCCGGGCACATCAACACCACCGCCGGGCCGCTGGGTGGGGTGACGCTGACCGCCACCGCCGGGCAGAGCGTGGCCAGCACCGTCTCGCTCACGACCGACGACGTCGGTGCATTCACCCTGCGCTCGCTGCCGACCCCGACCAGCTTCACCGTCGTGGCCAGTCTGGACGGTTACGCCGCGCAGACCATCACGCTCAGCCTCAGTGCCGGCCAGAAGCTCACCGGCGTCGTCATCACGCTGGGGCAGTCGACCGGCTCCATCGCCGGGACGGTCAGGACAGCCAACGCCAGACCGGCGCCCGGGGTCGGTGTCACCATCACCAACGGGCAGCTCACCGAGCAGACGGTCACCGCCTCCGGCCAGGGCGGCAGCTCTACCGGGACGTGGTCGGCCAGTGGTCTGGCCGTGCCCGGCACCTACACGGTTACCTTCTCCCGCGGTGATCTCGCCTCGCAGACGGTGTCGATCGCCCTCGACGCCTCCGGCCGGATCACCCCGGGCTCGCAGGGCACCACCGTCACCGCCACCGGGCTGAGCACCACCATGCAGTCCTCGACCGGGGTCGTGCTCGGCACCGTCAAACAACTCACCGCCCGCACCCCGGGAGCGCCGGCCACCACCCTGGTCCCGCTCGGCGAGGCAACGGTGACCCTCACCTCCGGCACCAGCAGCTACACGCTCACGTCGGCCTCGGTGCCGACCGCCGGTGGCTTCGAATTCGACGCCATCCCGCCCGGGACGTATACCCTCACCGCGAGCTTCGGCAGCGGCGTCAGTCCCAGTTCGCAGGTCGTCGTGGTCACCGCCGGCAGCACCACCAACCGCAGCATCAACCTCGGCGTGGCCGCGTCGCTGAGCGGCGTCGTGCGGGGCACCGATGCCGGCGACGGGGTGCAGCACCCTCGGGGCGGCTGGACAGTGGTGCTCTACGTCGCCGCGCAGTACCCGACCGTCGTGCAGGCCACCGCGACCACCGACTCGGCCGGCAAATTCAGCTTCGGTGCGCTCGCCGCCGGCAACTACATCGTCGAGGCGCGCTCAACTCCGAGCAGCCCGCCCGCCACCTCGACCACCGCCGCCCTCACCCCCAGCCAGCAGCTCACCGGCGTGACCCTGCAGGCGGATCTCTCATGAGCGAGCGCCGACCGGGGTCGCCGCCCGGAATCGCCGTCCTGCCGATCTCGCGGACCAGCGCCGGGATGCCGATCGCCCTCGAGGTCCGGGTCACCAATCACGAGGCTGAGCCGCGCATCCTTACCGTCACCGCGCTCGGGGTCGACGCCGAGTGGCTGCCGCTGCCCCGGCGCAGCGCACCGCTGATGCCAGGCCAGGACGCCGCCCTGCAGTTGGTGGTCAGCCCGTCGGCCGGGACGGTTCCGGCCCGGTACCCGCTGGTGATCGCGGTGCAGGCCATCGACCCGCTCACCCAGCAGGTCACCTCGCCGACCGCCATGGCCGAGGTAATGCTGGTCGTCGACGCGCCCGGGCAGCTCAAGGTCGACCTGCAGCCGGTCGATGCCCAGGCCCGGCTGCAGCGCCGCGTCTCGGTACTGCTCACCAACACCGGCTCGACCCCGCTCGAGGTCGCACTCGGCGTTCAGTCCTCGAGCCGCGCCCACGTGCACCTGTCCCATTCGCGTCTGGTGCTGGAGCCGGGGACGGTGACCCGGGTCAAGGGTCAGTTGCGGGTGGCCCGTCCGCGGCTGTTCGGGCAGCGGGCCCGGCACGCGTATACGGTCACCGCCCGCAGCGCCGGGGCCGCCCGCTACGCCGAGGGATCCCTTACCGAGAAGGCGATTCTCGGTCCGGGCGGAACGAAGGTGGCCCTGCTGGCGGCGCTGGTCGCCGCCTGGATCGCGCTCGCCTTGATAGCGATCCCCCGGCTTGCCCAGAACACCAAGAACCAGGAGATCGCCGGACCGCCGGCCGCCTCCGCCTCGGCCGGCACCGCGTCGCCGTCCGGTGGTTCCGGTTCGAGTGGTTCCGGTTCCGGTGGTTCCGGTGGTGCCGGTGGTTCTGGTGGTTCCGGCGGCGCTGCGGCCAGCGGCTCGGCCGGTTCAGCGGGCGGCGCGTCCCCCGCGTCGGCCAACGAGGTCCAGCTCAATGGCAGCGTCCTCGGCAACGCCCCAGCTGGAGTCGACGTCGCCATCCGGCCGACCTCCCTGGTCGATGAGGAGGCCGAGTCGGCCACCCCGGTCGGGCTCACCACCCAGTCCCTGAACGTGCACGGGCTGGTGCCACAGTCGGCGCTGCTGGTCGATCCACCGCCGGCCCAGACCCGCTCCATGGTCACCGGCGCTGACGGCGCGTGGTCGTTTGCCGGGGTGAACGCCCCCGGGTACTACCTGCTCACGTTCGCCAAGCCGGGCTACCAGACGCAGCGCTATGTGGTGAACTCCGCCGAGTCGGTGGCCACCCAGCCGCTGAAGGTGACACTGGCCTCCGGGCTGGGCAGCCTCAGCGGCCGGATCGCCGGTCCCGGTGGCGGCGTCGGTGGGGCCCAGATCACCATCACCGACGGCACCAACACGCTGACCACCAGCACTACCTCAACCGGATCCGGGGTTGGCGACTGGAGCATCAGCGGCCTCTCGACACCGAGTACCTACCTGGTGACCGCGACCCGCAGTGGGCTGGGCACCGAATCGAGGGTGGTGGTGCTGACCGCCGGCGGCGCCGCCACTGCCTCGCTCACCCTGCGGGTCGGCGTGGCGTCCCTGGTCGGCAACGTC
This sequence comes from Jatrophihabitans sp. GAS493, assembly GCF_900230215.1. Classification (NCBI taxonomy): domain Bacteria; kingdom Bacillati; phylum Actinomycetota; class Actinomycetes; order Jatrophihabitantales; family Jatrophihabitantaceae; genus Jatrophihabitans; species Jatrophihabitans sp. GAS493. The sequence continues at coordinate 620,208 of NZ_LT907982.1, read as the reverse complement.
CAGGGGGCCTCGGGCGGCCTCGGCGGGGCCACCGTCACCATCACCGACGGCACCAGCACCCGCACCGCTACCACCATCACCGACGGTCCGATCGGTAACTACACCCTCCCGGCCCTCCCGGCGCCGGGCAGCTACAGCGTCACCATCTCCGCCGACGGCTACCAGCCGCAGACCGGCAAGGTGACGCTGACCGCCGGGCAGTCCCAGGCCACCCTCAACACCACACTGCGCAGATCCACCGGTTCGGTCTCCGGCGTGCTCACCGTGCCCGCTCCCGGAAAGGCCGACAGCGCCGGCCTGGTGCTGAGCAACTCCGAGCACACCTACAAAATCCTGGCCAACTCCGACGGCAGCTTCCTCTTCGACGGCGTGGAGCCGGGCGAGGACTACGTGCTGACGGCGACGCTCTTCGGCTATACGCAGCAGTTCGCGGCGGTGCCGGCGGTGAACGCGGCCGGGCAGACGAAGGTCAACCTGACGCTGGTCGCCGCACCCAACGGCGGCCTGCCCAGCACCGCGCTGATCCAGGTCCAGGGCGTGCAGGATTCGCGCACCAGCGGCCCGATCAACTGCACCGACGCGCACGGCAACGCGGTGACCCCCTGCGCGATCACACTCACCCTGCTCGGCGAGTCCGGCAAGACCACAACCTGCGTGGTGGCCGGTGATGGCACGCTCAGCACCGCCGTCGGCACAGTGGCCCCGGTGACCGGTTACCTGGTTCCGCCCGGCACGTCCGTCCCGGCCTGCGGGCTGGCGGCCGGCCTGCACAAGATGAAGGTGAGCGCGGAGGGGTATGAGGACGCGGTCGTGGGCGTCCAAGTTCCGCTGGGGGCGCCGACGACACCGACTCCGACGGTCACCGTGCCGACGGTGACCCTCTACCCGGCGCCGCATCTCACCGGAACGGTGACGACCTTCGTCGGCGCGGCCACCGGTCTCTGCGTGGTCGCGGTGACCTCGGGCGCGGCCGCCCCGACCGGCTGCGGCAGCGGCCTGGTGAGCACGCCGGTCGATGCGGCCACCAGCCAGTACGACCTCCGATTGCCGGCCCACGGAACCTACGACATCTACATCCTGACCCCGAGCGGTTCGGAGTATGTCGGGGTCGGACCGCTCAAACTGACCTTCGGGTTGGGCGAGGTGAAGCCGTTCAGCACCGCGCTGCACCGCCTCGGACGGGTCGATCTCACCCTGCTCGGCCCGGACGCGACGGGCACCACCCTCACCGCCGCGCCGGACGGCACCGTCGTGACCATCACCGGTCCGGGCAACCCCCCGCCGGCGACGACGGCCCCGAACTCGAACGGGCAGCTGAGGCTGACCGGGTTGGCACCGGGCAGCTACCACTTCGCCGCCACCGTCTCCGGCAAAGCCATCTCGGGGACGGTCACCAACCTGGGCTACGACCAGGAGGTGACGGCAACGCTCCTGCCCGATCCGCTGGCCGCCGTCGTCGGGCAGATCACCGACACGGACGGCAACGGAGTGGGCGGATCGACCGTCACCCTCACCGGCGTGGTCGGCTACAACGGCGGCTCGCCGATCGTCGGCTCACCGGTCACCATCACCACCGACGGCAACGGCTGCTTCGCCCTCACCACCACCTCCACACTGCCGGCCACCAGCGGCGCCTGCGCCGGCGTGGCCACCTCGGCGCGGCGGATCTACTCGCCGATCTACAGCCAGATCTCGGCCCAGATCTCCGCCCCCGGCTACCAGAGCTCCGCCGTCCCCAGCAAGCTGGTGAACGCCGGCGTCACCAACGCCTTCCCGCTGCAGCCGCTGCCGGACGACTTCAGCGGGATCGTCGGGGTTACCACCGTCCCGGCCCCCTCGCTGGCCGCGACCCGGGTCCAGGTCACCCAGCAGCCGGCCGGCAGCGGAGCCATCAGCGTCAGTGTCGCGGCGAGCGGGGCGTTGACCTGGACCGACAGCGAGTACACCGCGGTCAACAAGATCCGCCCCGGTGGTTACACCCTCATCGCCAACCTGGCCGGCTTCAGCAGCGCCACCATCAGCTTCAGCTGCGCGGTCGGGACGGCCTGCGCGGTTCCGGCCGGCTTCACCATGGCCGAGTTCGGGTCACTGGTCATCCGGGCCGCGGCCGGGGCGGTTGCGGTCACCGGGGCCAGCTTCACCCTCACCGACAACGGCGCGAACCCACAGACCAAGACGACCGATTCCAGCACCAACACGGTGACCTTCACCGGTCTCACCGCCGGCGACTCGCACTACGCCGTGACGATCCAGGCCCCGGGCTACCTCTTCGAGTCCTTCGGTAACGGCACCGGCTCACTCAGCTGCCCGGCCGGCAGCAGCGCCGCCACCAGCATCACGATTCCGGTCGGCGCACCGGCCGATTGCACTGCGAGCCTCACCAGACTCGGCGCGATCACCGGCACCCTCTCCGGTGCGGTGGGGACCTCGACCACGCTGACCCAGCCGCTCAACGGTGCCACCGTAACCGCCACCAAGTGCGCCGCCACCGCAGTCGACGGCGCGGACACCTACTGCACCTCGGTCTCGGGCACCCCGTTCTCGGTGACCACCGGAAACCTCGGCGCCTACAGCATCACCGGCACCGCGCAGCTCCAGGGTCTGAGCAGCGGCACCTGGCTGCTCACCGCGACCGCCTTCGGCTACGCCCTCCCCGACGTCCCCAGCGGGGCCCCCGCGCATGCGCTCCCGGGCGTGGTGGTGGCCGTCCCCGCCTCCCCGACGGCCGACACGGCGGCTGACGTGAAACTGCTCCCGACCCCGGTGAGCTACCACGTCACGGTGACCGGCCCGTCCGGTGATGCCCTCGCCGGCTTGTCGGTGACGCTAACCGCGAACGGGACGACCCTGACCGGCACGGCGGCCGGGCCCGCGAGCGCGCCGGAGTACGACTTCGCCGCGGTGCTGCCCGGTCCCTACTCGCTGCAGGTGAGCGGCGGCGGTGCGGCGACGTCGTCGACCCAGGTCACCGTCAACGTCGGCGCCTCGCCCCAGACCTTCACCCTGGCCGCCACCTTGAACAGCAACTTCGTCACCGGAGTGGTGAGCGGACTGCAGAACGGGGACGCGACGGCCACCCCGCTCGACGGTGTCACAGTGGCGATCGGGACGGTCTCGAACGGCACTTTCACGCCGGCCAAGGGCACCGACGGCGCCACCCTCACCCACCCGAGCGCCGGAGGTGGGAAGTTCACCTTCGGTACGGTGCCGGACGGCACCTTCACCGTGCAGATGACCCGGTACGGCTACCTGTTGAGCCAGCAGAGCGTCTCGGTGAACCACAGCAACCCCCCGATCCTGCCTTTAGCTACAACTCTTAGCCGGGTCGGCCAGCAGGTGGTCATCTCGGTCGTCGCCGCGGCCGGTGACGACCTCACCGGGTGGGTGCCGACCCTGACCGCGGCCGACACCGGCGACAATCCGGCCAACGCAACTCTCACCGGCAGTGGATTGGCCGCGACCGCGACCCCGAACGTCTACGCCTCGACCTTCAACACCGTCCCGTACGGCTGCTGGGCGGTGACGTTGGCTAATGCGATTAACCACTACGGCACGATTTCGCTGACCAGCGCCCCGCCGACTGTCGCCCAGCTCAGCTGCGCCGACACCTCGGTCACCGTCCCGGGCTCGGGTACGAGCGAGGTGGACGCCCGCTACACGCTGGACGAGGAGCAACTCGAGCTCCGGGTGAACGCGACCGCCGTCGCCCCGGACGCCGCCATCACCACGGTCGCGTTGAGTATCAGCGCCGGGGCCGGGGGCAGCGCGGTGCCGGCCTTTGGGAGCTTCTCCGTCGGAGCCGGTGGCGCCACCGCGGTCTGGGTTAAGCACGCGGCCTACACCGTGACCGCCACCCCGGCCGACACCACGACCTGGCCGGCCGCCTCGACCGCTGCCCTCACCACCTCGAGAACGGCGGCGACCGCAGCTACGGTGGCCCTCAGTGAAGTCTCCGGGGGCATCTCGCTGACCCTCACCGGGGCAACCAGCGCCGCCCATCAGAGCGTCACCATCGCCTTCTCCGACGGGCAGGGCTCCCCGAAGTACCCGACGCCGATCGACGCGGCCAACAACGGGCCGATCGCCTTCTCCGGCCTCCCGCCGGGGACCTGGACGGTGACGGCGACGGCGGGGGCGCTCACCGCCACCGGCACCGTAACCGTGACCGGCACTGCGACGACCGCGTATACCCTGGCCGCCCCGAGCTGACCGCCGTCGAGGCGTGGAGCTAGCTAATCTCCTTAGCTCAGTCGACCGCGTAAAGGATCGCGATCGCGACACCGGTCGAGACCAGGGTCAATCCGAGGAAGATCAACGCCCACGCCCACCACGGAAGCCCCCTCGGCTCAGGTTCCGGCTCCGGCAACGGCTCGGGGGCGACATACACCGGCTCCGGGGGCGGCAGGGGTATCACCTCGACCCGCATCAGCCGTCCGCAGCGAATGCAGGTCACCGCGTTCACGGCGTTCGGCTCGGCGCAGTGCGGGCAGGCCAGCGACGCGACGGTGGCCCGTCCGACCGTCCCCGGCAGCCGGCGCAGCGACGCCTCTGATGTGTCGGAGCGATCCAGCTCGACCCGCGACGGGACCCAGAAGAGCGGGTAGTCGCACTTGCGGCAGAAGTCGCCGGACTCCCGGCGGCTCACCGTCACCATCGCCTTCGTCCCGCACTCCGGGCAGGTCAGGAACTGGGCGGCCGACTGGGCCACGGCGACGACCCGGGACGGCGGCTGGTCACTGGCTCGGTACCCCTCGACCACGGGGATCGTCATGGTCAGTTCCGAGTCGGAGCTGACCAGTTCAGCTACCGTCACCGCGGGCTCGCCCGAGACTGCGGGGCCCTCGGCTGGCTGGATCCACTGGTGCTGGGGGGCCCGGCTGGGATCGGTCACGGATTCTCCTGCGGTCGGGCCGACTGGCCATCGGGTCCAGTCTGCTCCTCATCCGGTGTCGGGGCGATCGGCAGGGCCCGCGAAGAGCTGGTTGCGCTGGCCGCCTCCAGCTGCGAGGCCACCTCGCCGCCGGAACTCCAGACGCGTCGATCCTGAACCCAGAGTTCGGCCCGGACGTGCGCCGGGATCTCGTCCCGTACAAGCTCTACGAAGTCGGCCTCCAGCAGCCAGCCGGTCGAGTCGACCGACATGCGCACCCAGGCCGTGTCGGTCGGTGCATCCCCTTCGCGCCAGACGCCGCCGCCGTCCACCACCTCGGCCGGCCCGCCGGTGGTGAGTTCCAGGAAGCGACGCAGACCGGTGACCGTGCCCCGCCAGGCCAGCGTCTGCGCCGAGCCGTCGACGATGCGTCGCTGCAGGTCATCCGGCAGTGAAGGGTCGAGGGAGTTCATCCCGATCCAGGACCCGAGCCAGCGCACCATCGCATCCGGTGCCACCGACACGTCGGCCAGGTAGTCGATGTTGTCGGCGTCTTCGAGCAGCCCGGTGCCGAGGTCCTGGAAGAGCGAGACGAAGCGGACGAAGAAGTCACTGCCCAGCATCCCGACCGGCAGCTGGTTGAGCATCCACTGCGGGCTGCGCCGAGACAACCGGATGCCCGGGCGCCCGTCGACGGCCTTGCCGGAGGCGGAGGGAACGGAGACGACGGGCTGGCTCATCGGACCACGATCTGGTGGGCGGCGGAGAGGAAGAGCGAGTGCTGGTCGAGGCGGATGACGTCCTTGCCGGAGCCGAGACGGCGGCCGGTACGCAGGTCGTACTCGAACAGCAGCGCCTCCTCGACCCGTTCCACCCCATCAACCGACTCCAGCAGCTGCGTCACCACGGCCGAGTTGATGTCGGCGTCGAAAGGCCACCCGGTGCCGTCCGGGCCCCCGGTGAGGGGATCGACGTAGCGGGTGATCGCGTCCTGAGCCCGCTGCCGCACCAGCGCCGCCGGGCGGCCGGGTGTGGTGTGCACCAGTGCTACCACCGAGACGCCCTGGTAGTACGGGGTGGCTACCTGGATCGAGGTCCCGACCAGTCGGTGCGCGTCGAGATGCTCGCTGATGCTGCGCATCAGTGGGGCGGCGATGGCGAAGTCGTCGAGTTGGTGCAGCTCGCCGCCACGCCGCACCTGAGGCACGACCAGCACGCGCACCGAACCGTTGCCGTCGCTGGCCGGTAGGCAGCGAGCCCGCGCCACCTCGGTCGAGGACTCCAGGGTGAGGCGCTCGAAGTCTCCGGCGGTGACGGCCCGCTGCCCGGTCCGCAGCGTCAGCGGGCCGCGGATCTTCGCCTCGGCGATGCTCTCCGCGTCGACCCCGCCACTGGCCGCGCTGAGGTTGATTACCCCACGAATATAAGGCAATGCCGACCTCGGCACGGTGAGTGTCCGGGCGCCGACGTTGCCCCGCGCGCCACCTCCGTGGCGATAGCCGGTGACGACGACGCGGCCGCCGTCGCGGGGCACTGCGCCGTGCTGGCGCACCGAGCCGTCGGGGTAGCGCACCCGTGGCCCGAACCGGATGACGCCGCTGCCGCTGTCCCAGACGTAGTGACGGTCGCGCGGGGTGGAGCTGGAGAAGTCCGGCACCTCCTGCCAGTCGGCCGTGCCGTCGGTGTCGATGACCTGCACGTGCTCACCGGGGCGCCGCGGCAGCACCGGTGTGCGGGCGACCCGGAAGACCTGGGCCGGGCTGCCGTCGCTGCGTCCGATCACCTCCGAGCCGACCACCTCGGCGTGCTCGGCGGCGACGGTGCCGCCGAGGGTGGCCGCGAGGACCGAGCGGACCCGGGGGGAGGCCTGGTAGGTGGGCTGCCCCGGGCGGGGGGAGAGCAGCCGGGCCCGCAACCAGTAGGCCGGGGTGTTTCCGACGGTGAGGAGCTCGTGCTCGCTCGGCACGATGAGCACGATGTCACCGGCCCGGTTGAGGCCCCCCGTCCCGTCCTCGTGAACCAGTGCGGTGATCCAGGCCTCGCCGTTCCAGATCTCCCAGAGCAGCGGGGGGTTGCGCGGGTCGACGCCGATCCCGTCTGCCTCGGCCTCCAGCCGCAGCCGGATCATGGTGCCGGCCAGACTGCGCGCGAAGCCGAGGTAGAAGCCGTCGCCCGGCGTCAGTGTCGGTGAGGCGAAGCAGCGCACGCCCAGCGGGTCGAAACGAAGGTCGTCCCAGACGTCGGAGACCCGCTCGTCGCCCATCGTCACAGTCTTGGCGTACTGCAGTTCCGGCGGTGCGATGACCAGTTCCTGCGCGGTGGTGAAGACCACCGGCTCCTCGGTACCGACGGAGCCGGCCGTGGTCACCTCCGAGTTGGCCGGTACCACCACCGCGGTGTCCAGCACCGCGGTCAGCCAGAACGTCAGGTCCACGCGGGAGACCGACGGCGGGAACGGCTCGACGCCGACCAGGTTCAGGAAGTGCACGTAGAGGCGCTCCGGAACCTGGTTCACCCGGAACAGCACCATCTCGCTCATCCAGGCGAAGAGCTCGATGAGCGCGACGCCGGGGTCGGAGACGTTGTGGTTGGTCCACTCGGGGCAGTAGCGCGGGATGAGACGCTTGGCCTCGTCGACGATGTCCTGGAACCGGCGGTCGTCGAGATTGGGGGCGGGTAGCGGCATCAGTGGTCTCGCTTCTGGTTCAGCTTGTCGATGTTCGGGACGTAACTCGGCATGGGGCGGCTACTCGGCATCGTGCGGGATGACGTAGAAGGGGTAGACCAGGTTGCGGCGGTCGTTGGTCGCCCGCACCCGGTAGGCGATCTTGATCCGCACCAGGCCTGCCTCGTCGTCGTCGGCCGACGGCTCGACCTCCTCGACCTCGATCCGCGGCTCCCACTGGGCCAGCGCGTCCCGGACGGCCTCGGCGATGAGGCCGAGCAGATTCGCGGTGATCGGTTCAAAGAGCAGATCCCAGATGCGGCAGCCGAACTGCGGGCGCATCAGCCGCTCCCCGGGCGCGGTGAGGAGCACGATCTGGATCGATCGGTCGATGTCCTCGGCGGTGTCGGTCAGCTTGATCGAGCCGGTCTGATCGACCTCCATCGGCCAGCTGAATCCCCGGCCGACGAAGGTGGCGTCGTATTGGCTGAGGGGGCCAGTCGGGCGCGGGACCATCTCGGTCATCAGTTGATCGCCACCATCGCGCCCTTGAGGGTGAGTGGGCCGCTGGCGCTGACTTCAGCCGTTCCGCTGCCCTTCACCTCGACCTGCACGCCCTGTACCGACGCCTTGACCTGGGCCTTCACGTTCACCTCGAGCCCCTCGATGTTCACCTTCTGCTTCGCCTTCAGATTGATGTTGTTGGCGGTGATCGTGACATCCCCCTGGGCGTCGATCACGAAGGTGCTCTCCCCGGCCTTGATCGCCACCGGCTTGCCGGCGCTGACGGCGATGTCGAACTTGTCATCGCCGAGCCGGATCAGGTGCCCGGACTTCAGCTCCATCTTCAGGTGCTTGGTGGCCGGGTCGCTTCCGTCGGAGAACTCGATGAAATGCCCGTCTCGTGAGGTGATCCGCCGCGCCGAGACGGCCGAACCCTCCACCGCCCAGTTCGGCAGCGGCTTCTTGGCGCTGAAGAGACCGCCGAGCACCACCGGACGGCGGGTGTCGCCGTCCTCGAAGGCGACCAGCACCTCGTCATTGATCTCCGGCTGGAAGACCACGCCACGGTTGGCCCCGGCACCGACGGTCATCAGCCGGGCCCAGGAGCTCCCCACGTCGACTCCGGCGCCCATGCTGTTGAACCGGATCTTCACCGACCCCATCTTGTCCGGGTCGTTGACGTCGGTCACGATCCCGACGGTCAGGTGGGCGAAGGAGAGGCCGCCGCCGTCACTGCGCCGACCGCCGCCGAGGGTGTCGAGCAGCGTCGCCGGCTGGTAGCCCCCGGCGGTGAACCGCGTCTCGAACCCGCGGCTGTCGTAGCGATGCTCGATCCGGGTGAGGAGGTAGGACCCGGAGGCCGGTCCGGCGTTGGCCAGCGTGATGGTGACCGACGGCCGCAGCAGGGCCGAGCCGTGGCAGGTGCCGCGTGCGACCAGGGCGCTGGCCGCGAGTTCGTTCATGATCGAACGGGCCTGCAGGGTGGCTTCGGTCCCGTCGGCCGGGGTCGGACCGGCTGTGGTGAAGACGGCGTCTCCCAGGGACTTCGACGACTTGTAGCCGTCGAAGATCGTCGCGTCCGGGACGAAGGTGGTCGCGGTCTCGGCCTCGCTGCCGACCAGGTCCTGCTGGTTTCGCGCGTCCCACCCACCGACCACGACCTTGTTCGGGCGCAGCGCGGTGGCGCTCACCGAGTACTCGAGCAGGTCCTCTCCCATCGTCGTGGTGACGAGTGAGCCGGACGAGGTGCCGCGAGGCTTGGCCAAGAGGGTGCCCTCGTGCATCCACCAGACGAATCCGGCCCGCTCGACCACCGCGTTGAGGAAGTCGAAGTCGCTGCCGCTCTGCAGCAGATAAGGCACGAGCCCCGGACTGCTGGCGACGTCGGCCTGTAGCCCGTGCTCGCTGGCCAGCTTGCTGACGATGTCGGAGTACTTCACCTGCGCGAAGCTGCGGCTCTGGCTGTTGCGGGTCATCCGGAAGGTCGCCTCATGGACGACAACGCTCAGGTGGGGCACCCCGGAGCTGCCGCTCTCGATGCCGGTTCCGGTGACGACGCCGCGCATCAGCTCCGTCCGGTCGCCGGCGGCGAGGGTGACCGTCGAACCCAGGCTGAAGAGCCGCTGGGTCGCCAGTTCGTAGTTCTCGTCGATGAAGGTCAGCGTTGCGCGCCCGACCTCGCCGATCCCCCGTTCGATCCGGATAGCGGTGAGTGCGGCCAACCAGCTGGTCGGCAACTCCGCTCCGTTGGCCGTGAGATACGGCGAGAGGACCTCGGTCACTTTCCCTCCATCCGTGGCACCGACAACAACGACCCCGGCCGCAGCGTGAGCGGGTCCTCGATGCCGTTCACCTCGGCCAGCGCCCGCCAGCGCGTCGAGTCGCCGTAGTAGCGCGCGGAGATCCGGTCCAGCGTCTCGCCGGGTTGAATGCGATGCACCCGGTGCGGCTTCGGCGTCCCGGACGTCGGGTTCTGCGGGCCGAACGCTTTGGAGGGTTCGTACTGCCGTAGTTCCAGGCTCATCTCAGCCCGCAGCGGGACGCCGGTCGAGGAGAAGTAGGTGAAGGTGAGCCCGAGGTCGATCACCACGCAGGCGAAGGAGTGCAGGTCACCCCAGTGGAAGGTGACGGTGGGCGGTCGGGCGTTGTTGGAGGTCTCATCGGTGCCGGCGATGGACGGGTCGACGTCCATCAGGCCGAGGATCTTGCCGGTGTACTTGGTGACCGGGGTGCCGACGTCGGTCGTGTCGAACATGAGCTGCAGCCGCATCCATCCGGAGTCGGCGCCGGAGTAGCGCAGCTTCGGCACACCCTTTCCGGGCATCGGGTTGCCGACCCAGTTGTTGCGCCGTCCGACCGAGATGGAGTCGGGGTTGAAGAGGCAGGGCACCCGTTCACCCCCCTCGATCTCCAGGAATGCCTTCTCCAAGGCACCCATCAGTAGGCCCCCGGGATTCGGTACTGGCCCCGCCGCTCGAGTTCGGCGATGACCCGGCGCTCGATGCGGTCGACGACCAGGTCGGCCAGGTCGTCCAGGTCCTCCGAGGTGAGGCGGCTCTCGGGTATCACCGACTGTCCGAACGAGCCGTCCCGGAATCGACGGATCGGTTCTGCGCTCTCCATTGGACCGCCTCCTGATCTGGGCTGAGCCGGCCCGCTGCTTCGAGCGATGGGGGATGCCGGTCGGGCTGGGGGCGTCGCTGCTGACCCGGTGGAGCGGCGCAGGAAAGAAGTGAGGGCATCGGCCCCGGAGGCTCCGCCGCCCTGGAAGAGGCTGGCGGTGGACTCCAGCAGCGACGGCCGGCCGGCGTCCCGGTGGCCGGCGCCGGCGGTCGCTGAACCGCTGGTCGCTGGACCGGCGGCCGGCGCGGATGCGCTCTCCGGGCGGCGCGCTGAATCGGGAATGGGCGGCGCGGCGCTGGCGGCGGGCGGTAATGGTGGGCGGACGCTGATGCGGGGTGGGGCCATCGTGTAGCCGGCGGCGCTGGGGTTCCCGGCTGCGGCGATCCGCCGCAGTGGGCTCGGTGAAGTGGCCGGGAGGGCGGACGGGACGCGGCTGGTGGAGACGGCCGATCGTCGGGTGATGGTCGCGCTCGCCGGGCGCGGACTGGCTGTTGTTGCGCTGCTGGCGGTCGGTTCGACTTCTGTCGTTCGGGCCCCCGTCGTCCTCGGGGTGGTCAGTGGAACTGGCGCCCGGCCGATCCCGGCGGGCGTGGCGTTCGGCAGCGCGCTCGGACGGATGACGTCGGGAGCAGCGAAGGCGGACTCCAGCCGCGGTCGCCCGCCGACCATCAGCTCCCCGCTCGCTGTCGATGTCGATGTCGCTGTCTGGCCGGCCGCCGGCGGCGGCGGCGTTGGCGTTGGCGTTCGCGAGCGACGGATCGCCACGCTCCCCGCAGGTATCGCCCGGTCCGGAGCGGTGGGCGCCGTGGTCGGCTGCGCACGGGTGCCCGATGGGACGGGGTCGCTGGATGCCCCGTCGGCTCCGCTCTGCGGCCGAGTTGGCGGAGTGGGTCGCCCGGCCGGAGCCGGGGCGTTCGGGTGCGGGGGAACGATGGCCGACAGCGGTAGGCGGTGGATCGCCAGCCCCGGGGTGAAGGGCACCGGTGCGGCGCTGCCGGTGACCAGCGTGCGCGACTGGGGCAGCAGCCTCGCGGAGGCGGAGGCGGAGGCGGGGGCGGAGGCGGGGGCTAGGGGTGAACCCCGCCGCTGAGCGGTTGGGCGCCGGCCGTCCGGGCCGTCGCCGGTGGCCGAACGCTCCGCTGCCGTCGGGGCCGGCTCTGCGGTCAGCGTTGGTGCCGACGTCGGTGTGGCCGCGGAGGGTGGATCGGTCGCCGGTGCCGACGACGGTGGGCGCGCGAGCGAACCTGCCGGTGGCACGGCCGTCGGCGTCGCCGGGTTCGGGCCGGTGCCGACGACGGGGCTCCCACCAGAGCTGCCGACGGCGCGGCCTCCGGGCGAGACCGGCTGGCCGGCGATTGAGGTTGCCGGGGATATCGGCCCGCCAATCGCAACGGAGCGGCGGATGCTGCGATCGACCATGAACCCGGTCGAGTTGGCCGAGCCAGTGCCGCGCCGGACGAACGTGCCGGGCAGCGAGTAGCGACCGATGACCGTCGGCAGCGGGTTCGGCTGAGGCTGCGCGGTCACGGCCGTGGCGGCCGGGCCCGGCGGCTGCGCCTGACTCTGAGCGGCCTGACTCTGAGCCGCCTGACTCTGAGCTGTTACGGCATCGGAGGCAATGGCCGCGCGGGCCGGTGCGCCGGGGTCGAGCCCGGAGCCGGCCGGGAGCGATCGGAGTGTGGGTCGGGCCGCGGCCGGGTTGGGCGCCGTGCCATCAACCGAATCCGGGGTCGGGGTCGGGGCGATCCGCGGGGTCGGGGCGACGCCGACGGCGGAACTGATGGTCGCGGCGGTGAGAGCCTCCGGCAGCCCACCGGGCGCGCGACGCAGCGTCCGCGCCGGGTCGCTCGCTCGCGGCTGGCTGGCGTCTCCGGCGCTTGAACGTCCGGCAAAACTAGGGGAGCCAGGCTGCGGTGCCCAGCTCCGGCGCAGCTCGTGCTGACTGATCGCCGATCCGGAGGCGCTCGCGGAGAGGTAGGCAGACGGCCGGGCGGCCACCGCCACGCCAGAGCCGCCATTCCCCGTTGCGGAGTGTGGCGCCTCGCCCGCCGAGGTCGCGGCCGAGCGCCGCACCGAGGCGAAGCGTCCCAGGGTCGCCGTGCGTTGGAAGGCATATGGCCCGGACGCCGGTATCGCCGACGATGCGGACCCCGACGGTGAGGCGATTGCCGATGAGGATGCCGACGGTGAGGAGGGCACGGCCAATCGGGCGATCGGTGGCTGGGCTGTCGCGGTGCCGCTCGGCGACGCGGCGGTCGTGACGGATGACGCGGTCGGAGGCGGCGAAGCGGAACCGCCCGACCGCGAGGCTGGCAACGGCGAGGCTGGCGATGACGCGGCTGGCGAACTCGGCGGTGACGAACCGGGTGGCGGTGCTGTACTGGGTGACAACGCTGACCGGACCACGGTGATCGGTTCAGCTGAACCGATCGCTGGCGCCGAACGCGGTTCAGCTGAACCTGAGGTCGGGGCGGAGGTCGGGGCCGCGGCGGTGGAGTGAGCTGCGGGCGCCGGGCCGGGCGGCGGTGGTGAGGACGACTGCCTCGGCTGGCTCGGTGTGGGCGGTGTCGGCGTGGCGGAGGACCGCGGTGACGGCGGTGGGGATGGCGGTGACGGCGGTGGGGATGGCGGCGGCGTGGCGGAGGACCGCGGTGACGGCGGTGACGGCGGTGGCTGCGGTGGTGGTGACGGTTTCGGCGCCATGAGCCGTGCGCGAGCGCCGGTCCCCATCGGACCGGCGGCCGACACCTCTTCGAGGCGGCGAACCTTGGCCACAGTGGCCACAAGGTTCTCGGCGATGCCGCCCGGTGTCCAGGTCTGCTCGTTGGGGACCTGTCGGGCGGCCCGCGGCAGCGCGCGGCTGGGCAGCTCGCTCGGGAGGAGCCGTCCGGCCGTCGCCGGAGTCTCGGCATCGGTGCGTGCGTCGCGCTCGGGGTCCGCGGCCTCGGTCGGGGTCCACCAGCGCGGCGGACGAACACCGGCATCCGCGAAGCGCCGCACCGGCAGTTCGCCCGGACCGGCCAGCAAACGGCGCAGCGGAACCGGGCGGCCGGTCGCCGTGGCGAAGCGGGTCGACGCCAGGGCGACACTGCCGATTCCGGATGCCCGCAGCCGCCCGATCGGCGGACCGGGTCGACGCAGCCGCTGCGTCAGCCTCTCGCCGAACGATGCAGGCTCCTCGGCCCCGCTGGCTGATCCCATACCGCCTGACTCAGCGTCCGGCGACGCCTCGGTATCCAGCTCGCTCATCCGGAGCCCGCGGGCTGAGTCTGGGACGTGAAGCCATGGTGGGCGACTTCGAGTTCCTCTTCCAGCGGGGCGTTGCTGCCGGATTCGAAGTCCGGTCCCTTCCAGCGCACCGGGAAGACGTCGGCGAAGTTCCAGGCGCGCAGACGGGCCCCACTGGCGTCGATCGCGGTGACCGCGCCGGTGGCCTTGACCAGCTTGCTCTGGTTGCCGGCGAAGCCTTCGCCCGAGGACTTCTCCAGCCAGTTGAAGAGGGCGTCGCTCGCGGTCACGCCGCGTCGGAAGACCAGGTGCGGCCAGCTCATCCGCCCCGGCAACTTGTGGACGTACCCGTTCTGCCCACCTTCGGTGAACTCCTGAACAGCCACGGTCACCTGTAGGCCGGTCACCTCGCGGAAGACGCCGATCTCGACCCCGTCCACCTCGAAGAGGAAGCGTGACGCGGTGGGTGGTTCGCCGCCGAGCGGATCTATCGAGGCCATCGTCAGCGCACCCCTTTCCGTGAACGGCCTTCAGTTGTCGGCCTACTGCGCATACTCACGCACCGACTGCCAGGCCCGCTCATTGAAGGCGACGACGGCCCGCACCATCCGGACCCGGTCCATGTGCTCCAGGTCGAGGAGGTCATTCATCGGCCAGTGCAGGTGGTAGGCCAGGAAGGCGATCTCCTGCCAGAGGGCGTCCGTCGGGTAGCGCATCATCGCGGCTGCCCGATCTCACAGAGCCCGGCGAGGAAGCTCCTCGACCGCAGATCGCAGCGAGCGGCCAGTCGTCTCGGGCAGCGCAGCGCCGTCCTCGTCGGTCACACCCCCGTCGCCGGCCGCGCCCCCGCCGCCGGCCGCAGCCGTGGTGGGGGCGGCGGGTGGAGCTGAACGGGCGGAGCCCAGCAGCGCGGTCCCCTGCTGGGCCGACAGCAGAGCCTCGAACTCCTCCTGGGTACCGAAGTTGATAACCCCGTAGAAGTCCTGCAAGAAGGCCAGGTCGACCGCGAAGAGCCCCTCGATCTCGTGCGTGGTGACGAGCTCGAGATCACCGAGCTTCTCCACTACCCGGGCCAGCACCACGATGGTCAGTCGCGGGTCGTCCGGGCCGGAGACCGAGGGGTCGCGCAGTGGTTCGAGCTCGTCGCGGGCCGTCGCCAGCCGCATCGTGCCGGTCTTCTGCAGCCGTCCGTTGTGGTCGACGTAGCCCCTCGGCAGGGTGAAGTCGTAACGGGTCCGGAGCGTCGGCTCGGTCACTGCGGTCGTCCAATCAGAGCGGGTCAATCACGAGAGATAAGTCGGAACTGGAACTACTTGATCCGCTCCAGCCTCTCGATGATCAGGGTGACGGTCTCCTTGACCGGATCGTTCGAGTCGGTGCTCAAGCCATCGGTCGAGATCTTGCTCGGCCAGCCGTTGAAGAAGTTGAAGCGGCCGATCTCGGTGAAGGCGGTGTCATAGAGCACGATCGATCCGTTCTTACGGGAACCTTCGCGCTTGGTCCCGGAGAAGCCTTCGTCGCGGACCGCGTGGAACCACTTCCAGATCGGGTCGTTCATCGCGTCCATCGGGGCCATCCGGGTCATGCTGATATCCGGCACCTTGAGCGAGTTGCCGAGGGTCTTGATGGCTTGCTTCTTGCCGCTCGGGCCGTTCTGCTGGATCGTCACGACGTCCAGTTCCAGGTCGAGGCCCGAGACGCCAGACAGCAGCAGCTGCTCGCCGTCGATCGCGAGGAAGAAGTTCTGGGCGACGATCGGGTCGGTATTGATCAGGTCGTTGGGCATTGCCTACTCCAAGTTCTAAGAATGACGAGGGAAATGCGAGGGGTTAGCTGGCGATCTGCTTCTGCTGGCTGATCCGGAAGATCACGAACTCGGCCGGCTTCACCGGTGCGATGCCGACCTCGACCACGAGCTTGCCCTCGTCGATCGACTCTGGCGGGTTGGTCTCGGCGTCACACTTGACGTAGTAGGCCTGAGCCGCCGTCGTGCCGAAGAGCGCGCCGGCTGACCAGAGGCCGCGCAGGAATCCGTCGAGGGTGCGCTTGACGCCCTCCCACAGAGCAACATCGTTCGGCTCGAAGACGGCCCACTGGGTCCCCTCGAGGATCGTCGACTCGACCATGTTGAAGAGGCGACGCACGTTGATGTAGCGCCAGTCGGAGTCCGAGGCCAGGGTGCGGGCGCCCCAGATGCGGATGCCGCGAGTGCCGAACGGGCGGATGCAGTTGATGCCGATCGGGTTCAGCAGACCCTGCTCGTTCTGCGTAATGTCGCGCTCGATGTCGAGCACGCCGCGGATCGTGTCATTGGCCGGGGCCTTCCAGACGCCACGCGTCTCATCGGTGCGGGCCCAGACGCCGGCCACATGCCCCGACGGAGGCACGAAGATCTCCGAGTTGCCGTTGACCCCGATCGGGTTCTCCACCTTGATCCAGGGGTAGTACAGCGCGGCGAAGGCCGAGTCGTACATGGCCACGTCGCTGCGCCATTCCTTGATCTGCTGCGTGTTCATGCCGGGTGGGGCATCCAGCACGGCCATCCGGTTGCCGTTCTGCTCGCAGTGCGAGATCAATGACGTCTGTACGGCCTTCCAGAGGTTGAGGTCGATGCTGCCGTCGGCCTTGGTAGCGGCGGTCACCAGGTCGGGGATCACCACCATCGTGACGTCGTCGGCCACGGCGAGGCCGTTGATACCGACGCGGGCTGACTCGGAGCCGGCGAACTTGCGGCCGGTTACGGGGACCGGTACCGCGGCCGCCTTCTCCAGCACGTATCGGCCGGGCTTCAGGACCTCGAGCTGGCTGGCCAGGTCGACGTGCTTCTCCAGGGCCACATCCACCTTGACCTTGGTCGAGGTCTTGTTCACGACCGTCTTCACGTTGCGGTCGCCGGTGTTGAAGTCGACGCTCTCGAACGTCTCGACCGGGAGCCCGTCCAGGAGCACGGTCAGGGTGAAGGGCGACGGGCCATCGGCTGCGTCCTCGCCGCCGTCGACGGTGGCGATGTCGATCGCGATGTCGGCGTCCGGCTCGAGACTCTCGATAAGCAGTGGCGTGCCGAGGGCGCGGTCAGCGGCCGGCAGGGCCAGTCGCGCCGGTTCGCCGGAGGGCTCGGTGTTCGGAACCCGGACGATGTAGGCCAGGCTGCCGCCGTTGGCGAAGTAGCCGTAGACCGAGAGGGGAAGCACACAACCCTCAGCAAAACTCCCGTAAAGCGCCTCGAACTGCGACCAGCTGGTGACCAGTCGTGGGGCCAGGCCCAGCGGGTCGCGGGGGTCGTCCGACGGCGCCTTCTCGGTGAACCCGACGAAGGCGGCGACGGCGGTCGGAGCCGCTGACAACACCTTCTGGGACGAGGGAACTTCTTCTACATAGACACCGGGCGCCGTGTACGTGGGCATAGATTTGCCGCTCCTTCGAGGGAGGTTTTGGAGGGTGAACTGCGCGACTTAAACCGTGTGGTGACAGACAGTGATCCGCCGAGAACCGTAAACCAAAAAGGGTCGCGATGGTGAAGTAAGTGTCAAAGTTGTCGACAGAATCAGCAGATTCATGGGGTAGAAACCCACTATTTCGGACATAATTACCCGATAGTGGTGCGAATGCTTGCAGGGAAGCCGATATCTATGACGCCGCCGTAGGCGCAGGTGCACATCGAGCCGGAGACCAGAGCCGGCTTGCCACCGATCAGCACGGTCGGCGCGAGCGGGATCCAGGGGGCCGGGATGACAGGCAGGCAGGGCATCGGGGTGAGGACGCCGAGGGCGGCCGCGGTGGCGGCCGCGACCACCGGGTTGGCCAGGCTGTTGCACATCCCGAAGGGCGGGATGTTGAGCATCGGGGCGTCGTCCACGATGGCCGCGGCAGGTTTCCCCTCGACGGTCACGCGGGCCGCCGGCAGCACGTTGAGGGTCGACGGGGCCAGGCCGAAGGTGCACTTCAGCATCGCCGTACTACCGACAGCCTGCGCCATGAAGCCCCTATTTCTTCGAGCCCTGCACCGAGGTGGTGAGGGTCTGCCCGGTCGTGGTGATGAAGCAGATGATGCTCCGGTCGTTGTCCTGCTCCCACCCTCGGGCCGACGGGACCAGGAAGGTGAAGTACAGGCTCGAATCGAGGTAGTTGATCCCGACGTAGTCCTGAAATTTCTGGGCGCAGCTGCCCTGGGCGAAGTTCGTCAGCGCGTCCGACGTCGGGTAGACCGAAGTGGTGGCACTGGCCGAGCCTGCGGTGCTCGTCGAGTACTGGACGATCGCGTAGGCCTCATGGGTATGCGGGTCGCTGCAGCTCACCCGATTGAGCGAGGCGAGCTCGGTCTTTACCGCGCCCGGAGCGGTGAAGCACTGGCCCGGCTTGATGTCGTAGACGGCGACGGTGCTGCCCGATGCCTTGTCACCGCCGAACCACCCACATCCGGCGACCGAGAGCGTCAGCACGGCGACGAGCGCGACCCGCAGCGGAGGTCCCATACGCCGGAGCACGCGCAAAACGTACCGCACCCGATGACCGGCCGCTCAATGTCGGCGGCGGCCGGCGGCGACTGGAGATGCGCAACTACCCGCCTCAGGCTCTGGCCCCCAGTGCCGCCAGCGACCTAGACTCTCGCAATGGAGTTCGATCGGTTCAGCGTCGCGCTGCTCGTTCTCCGCGACGATGCACCAGAGCTTGACGAGCAGGCGGCGGGCGAGTTGCAGGATGCCCACATGGCGCATCTGGCGTCGATGCATGTCTCGGGTGCGGCGGTAGCCGGTGGGCCGCTGCGGCACGGCACCTTCCGGGGATTGACGATCCTCACGGTGGACCCCGACGAGGCCCGCCGGCTGGCCGAGGCCGACCCGGCGGTTCAGGCCGGACGGTTCCGGGTCGAGATCCTGCCCTGGATGGTGCCCGGTGGCGCGATGTCGTTCAGCAACACGTTCTTCCCACGATCACGAGCGGATGTGAGCTAGAGGGTGACGGTCGAAGTCGTTCCACACGAGCCGGGTTGGTCTGCGCAGTTCGAGTGGGAGCGACGACGATTGGAGGGCGTGCTCGTCTCCCGGCTGACCGGGCCGGTCGAGCACATCGGCTCCACCGCGGTGCCGGGTCTGCCGGCGAAACCGATCCTCGACATGATCGGCGGCGTCCATCATCTGGACCTGGCCCGCTCGGCGATCGAACCGCTGGCCGATCTCGGGTATGTCTACACCGAGCATCGACCCTCCGCCCTCTACTTCTACCGTGCCCGGGCCGGTCAGAACTTCCTCGACGACGCCGCCCACACCCATCACCTGCACCTGACCCAGCCAGGTAGTGACATCTGGCAGGAGCGGCTGGCCTTCCGCGACGCACTGCGCGCCGATCCGATGCTGGCCCAGCGCTACAGCGACCTCAAGCTGGGCCTGGCCCAGATCTACCCCGACGATCCCGTGGCGTACACAGAGGGGAAGCGTGAGTTCGTCAGCGAAGTGCTGGCCGGGGTCGGCATCGCCCTGCAGACGAACTTCGACACGCTGCAGATGTGACCGCGGTTGCCCTGCGTCGCTGGCAGCCCGACGACCTCTGGGTGCTGGAGGCGGCCAATACGCCGGAGATGACAGATCATCTCGGCGGCCCGGAGACCGACGAGAAGGTGCGTGACCGGCACCGGCGCTATCTTGCCGGCTGGGTCGAGTCCACCTCGCAGATGTACACCATCCAGCTCGTCGACGAGGCCGCCACAGCCGGGGTCATCGGCTTCTGGCCGCGGAGTTGGCTCGGCGAGGACGTCTACGAAGCCGGCTGGGGCGTGCTGCCTGAGTTCCAGGGGCGCGGCGTCGCGGTGGCCGCGCTACGGGCGCTGATCGACGAGGTTCGGGCCGCGGCAGCGACGGCGGGGGGCGGCGGGTCGCGCCACAGCCTGCACGCATACCCGTCGGTGGACCACCCGGCCTCGAACGCGATCTGCCGCCGGGGCGGATTAAACCTGGTGGGGGAGTGCGACTTCGAGTACCCGCCGGGTCAGCGGATGCGCTGCAACGACTGGCAACTGCCCCTCTAACCCCCTGACGCTTTTGGCACACCTGCAGGGACTATCCCTGCAGGTGTGCCAAAAGCGGAGTCGGACGCGGGCTGTGCGGCGGGCCGCAGTAGCACCAGTACCGCCGCCCCCGCCGCCAGGGCGAGTACCCCGGCGACGATGAAGATCGTGTTGAGCCCGGAGGCGAAGGCCTGGTGCACCAGCTGGCTCAGCTCGTCGCGCCGGGCAGCCGGAGCGGCACCCATCACCGCCTGCGCCTGTCCACCGCTCACCGCGGCCGCAATGTCGCCACCACCCGGGATGGCGTGGCCGCTGAACTCGTGGGCGATCCGCGACTGGAAGATGGTTCCGAGTAGTGCGATGCCGAAGGCGAAGCCGAGCTGACGCGCCGTATTCATCGCACCGGCCGCCATGCCGCCCCGCTGCATCGGCACGGCCGACATCACCGCCGAGGCCATCGTCGGATTCACCAGCCCGACGCCGATACCGACCAGCAGCAAGCCGAACAGCAGCGACGGCCAACTTGAATCGGCCTTCAAGAACGCCTGCGCCAGGCCGCCGAAGCCGATCAGCAGCAGCCCGAAACCGATCAACCAGCGCGGATTGGCACTGTGCAGCACGCGTCCGATGCTGGCCGAGACGGTGAAGGCGGCCAGGCTCAGCGGCAGGAAGACCAGGCCGGCCTGGATCGGCGAGAGGCCGATCACCGACTGCAGCCAGATCGAGGAGTACGCCAGGTAGGAGAAGGCGGTGAGCGAGAGGAAGAGCGCGGCGATCATCACCCCGACGAAACGACGGTCGGAGAAGAGGCCGAGATCCAGCAGCGGCTGCGGAGTCCGGAGCTCGACGATGATGAAGAGCACCAGGGCCAGTACACCGCCACCGATCAGTCCGAGGGTGGTGCCGGTCAGCCAGCCGTCGGAGCCGGCGCGGATGAATCCGTAGGTAATCAGGGACGCCGAGGCGGTGAAGGCGAACATACCCGGCAGGTCGATACGTGCCCGATGCTCCCCGCGCGAACCATCCAGCACCATCAGCGAAAGGGCGATGGCGGCGACCGAGACGGGCAGGTTGACGAAGAAGATCCACCGCCAGGAGAGCGTGTCAGTCAGCAGGCCACCGACGATCGGGCCGGTTGCCGCGGCGGCACCGCTCACCGCGCCCCAGACGCCGTAGGCGACGCCGCGATCCTTACCGGTGTACGAGGCGTTGATCAGCGCCACGGTGGTCGCGAACATCGCGGCCGCGCCGACCCCCTGCACACCACGGGCCACGATCAGGAACGTCGCATTCGGAGCCAGCCCGCTGGCCAGTGAGGCGAGCGCGAACAGCAGCAGTCCGGCGATGTAGACCAGCCGGCGGCCGATGATGTCGGAGATCGACCCGGCGCCGAGGAGTAGTGCGGCCAGCACCAGCGCGTAGATATCGATGACCCACTGCAGTGAGGAGAAGGAGGTGGAGAGATCGACCGCCATGTCGGGGAGGGCGACGTTGACGATGGTCACGTCGATGAGAAGCATGAAGGTGCCGAGGCAGATAGCGACCAGGGGAAGCCACTTACGCATGAGATGAGCCTTTCGCGTGGTGCGACGCGCAGTGGGCGCGTCCTACCGAGTCTGGCCGAGACGCTCGACGCAGATCCACCCAGGGTCAGTGCCGCGTAGCATTCCTCCAATGGTGGCGCCTCGAAGCGGTGAATCCATCAACGTTGACGAGTTGGATCGTCTCATCATCCACGCGATTCAAGTAGCCTGCCGGGCGCCGTTCGCGCTCATCGCCGAGGTGGTGGGTGTCTCGGAGCAGACCGTCGCCCGCCGTTACCGCCGGCTGGAGTCGGCTGGGGTGCTACGCGTAATCGGCCTCGCCCGGGCCGACGCCGCCGGCCTGGACCGCTGGATGCTGCGGATTCAGTGCCGGCCGGATGCCGCCGGGGCGCTGGCTGAGGCGTTGGCCCGCCGACCTGACATCAGTTGGATCAGCCTCTCGGCCGGAGGGTCGGAGATCGTCTGCCATAGTCACACCGCCCGCGGCCAGGACGGCCCCGAGCTGCTGCTGCAGCGGCTACCGCAGACGGCCCAGGTGCAGCGGCTCAGCGCTCACGCGATACTGCATCAATTCGACGCAGGTGCCGAATGGGGCGGCTACGGACCGGGGTTGAGCCCGGACGCGAAGGCCCGGCTGCGAGCCGCGGATAGTCCCTTCGATGAGACCGGTCGGGATCTGCTTGACCCCGAACCGGGCGCCGGGCTTATTGGCGCTGAACCGATCGGCGCGGAACTGATTACCGCGGAAGACGAGCGATTGATCGCCGCGCTGGGACGCGACGGACGGGCCAGCCTGCGGTCCCTGGCCGCCGCCACGCGTTGGTCCCCGACCCGGGTAGGTCGGCGGATCGAACGTCTCGAGCGAGCCGGTGCGCTCTACTTCGACGTCGACCTGGACATAGAGAGGCTCGGGTTCGCCTCGATGACCCACATCTGGGTCACCGTCGCTCCGAGCGATCTGGAGGCGGTGGGCCGCGAGTTCGTGACGCACGACGAGATCGCCTTCTGCGCCGCCGTCACCGGGAGCGCAAACCTCGTCCTCGTCGTCATCTGTCGAAACGCCACCGACCTCTACCGGTACGTGACGACCCGAGTGGGCGCGATGGCGGCGGTGCGTCAGATCGAGACGTCACCAGTGCTGCGCCGGGTGAAGCAGGCCGGCTCACTAATGACGCGGAGGGGCATAGCGCGGCCGGCGCCGTAGAGCCGGCGCGGCCGGCGCCGTAGAGCCGGCGCGGCCGGCGCCGTGAAGCTGAGCGCTAGAGGCCCTGCTTCTTAAGCCAATCCAGCGACGCGTTGGCCACGTCGAGCCAGCCGGAGTCGATTGTGAGCGAATGGCCCCGATCCTCGAACTCCAGCAGGTCGGTCACCGCGGTCGAGTGCTTGTACTGCTTCAAGGTCGACTTGGTGATCGCCTCCGGGACGGTGTGGTCCTGCCCGCCCATGATGAGCAGCAGCGGCCCCCGGTCGGAGTTCTCGGTGTCGACCTTCGCCTCGGAGTGCGGCGAGAAGTTGGCCGAGGCGGCCTGGAACAGCGGCTTGCCCGGGGCCGGGATGGTCCACTTCTCGAAGAGCGCGTTCGACTCCTCCTCCGAGATTGCGTTGCCGAAGGAGTAGCGGAACTGTTCGACGCTCAGCGACACGGCGCGACTGCTGTTGGCCGGGTTCTTCAAGGCGACGAAGGCGGTTCGCAGCGCCGAGATGGGCAGCGGCAGCACCCCCTTGATCGGGGCGGCATCGATGGCGATCGCGGCGGCGCCCACGCCCTTGCTCAGCAGCTTCTCCACGATGGTGCCGCCGAAGGAATGGCCTATAAGAATGGGGGATTCGGGCATCCCGGCGATGATCGACTCCAGATGCTCGACCACATCGTCGATACCGTGTCCGGCGATCGCCTCCGGGTGCTCCCGGGAGCCGGCCACGGTGTCGGCGTCGCCCGGCCAGGACGCCGCGACGGGTGAGTAGCCGGCTTCGGTGAAGCGGTCGATCCAGGCCTGCCAGGAGCTGGCGTGCAGCCAGAGTCCGTGGACGAAGAGGACTGGGCGGGATGGCGTTGTCATGGGCACCTCGGGTCTGTGACGGGGCGTGAGCTGAGTGGCAGAGAAGCTGAGCGGCAGATTAGAGAAAGGGCTGAACAAAACCTAGTGGGAGCAGCACTCGGAGAGCAAGGGCGGTGGCCAGTCGAGCGTGTCGTATTCCCGCCCGTTCATCTAGAGTTAATACGGTTCCCAGACGGCGGCATCGTGGGCGAAGTAGACGCGCCGCGGATCGAAGGCCATCAGTCGTTGCATCCAGGGCGGTGCGAGCGGCAGCGGATCATCGTGGCCGAGTTGGCGTGCGTTCTGCGCCAGCGCGTCAGCACTGAAGGCGGAGGCGCGGTCATGCGACTGCCCGGCCAGCACCAGCGACCCGTCCGAGCATTGAATCACCAATGATTGATGGCCGTTCACATGCCCTGGGGTCGGGATGACGTGCACTCCCGGCGAGATCTCAGCCTCCCCGTCCAGTAGTTCGTAGCGGGCGCCGGTGAAGTCCACCAGGTGATCGAAGGTGTAGTCAGGCTGTCGGGCCACCGCCAGTTCACCGCGCTGAGCGATGATCGGTGTGCCGAGAAACAAAGGGTTTTCTCCGCAGTGATCGAAGTGCAGATGGCAGTTGACGACGATGCGGATGTCGGCCGGCGTGGCGCCCCAGGCGGCCAGAGCCGCGGTGAGCGGACTGCGCTGCGGGCGGTACCACTGCTCAGTCTCGTCGTCACCGCGCCCCATTCCGGTGTCGAGCAGCAGGAGGCCATCATCGTGCCGGATCAGGTACGCGTAGACGCCCTCGACCTCGCTGCGGCCGGTGGCGGACTCGGAGGCGGGGCGGATGAAGGTGGCCAGTCGGAGCCTGACCACGTCGTCGATCAGCATGCCTGCGACTGTACGTCGCCCGACCGGAGAGCCACGGCATACTGCTGGTATGGCATACGAACTTGCTCAGGTGAACATCGGCCGCCTGCTCGCCCCGCTCGACAGCGCCCAGCTGGCTGACTTCGTGGCCGCGCTCGACCCGGTCAATGCCCTGGCCGATGGGGCCGACGGTTTTCGCTGGCGCCTGCAGACCGAGGAGGGCGATGCCACCGGCATCCAGGCCTTCGGCTGGGACGCTGAGGGCAGCGCCGGGGTCATCGTGAACATGTCGGTCTGGACCGACGTCGAACACCTCGAGGCCTACGTCTACAGCGATGAACATCGCGCGGTGTTGAGGCGACGGCGGGAGTGGTTCGAGAAGATGGACCGCGCCTATGCCGCGCTCTGGTGGGTGCGGGCCGGGCACCGCCCCAGCACCGACGAGGCCGAGGAGCGGGTCCGGCACCTGCGTGCGCACGGCCCAACCACGTACGCCTTCACCATGCGGGAGCGCTTCGCCCAACCGCTGGAGGTGGAAGATGCTCAGTACGTCTGAGGTCATCGCCTTCGCGGCCTCCACCAATCTCGACCGGGCCGCCGCCTTCTACGCGGACGTGTTCGGTCTGCGGCTGGTCGAGCAGAACCAGTTCGCGTGCGTCTTCGACGCCAACGGAACGATGCTGCGGATCACCGCGGTCGAGGAGCACATCGACGTCCCGTACACCGTCCTGGGCTGGCGAGTCGCGGATATCGCGGCCACCCTTGCCGGGCTGCGGGCCAAAGGCGTGACCTTCAAGCGCTATGACGGGATGGCTCAGGACGAGGACGGGGTCTGGACCACGCCAGGGGGCGACCGGGTCGCCTGGTTCGCCGATCCGGATGGGAACACCCTCTCGTTGACGGAGTTCGCCCGGGTTGGCTAATCGGCTCAGCCGCGACCGGTTGGCCGTCCAGTGGGCGCAACTGGCAACATCGGTGGGGTGACGAGTTCCGCGGTGGGTTTCCGGTCCGAGCGGGGGCCGATCCTCATCGCACTGATGCTCGCCACCTCGCTGGTCGCCATCGACTCGACCATCATCGCCACCGCCGTTCCGTCGATCGTGCGTAGCATCGGCGGCTTCACCGAGTTTCCCTGGCTCTTCTCGATCTACCTGCTGGCCCAGGCCGTGACCGTGCCGGTGTACAGCAAGCTGGCCGACCTCTTCGGCCGCAGACCGCTCATCCTCTTCGGCATCGCACTCTTCCTGCTCGGGTCGATCATGTGCGGGATCGCCTGGGACATGAAGGTGCTCATCGCGTTCCGTGTCGTGCAGGGGCTCGGTGCGGGTGCGGTGCAGCCGATGAGCATCACCATCGTCGGTGACCTCTACTCGCTGCAGGAGCGGGCCAAGGTTCAGGGGTATATCGCCAGCGTCTGGGGCATCTCGGCGGTCATCGGGCCGGCTCTCGGCGGTGTCTTCTCCGAATACGTCTCCTGGCGCTGGATCTTCTTCATCAACATCCCACTCTGCCTGCTGGCGGCGACGATGTTGGTGCGTAATTTCAAGGAGAAAGTCGTTCGGGGACGTCCGCACATCGACTACCTCGGCGCCGTGTTCCTCACCAGCGGCTGCACCCTGCTCATCCTCGGTGTCCTCGAAGGCGGGCAGGCGTGGGCCTGGATCTCGGCGCCGGGCATCTCGATACTCGGCGTCGGCGCGATATTGATCGTCTGCTTCGTCCTCGTGGAGCGGCGAGTGCCTGAACCGGTGCTGCCGCTCTGGGTCTTCAGCCGCCGCCTGCTGCTCACCAGCAGCCTGGTGTCGGCGGCGGTCGGCGGCATCGTGCTCGGTCTCACCTCCTTTCTTCCGACCTATGTACAGGACGTACTCGGAACCGGCCCCGTGGTCGCCGGCTTCGCGCTGGCCACCCTCACCCTCGGTTGGCCGCTGGCCGCGTCCCAGTCCGGGCGGCTCTACCTGCGAATCGGCTTCCGGCAGACGGCGCTGATCGGCGCCTCGGGTGTGGTCGCCGGCTGTCTGCTGCTGCTCTTGCTCGACGACACCTCCAGCGTGCTGCAGGTCGGGCTCACCTGCTTCCTCATCGGATTGGGGATGGGGCTCACCGCGTCACCGACGCTTATCGCCGCGCAGTCATCGGTCGGCTGGAGCCAGCGGGGCGTCGTCACCGGCAACAATCTCTTCTGCCGCTCCTTGGGGAGTGCCCTCGCGGTCGCGGCCTTCGGAGCCGTGGCCAACGCGACGCTGGGCTCTGCGATCGTCTCCGCTCCGGTTGCCGGCGCCGCTCCGGGCAGCGGGTCGTCCGGGCTGCTCACGCTGGCCACCCACCATGTCTTTCAGGGTGTGGTGCTGCTCGCCGTCGCCATGACCATCGCGGTGGCCTTCATGCCGCGCCGCACCGTCGAGGTCATCGACGCGAACATTGACGCGAACATTGACGCTGCAGCCGACGCGCCACCGGCGAGCGAGCCCTCGGCGCACAGCTGAGCTGTACGGTCAGGCCTTGCTGCGCTCGTCCAGCAGCGGTACGCCGTCGCCGTCCAGATCGACCAGGGCGGCGCTGCGACCGGTCATTGCGAGCACCAGTGACAGCAGCGGACCGGTCACCCGCGGGCCGGTGCCGTGAGTCCAGTCCTCATCGGTCGCGACGAGCTTCACCCCGGCGATCCGCCGCTTGCTGCCGACGAGCGCGTTCGAGCCGACGTAGAACTGGGCCACCCGCAGCACCGCCTCCTGCGGGTAGGAGTGCGCGATGCCGAGCGGCCGGCGAATGTCCTCTCCGTGCACGATGATTTCGCCAACCATCGCCTCGATCGGCCCCGGCGGGGAGGTCTCGTCGTCGAGATGCGTCTGAAATTCGGCGAGTGTGGCGGCTGGTCCGTCGGCCGTCTCGGCCTGGATCCCCTTGGCCGAGAAGCGCTCGAAGTTGAAGCCGGACCTGACGAACCCGGCGACGAAGCGGCGCGGGCTCATCTTCGCGGTGGAGGTGATGTGGCCGAAGGCCTGGTACACGCTCCAGTCGGTGCACAGCGACCGGACCTCCCACTGCGCCGGCGGCAGCTTCGCGAGGTCGGTGGCCAGCAGGCGTCGCTCCGCGTGGATGACATCCCAGGGCGTATCAGGCACTATTCATCCCTCGCTCGACTTGCAGTCAGCGGCGCTGATCACCACCGGCCACCGGCCGAATGCTACCGCTAGCCGCCGCCGGTCAGCAGCGATGTGCTCAACCGGCCCAGGTGATCGTCTCTTCGAGCACCTCCGGGAAGTGCTGCTGCGCGTAGTGGTTGTAGGCCTCGATGTGGGCCCGCATTCCGGCCTCGGCCGCCTCCGGGTCTGCCCGGCGCAGGGCGTCGAGGATGAGCTCATGCGCCTTCAGGATTGCGACCCGGCGTTTGCGCGGGTAGTCGATGCCGATCGCTGTGCCGTCGAGGATGCCGAGGAGCGATTCGACGATGTAGGCGAAGAGGACATTCCCCGAGGCCCGGGCGATGACATCGTGGAAGCGGCGGTTGGACTCCAGGAACGCGTCCCGATCATCAAGGTCGCTGCGCATCGCCTCGATGGTGGTGCCGAGCTCGGTCAGGGCCGGTGCCGCGATTCGTTCGGCCGCCAGCCGGCTGATCATCGGCTCCAGTGCGGCTCTAACCTCGACGATCACCCGGTACGGCGCCTGGTTGAGCTGCATCAGCAAGGTCAGTGTGCTCCCCAGGTGCTCCGCCGGCGGGCTCTGCACGACCGGGCCACCCCCCGGGCCCGGCTTCAGCGAGATCACCCCCTGGAATTCGAGCAGTCGCAGCGCCTCGCGCAGCGTCCCGCGACCGGCGTCGTACTCGGCGAGCATGGCCCGTTCCGGTGGCAGCAGGTCACCGGGGCGCATGCCGGAACGCACGACGTCCTGCACGATTCGCTGGGCGATCAGCATTGCGGCTTTGGGCGGTCGGTCGCTCATCGGGCTCCCCGGCTCGGCAGACGCTGGTGAGGTGACGCACCGGCGCGACGAATCGTCTGATCGTGGCAGAGGGGGTGACGGTTTCCAATAAGCAGCGACGCGAATCACCCCGGCCTCGCGGCTACCCTGAGGGCGTGAGCGAGCCGACCCGCTGGGTTACTGAACACGATGCCAATCACTCCCGCTGGTACATCGAGCGATTCCGCAAGATGGCGGCCGATGGGGCGGACCTGGCCGGCGAGGCTCGGATGCTGGACGCGATGCTCGTCCCCGGTTCCCGGGTGCTCGACGCCGGCTGTGGTCCCGGCCGGGTCGGCGCGGAACTGGCAACGCGCGGACACGAGGTAGTGGGAGTGGACGCCGACGCCGAGCTCATCGAGGCGGCCGTGGTGGATCACCCCGGGTCAACGTGGCTGGTGGCCGATCTGGCCGACCTCGACCTGGCTGCGCTCGGTGAACCGCAGCTGTTCGACGCGGCGGTGGTCGCGGGGAACGTCCTGCCCTTCGTCGCCCCGGGGACGGAACGACGGGTGCTCGCGTCGATCACTCGACATCTACGTCCGGACGGTTTCGCCGTCACCGGTTTCGGGGTGGAGCGTGGCTACCCGCTGGTCGATTTCGACGGCGATGTCGCCGCCGTGGGCCTTCGCCTCGAGCATCGCTTCGCGACCTGGGACCTGCGTCCCTGGCAGCCGGACAGCTCGTTCGCGGTGACCGTCCTGCGTAAACCGAGTTAGCCCGGCCGGCTTGGCGTGTGCTTCGCGGATTCGGGTCGATGAAGCGTCAACGGGCTTCGGGCTGATCCTTGGTCAGGTGCAGCAGCCAGCCGGCATCGGTGCGGATCAGCGCGTACCGGTGTGAGCCGGTCTGCCCGTGCAGGGTGAAGAGCAGGCGCCGTTCGGTTCGGTCGACTTCCTCCCACCAGCCGGTGTCGGCGATCGACTTGTCGGCGTCGGTGTAGGTCAGGTGCTCCAGGGCGTGGTCGGGAACCGCGATCGCCAGCCGGTTCTCGCGGCTGCTGGTCGGCAGCCCGCGGGGAACCGCCCACGAGGTCAGCACCCCGTTCTCCTCCAGACGGAGGTCGAAGTGCGGCCTGGGCTTGCGGTGATCGTGCAGCACGAAGGCCCGGCGGGCTGGCTGTTCGGCTGACGTCACGTGCTCGACGCTAGCCCGAGCATGACCGTGCTCTCTTCTCGGTTGGCTTGGCCGCCGGCTGGGTAGCGTCTGGTCATGACGATCTCCAGCGTGAACACCGGCGCCCACCGGGTCAGCCGCAGCGCCACCATCGCCGCCCCTGTGGGCGAGCTCTTCGAGATGGTGGCCGACCCGCACCGGCACGCCGAGCTCGACGGTTCGGGCACGGTGCACGACACGGTCTCCGGCCCGTCTCGGCTGGCCAAGGGGGAGAAGTTCTCGGTGAAGATGAAGATGTACGGCCTCGGCTACCGGATCACCAGCCGGGTGACCGACTTCGACGAGGGGCGCGTCGTCGAGTGGCGGCACCCGCTCGGGCACCGGTGGCGCTGGGAATTCACACCCCTGAGTCCGGAGCAGACCCTGGTCACCGAGACCTTCGATTACGGCGCGGCCGGGTCGTCGCGCACCAAGGTCTACGAACTGCTGGGCTTTCCCAAACAGAATGCGGCCGGCATCGAATCGACCCTGCGCGGGCTGCAGACTCGTTACAGCTAAACCCACTCGGGACTACTCACAGCCGGGGACCTATTCAGGGCCGGCGGCCGACTCCGCTGCGGGATGCTCTGCGCGGTGCAGCCAGAGTAGGGCCAGCACCGGCAGCGCGGCCGGTACGAACGCGTAGCCGGAGCCGAAGAGGGACCAGACCGTCGCGTCCGGGAAAGACGCCGGGAGTATCACGCTGGTCAGCCCGACCAGGAGAACCCCGCCCAGCTCGACGAAACAGAGTCGACGGGCCAGCGCGACCCGTTGCGGAGTCGGATCGGCCTCGACCCGCAGGATGAGAATCGTCGCGGTGAGGTAGATCAGGGCGGCCGCAGCGGAGAGCAGGTAGGCCAGCGGCGCCTCGTCGAAGTGAGTGGCGAGCTGCACCCCGCTGCGGGCGCCGGCGGCCAGCGTGAAGAAGCCGTAGGCCACCGCGAGCACCCGCCCGGGGCCGACCGCGCGCGTGGTCGTGACCTCACCCATCGGTCGCCCCCAGCGTCTGCAGCAGCCGCGCGGAGACGACGGCCAGCAGCAGACAGCCGACGGCGAGGGCGGCGCTCCCCCAGCGACCGCGGTCCATCCGCACGGCGAGGGCCGTCACCGGCAGGATCAGCACGCTGGTGATGAGGTACCCGACGTTCGTCGCCACGTCATCGCCGTGGTCGCCGCGCAGCAGCGCGGCGACGTCGAGGAGTGCCTGCAACACGACCCCGACCTCCAGCACGATCAGCGCCGCCACGAAGGCCGGCGGTCGTGGCCGGTTGCCGACGGCGCAGATCAGGCACCAGAGCGCCAGACCCACTGCGTAGAGAATCGTCGCCAGGTTGAGGGACTCAATCACCGGCCGGCCGGCCGGCGTCGGCCAGGGAGTGCTGCTCGTCGAGCGGTGTCGGTTCACCGGCCGACTGCGTCAGCGCCGACTCCCGCGCCTTGCGGGCCTGCAGGCGCCGCTTCTTCACCCCGCGCTTGGCCAGCCACGTCGAGACTCCGGTGACGGCGAGCAGAATCGGCGTCAGCCCGAAGAGGAACCACGGGATCCGCCACCAGCCGTTGACGGATTGGCCGTAGTGGAACATCGGCGCACCCCAGTTGTCGTAGAGCTGGTTGGAGAGCGTTGCCGCGTGGCCGAGGTCGTCGGCGTGTACCCGGCTGGCGTCATGCCGGTCGACATCGACGCCGTACTCACCGGGGTAGGCACCATGCTGGTACTGGTCGAATCCCTTGGCGAAGTAGAAGTTGTAGGTCGCCGTCGGGTCGTCGGCCGCCGGGGATGACGCGTAGACCAGCTTGGCGTCGCCGGCCAGCGTCCGGGCTGAGGTGATCGCGGCCGCCATACCGATGTCCGGGGTCTTCGGATCCTTGACCTCATTGGAGGTGAACGACTCATAGTCCGGGGGCTGCTGGCCGCCGGTGGTGGCGTACCAGGCGGTGCTCACCCAGTGGAACTCGAATCCGGCGCCGGTGAGGCCCCAGATCAGCAGGAACGGCACGGCGGCCATGCCGATCACCTGGTGCAGGTCGTAGTCGCGGGCGTAGCGGCCCTTCTTCCAGCGCACCCGGAAGCCGTGCGTCCACTTCTTCAGGCCGGGCCACCAGAGCCAGACGCCCGACAGGGCCAGAAAGAGCAGGAAGATTCCGGTCGCGCCCAGGATGAATCCGGCCCAGGTGACGTCCTTCATCCAGTGCATCCCGAGCGTCGGCGCTGGCTTCTCCAGGAACGGGACGTAGCCCGGGTAGTCGTCGCAGGTGAAGAAGCACTCGTGGATCTGGTTCATGAAGGCCATGAACCCGCTGTTCGGGTTGGTGTAGCCGGTGATCCGGCCGCTGCCCGGGTCGACGCCCCAGAAGCCCGGGTGGGCGTCGTCGTCGGCGGAGGTGATCTCGTACAGACCCGAGTAGACGTTGGCACCGGCCGCCGCGAATTCCGGGTGGGCGGTGTCGACGATGTCGATCGCCTGCGGAATTGAAATCGGGTGATCGGAGCGGGTTACCTGGAAGACCTCGGCGTTCGTCAGCTTCAGCCACTCGGGTGTGTAGACGACGGCCGCGCCGCTGGTGGTGATGGTGAGCAGTAGCAGTCCCAGCACCAGCGACGTCCAGCGGTGCAGGAAGGTGATGGTCTTCTTCACCGGCTTCCGCTTGCGCAGCGGCGTCCTGCGGCGCGCCGGTCGCTTCGCGGCACCAGCCGCCGTCGGCTCAACAACTACTGGCGTCTGAGTGGTTTCCTGATTCAGCGTCATCGTCCCCTGCTTAGGTATGCCTAACGTTGGTAAGGCTCACCTAACTTAGAGGACGACTGGGCGAAGCGGAAGTCGCATCCGCGTTGGATTTCGTTAGCTGGCCCATGTGGATTCGCCCGGCCAGTGGCATTCCGGCGCCCCGCGCGCTTCACTAGTGTTGTGTCTCACACCGATCGCACCCTGGATGGGCTGCGACGAGCGCATTCGGCGTTCCTGGAGACCGGCGCCGTTCCGCGCTGGATGCGATCAGTCGTCGCGCAGTCGTGGCTGCGGTCGGCGGCGGCCGGCGTCGATGCTGAGACGAACCTGGCTCCGGTCGGCCTCGGACGCGACGATCTGGAGACCTACCGCTCCACCCACCAGCTCTCGCTGGTCTTCCCGCTGCTCTACGACGTGCTCGGACGGGCCGCCGAGGACTGCGAAGCGGTGATGGCGGTCGGCGACGCGCAGGGGCAGCTGCTCTGGGTCTGCGGCCGACCGGCGATGCTGCGCGAAGCGGAGCGGATTCACTTCGCCGAAGGGGCCATCTGGGACGAGGTGCACGCCGGAACCAACGCCCCCGGCACCGCGCTGCGCCTGGACGCGGCGGTTCAGATCCATGCCGGCGAGCATTTCAACCGGCTGGTACAGCCCTGGAGTTGTGCCGCCGCGCCGATCCATGATCCGCAGACCGGGGCGATCCTCGGAATCGTCGACGTCACCGGCGGTGAGCCCATCGCCTCGCCCCAGACGCTGGGCATGGTGCGGGCTGCGGCCCGGATGGCCGAGGCGGAGTTGGCCCGAATCGCGGCTGTAGAGGCCTCCCGGACCCAGGCTGAGGCGGCGCGGCAGAGCGTCTCCTTCGGCTGGAGCCCGACAAGCCCGACAAGCCCGGCAAGCCCGGCAGGCCCGGCGAGCCCGACGCCATCCGCCCCCGCGTCGAACGCCCACCGCAGCAGAGTCCAACTTCGGGCTCTCGGGCGCCTGGAGGCCGATGTCAGCGTGGACGGGGCGAGTGCTCAACTCAGTCCGCGCCACTCGGAGATCCTGGTGTTGCTGGCCGAGCACCCCGAGGGGATGACCGGTGATCAGCTCGCGGTGCAGGTCTACGCCAGCCAGACTCACTCCTCGACGATGCGGGCCGAGATGACCCGGCTGCGAGCACTGCTCGGCCGCGAGGTTCTCCAGTCCCGTCCGTACCGGCTGCTGGCCGAGGCGGGTGCCGACTGGCGAACGGTCAAGGCCCACCTCAGCGCGGGCCGGGTGCGTGAAGCACTGGCGCTCTACGACGGTCCGCTGCTCCCGCAGTCCGACGCGCCGGGCATCGTGGAGCTACGCGAGTCGCTGGAGCGGCAGCTACGGGCGTCGATACTCAGTGCCGGCCAGCCCGAGTTGATGGTGGCCTGGACACGCAGCCGCTGGGGGGCCGACGATCTACAGATGTGGCAGCGGCAGGCCGAATCGCTGCCTCCCAACTCGCCGCTGCGCCCGATCGCGTTGGCCGAGGCCGAGCGCCTGGAGTGCGAGCTGGCCGCCCCGGTCTAGGCGTCCATCCTTGTCCCGCTGAACGTCGATCGAGCCGGCCTGAGCGACGTTTCCCGGGACGAACCGGAGAGCCCGGCAGAGTGCCAGTTACCCGGGTCACATCGTTGCAGCGTAGTTGCAGCGTCACCGGTTCTACCTTTCGGTCATAGCCACCCGGAGCCACTTTGCTCCCGGCGGCATCGACTCCACGCCCGCCTGAGCGCGGCCGTCAACGAGAGGTCAGTGAATCCAGCAATGGCAATTTACGCAGCACCCGGCCAGCCTGACAGTGTCGTCACCGTCGAGAGTCGCTACGGCAACTACATCGGCGGAGACTGGGTCCCGCCGGTCAACGGGGAGTACTTCGAAAACATCTCGCCGGTCACCGGCAAGCCCTTCACCGAGATCGCCCGCGGCACGGCGGGGGATATCGACCTGGCGCTCGACGCCGCCCACGGAGCCGCCGGAGCCTGGGGACGAACCACGCCGGCCGAGCGGGCCCACATCCTCAATCAAATCGCCGACCGGATCGAGGCCAACCTGGAGATGCTCGCGGTCGCCGAGACCTGGGACAACGGCAAGCCGGTCCGTGAGTCGCTGGCTGCCGACCTCCCGCTCGCCGTCGATCACTTCCGCTACTTCGCCGGCTGCATCCGGGCCCAGGAGGGGAGCCTCTCGCAGCTCGACGAGGAGACGGTGGCCTACCACTTCCACGAGCCGCTCGGCGTGGTCGGGCAGATCATTCCGTGGAACTTCCCGATCCTGATGGCCACCTGGAAGCTCGCCCCGGCCCTCGCGGCCGGCAACTGTGTCGTCCTCAAGCCGGCCGAGCAGACGCCGTGGTCGATCCTCAAGGTG
The DNA here is from genome assembly GCF_900230215.1 of Jatrophihabitans sp. GAS493. Classification (NCBI taxonomy): domain Bacteria; kingdom Bacillati; phylum Actinomycetota; class Actinomycetes; order Jatrophihabitantales; family Jatrophihabitantaceae; genus Jatrophihabitans; species Jatrophihabitans sp. GAS493. Next base: position 585,654 of record NZ_LT907982.1, on the reverse strand, counting down.
ATGGAATTGATCGCCGACCTGCTTCCGGCCGGCGTCCTGAACATCGTCAACGGATTCGGGGTCGAGGCGGGCAAGCCGCTCGCATCATCGCCGCGGATCGCCAAGATCGCCTTCACCGGAGAGACCACCACCGGCCGGCTCATCATGCAGTACGCCAGCCAGAACATCATCCCGGTCACCCTTGAACTCGGCGGCAAGAGCCCGAACGTCTTCTTCGCCGACGTCGCCAACGAGCAGGATGCCTTCTACGACAAGGCGTTGGAGGGCTTCACACTCTTCGCGCTGAACCAGGGCGAGGTCTGCACCTGCCCGTCCCGGGCCCTCGTCCAGTCCTCGATCTACGACCAGTTCATGGGCGACGCCGTGGCCCGCACCAAGAAGATCATCCAGGGAAACCCGCTGGATACCGACACAATGCTCGGCGCCCAGGCCTCCAACGACCAGCTGGAGAAGATCCTCTCCTACCTCGACATCGGCAAGCAGGAGGGGGCGAAAGTGCTCACCGGCGGCGCGCGCGCTGAGATGTCAGGCGAGCTGGCCGAGGGGTACTACGTGCAGCCGACGATCTTCGAGGGGAACAACTCGATGCGGATCTTCCAGGAGGAGATCTTCGGGCCGGTCGTCTCGGTGACGCGCTTCGACGACGAGGCCGACGCGATGAAGACGGCCAACGACACCCTCTACGGCCTCGGTGCCGGAGTCTGGAGTCGAGACGGTGCTCGGGCCTTCCGGATGGGGCGCGGAATTCAGGCCGGTCGGGTCTGGACCAACTGCTACCACGTGTATCCGGCCGGCGCCGCGTTCGGTGGGTACAAGGCGTCGGGCATCGGTCGGGAGAACCACAAGATGATGCTCGATCATTACCAGCAGACGAAGAACCTGCTCGTCTCGTACTCGCCGAACGCCCTCGGGTTCTTTTAAACACCGATGATTCTCGTTGCTCTCGACAGATTTCAATCATGAGTGATCTCAGTCGGGTGGCGGTGACGGAGGAGGCGGCGCAGTGGCTGCGCCGCCTCACCGTCCGTCATGGCCCGCTGATGTTCCACCAATCCGGCGGCTGCTGCGACGGCTCCTCACCGATGTGCTACCCGAACGGGGACTTCATCACCAGCGAGGCCGACGTCCATCTGGCCGACCTGGAGATCGCCGGGCTCCCCGCGCCGATCCCGTTCTGGATGTCGGTGAATCAGTTCGAGTACTGGAAGCACACGCACCTCACCGTCGACGTCGTGAAGGGCCGTGGCAGTGGTTTCTCGGTCGAGGCGCCGGAGGGAGTGCGTTTCCTGATCCGGTCCCGGCTACTCACCGACGACGAGACGGTCGCCTTCGGCCTGGCTTGACCGGGCAGGCGCGCAACCTCGTCCCGAGAGTCACCGGACGGTCGTCACTGATCGACCAGGACACGACCCCTCGGTCGAAGACGTTCAGCAGCGGCGTCGCAGGTACCGCCGATGCCGGCGCACCTGGTCAGCGGTCAGGGTCAGCAGCCAAGTGCGCGGGGACCCTTTCTCCGGTTCGAAACACGCTCGCGCAGGCGCCACGCGGCGAGCAGCGTCTCCTGCACGATGTCCTCGGCCTCGCCGCCGGAGGTGAGCCTCACCGCGAATGAGTGCACACCCTTGTATAGACCGCCGGACGCAATTCGGTTGGCTACGCCGTCTGCTGCTTGATTTGTGATCTTCCCGCCATATGCTCGTCGCAACGATGGTCGGAGGGGGAATCAGTTGACGGCGCGCGGCTCGATCAGGCATGCCGCGCTGCTCGCGTCGGTCGCGATTCTCCTCGGTTGCCTGCTGACTGGCTGCACCTCGGAGAAGAAGAGCAGTGCGGCGCAGGCATCGGCGACTCAGCCCGGCGCCGGTACGGCCACCATCACCCTCGACGGGAGCGAGCGCACCTTTGAGGTGCAGTGCGAGCAGCGCGAATCGTCGGTGCACGCCTCAGGTTCCGCCGGTCCGTACGCGCTGACCGTCACGATGGTCGGCTCGCCTCAGTCGGCCGTACTCGTCCAGACGATGAGCGACGGATCCCGGGTGATCAGCCAGGCGATCAATGACATGCGCGACGAGGCCGGGAAGGCCGTCGGCAGGATCTCGGTCAACGCCAGCGGCAACGAGTACACCGGGACTGGGACGTTTGTGCACACCACGATCGACTCCGCCGGCAAGCGGGTTGAGACGACCGGCAGCAAGGTCTCCTCCGGCACCTTCGCCGTCAACTGCAGCAAGGGCTTCAGCACGCCGGTGCCGACGGCGGCGCAGAGTTCCTGACCGCCGCCGGTCAGTCGCGGAGCGAGCAGGTCACGCTGAACTTCGGGTTCCGCTCGACTAGCCGAGTGGGCCCGACGTGCCGCCGTAGCAGCGGGCGGTAGTCCAGGTGCGAGTTGTAGACCGTCCAGAGTTCGCCGCCCGAACGCAGCACCCGACCGGCCCCGGCGAAGAGGTGCTCAGCCACCCGTGGTTGCACGGATGTGCCGATGTGGAAGGGCGGATTGCAGACGATGAGGTCGGTGCCGCCATCGGCCAGCTCCGACATCGCGTCGTCGCGGGTCACCCTGATCCGGTCGCTCAGCCCGTTCGCCTCGACCGTCGCCTCGGCCGAGCTGACAGCGGCCGCGGACTGGTCAGTCGCGATCACGGCCAGATCAGGACGGGCGACCGCCAGCATCGCGGCGAGAATGCCGGTGCCGCAGCCGAGGTCGACCGCGGTGCCGGCCGTGGGGAGCATATGGTCAATGAATTGCAGCAGGAAACGGGTGCCCTGGTCGAGCTTGGTGCCCGCGAAGGCGGCCCCGGAGGCACAGACCCAGAGGTCGATCTCGGGTTGAAATACTCGCTCCGGATAGCTGAAGGGAGCCTCGAGCCGGCCACTGGCGATCGGATGCGAGGCGATGAGCAATCGGGACTTCTGCCGGGCCAGGCTGGCCTGAACCTGGCGGAAATGCTCTGCCAGCACCTGATTCATCGTCAGGGTCAAGTGCTTCACCCGCCCCCCGACGTACAGGGTCACCGATGGATCGGCGTAGCGGGCGGTGAGCTCGACGATCTCGCGGAGCGCGGCAAGACTCTTCGGAGCCTGCAGCAGGACGACCTTTGCGTCGCTGAGCAACTCCTCGCCCAGTGGCAGGTTTCGGTAGCGGTTCGAGAGACCGGACGCCGACGCATTACGGGCCAGTGCCTGTTCGGCGATCAACGGATCCTGGTGGACGCGGATCCCGGACGCTCCGCTCAGCGCAGCCGCGCCCAGCGTCAGCGCGCCGTAGCGATCCTCCACAATGGCCAGCTGGCCAGGGGCGAGGGCGGTGATCGCGGTGGCCGCGGTATCCAGGAGCAACCGGTCGGTGGCGTCGACCGCAAAGAGGTTTGGCGCCTCGATGTCCGGCGCCCGTCGCAGCGCGTCGAGGGAGAAGGTGGTCATCGGATCGCCCCGCCGGCTACGCCGGAGGCGTCGACCACGTTCAGCAGCGGCTCGTCCGCCAGAAAGCGGCGCAGTTGCTCGCGGGCGAGGCGGTAGGCCCGCTCGCTCCAATGGGCGGTGCCGCCGCCGACGTGCGGCGTGATGAGCACATTCGGCATGCCCCACAGTGGGTGCTCAGGCGGTAGGGGCTCGGGGTCGACGACGTCCAGCGCCGCGCTGATGCGCCCGCTGCTCAGTTCGGCGACCAGAGCGTCGGTGTCGACCACCGGGCCACGGGCGACGTTCACCAGCAGCGCACCGTCGCGCATCGATTCGAGGAATCGCTTGTCGATCAGCCCGGAAGTGGCATCGGTCAGGGGCACGGTCACGATCACGACCTCAGCTCGGGGGAGCAGGGCGGGGAGCTCCTCGATCGGGTGCACCCCAGCGGCGGCGCGCCGGCTGACCCGGGTCACCTCGACCTCGAACGCGGCCAGCCGCTGCTCCACCGCGTGGCCGATCTCGCCGTAGCCGACTATGAGCGCTCGCTTGCCGGCCAGTTCCTGCGAATCCAACGGGTCCCAGACCCCCTGGGTCTGCGCTCGCACATAGTGCGGAAGCTCGCGAACCGCGGCCAGGGTCAGGGCGACGGCCAGTTCGGCGGTCGAACTGGTGTGGATGCCCCGCCCGTTGCAGAGCGTCGCCGAGGCCGGCAGTTGCCCCCGCCAGTTGTCGAAGCCGGCCGAGAAGATCTGCAGCACCCGGACATTCGGGACGGCGGTGATGAAACGCGCAGTGTCCAGGCCGGCGCCCGGGTAGGGGGCGACCACGAACGCGGCCTCCGCAGCACCGGGTGGTGGGTCACCCACGCCGCTCCACACCACGGATTGGATGCCGCTCGGCAGCGGGCCGAGGTGCCCGCGAGCATCCTCGTCGGGCAGACTGATCACCGTCACGGACGAGTCAGCAGACCCTTCAACAGTTCCTGGACCGTCTGCTGCAGCTGTTCAGGTGCGTCCTCCTCGCCGAAGGAGTACTTCAGCAGAGCCTGCTGGAAGATGCCGTCGAAGAGGCCGTACGCGACGGCCGAGGAGACCGTGATCGGCGTGCCCGCGAGCTGTCCGAAGCGCGCGACGACCCGCCAGATCATCCGCTCCAGGCCGGCGTCGATGGCGACGATGTCCTCGCGCAGGCCGGGCTCGAAGAAGCTCTGCGTCCGCAGGTCATACCAGAGGCGGTGGGTCGGCGCGTCACAGCGCAGCGTCTCGGCCATCGTCGCCCCGAAGCCGGCCAGTAGCTCGTCAGCCGTTCGGGACTGCTCGACGACGTCGTCGTAGCGCAGCACGCAGACTGCTTTGTACTGCCGGACGCCCTCGGTGATGAGATCGAGCTTGTCCTTGAAGTAGTAGTGCAGGACCCCATGCGAGAACTCGGAGTTCTGCGCGATCTCGCGCAGGCTGGTTCGGGTGTACCCGAGTTCGGAGAGGGTCAGCAGCGCTGAGCCGGCCAGTTGGGCCCGCCGCTCCGCGAACTTGTCGACCTGTCGACGCGATATCCGATCTGGGCCAGCTGCCGATGGATTGGGCGCAAGATTGGTCATTGGCATTCTTTCGTGCCGCGCATACCCGCGGTATTGCGAGTCTCTTGATGGGAAGTGTAACCCCGATGAACGAACCTCTCCGGGGTGGAGCGGCGCTCTCTTCGCCGGGTGCTAGTACGTTGGCTGAACTAATTGCCGACTGACGCCTCGGAATCCTTGACGGGTGACCAAATCGGCGTACATCATGGGGTTGCAAGCCCCGTAACAGCCAACGGCGGCACCTCGTGCGTTGGCAAAAAGCGCAGTTCGCAAGTGGGCGGCCAGGCACTGCTTTGACTGGACGGCCGGCACGGAGCGCCGAGGGTTCCTGTGAGCGTCGCACCGACTGGAGCGAAACCGTCGGTGCGCCGCTTCCCTCGGCGCTCTCGTGTGTGCAGAGCATCCGCGGGCCCGAGCGGGCCGCGCCGATCGGGGGTTTAGCCGTAGCGGCAGATGACCGTCTCATTACGCCCGAGGCTGATTCCTGAGGAACAGATGGGCAAATCTAGCGGTAGGACGTAGCCTTGATGGCATGACTCAGTGGGGCTTGGATGTGCTCTTCAACCCGTCCAAAAGGCACATGGACGAGGAGAAGAAGCGTCTACAGGCGACCCGTCCGATCATCGGCGACGCATCTGGCGGAAAGCGGATCGATCTTGAGTCGGGCAAGGTGCGGATCAAGTCGAAGGCCACCGCATCCGAGAACGCAGCCGACAACGCGGCCGAGAATGCGGCCGAGAATGCGGCCGAGAATGCGGTCGAGAACGCAGTTGACGACGCAGAGGTCGAGGCGGCGCCGAGCGCGACCGACCAGCCCACCGACGACCGTCAGGTGAACGCGCCGGCCGACGAGGCCGAGCGCACCTCCGCCGCAGAGTAGTCAGCCGACCAGCCCGTAGCCGGCCCGTAGCGGTGGCCGCTAGCCCGGGGTCGACGTTTCTCATCATCCCAGGGCTTCAAGGGCGTTTCGCCCCTCGACGCGCCCCTGATGCTGGCGGCATTCGCCGTTCACGCGGAGCTCCGCAACGAAATCCGTAGCGGGCGATGTTCGGGTCGCATGTCCGAATCAACATCGTCTCGGCTCATCGTTTACGAAAAAGGCCTATAAATAAATGTAGGCCTCACGCGGACGGGGGTTCCGAGTGAGGCCTACTGCAAGTGAGAATTGAGTCTCTGCGGTCGGGGGTCCGCAGCGGCTCATTAAACCTCTGGCAGTTTCGGCTTATTTAGCCGCAAGGCTGGGGTTCCAGCGGCTACGTAGTCCGGCTTTTCCGGGGGCTTTCTCTCTTACAACTCAAATCATGGAGGGACCAAAGTCCTTCGTCAAGGCAGAATGGCACTCTTTTTCAATCTGTTCGGTATTTACTCACGGGTAACTCCGATGGGTTAGCAAACAGAGTTGGATTGTCACTCTCCGTACCCAAAACAGCGTTTCGGGCCGGGTGAGGTACCCGACTGTGGCGGCCTCGGTGTGAGTCTGGTGTTCGGCTTTGTCGGGTTTCGGGGTCCGAGCCTCCGGCTGGGCCGCTCCTGAGTGCTGCTCAGCCCCCGGTTTCGACCGTCCGAATCGCCCTCTGGACTGCGTGTTGGGGGCCGCCGGAAATGCGCTGGCCGGCCGGTGGCCGCGGATTTCGCAGCGCACAGGTTGATATCGCTCTACCTGCTCTGCCGAAAGCGGTCAGAACGACGATCAAGGGCCTTACCAGATTGTCTATTGAGTGCGGACCTGGTGAATGCAGCGCCCTTACTCATTGCGCCCCACCGACGCAATGCGCATTCCGGCTTCCGCCTGTATGCGCGCTGCCACTGGCCCGGCAGGCTCGGTGAGCGTCAGGTCGTTGCGGTTCCGAGGGTGACCTTGGCCGTCTGGGCCGCCCCGCCGCCGCGGGTGTAGGTGAGCTCGACGGTGTCACCGGGCGCGTGCGAGCGGATCGCGGCGATCAGACTGTCGGCATCGTCGATGCGTTGCGAGTCGACACCGGTCACCACGTCGCCGGATTTGAGCCCGGCCGCGGCGGCCGGCCCCTTGGCCGTGACGTCCTGGATCGTGGCCCCGATGACCGTCGGGGTGCTTGAGCCCTGAGCCGACGATCCGCTGGCCGCCCCCTGCACCGTGACTCCGATGACTGCGTGGGTGGCCTTCCCCGATGTGATGAGCTCACTGGCGATGCGGCTGGCCTCGTCGGCGGGGATGGCGAAGCCGATACCGATGCTTCCGGACTCGGTGCTCTGGCCGGGGATGGAGAGTCCACCCGAGTTGGCGGTGGCGATCGCGGCGTTGATGCCGATCACGTTTCCGTTGAGGTCGACGAGCGGGCCGCCGGAGTTGCCCGGGTTGATGGCCGCGTCGGTCTGGATCGCCTCGAAGACAGCCTGGTCGTTGTCGCCGGAGCGAACCGGTCGTGCGGTATTGCTGACGATGCCGGAGGTCACGGTGTCGGAGAGACCGAGCGGTGCGCCGACGGCGACCACGCTCTGCCCGACCTTCACGGCCGATGACTTGGCGAAGGTGGCGGCCGTGAGGTTCTTCAGACCGGTGACCTTCACGACGGCCAGGTCGTCGGCGGCGTCGACACCGACGACGGTGGCCGAACCCGTCTGCCCGTCGGTGGTGACGACGGAGATGGAGCCGCCGTTGTCGGCGACCGAGACGACGTGGTCATTGGTGAGGATGTAGCCGTCGCTGCGCAGGATCACGCCGGAACCGGTGCCTGACTCCTGGCTGCCGGTGACGTTGATGGTGACGACGCTGGGCTGGATCTTCGCGGCCGCCGCGGTCACGGAGCCGTCGATCTTCGCTGTGTTCTGACCGGTTGCCGTGCTGACGCTCAGCCCGGCGGAGGCGCTGTTGCTGGAGTTGTCGTCGAGGACGGCAACCGTTGCCGCCCCGACGCCGCCGCCGACGATCGCCGCGGTCACGGCCGCGATGAGTACCACGCGGCCGGTTCGGGCCGGCTTGGCCTTCGGCTCCTCGGTGAGCGGAGCTGGGTACTCCGACGCGCCACGGTAGTCACTGGGTTGGGCGTATGTGGATTCAGGTCCGGCGTACGGCGCGTAAGCACCGTAGGGGGCGTCGGCGTAGGGCTGCTGCTGGGGCATCGGCGGTGCCGAGTAGGCCGCTGGCCCCGAGTAGGCGGGTGAGGGCGAGTAGGACGGTGGGGGCGAGTACTGAGCCGGGGGAGTGTAGGAGTCGCCGTACCCGGCGGCGGGCACATCCGCACCGTAGACCGGGTACTGCACGGCGGTGTCCTGCACCGGTGTGCCGTGTTCGCTGGCTGCGGTCTCAATGGGCGGCGCATCGGTGATGAGGTGCGGCTCCTCCGTCGCGCGAGGTTCGCTGCCGTGCGACTCGTCGACCCCTTGAGCCTGGTTGATCGCTTGCGTCTGGTCGATCTCTTGCGTCTCGTTGTCGCTGGGCGTGCCGGCACTCATGTCATCGCTCATGGCAACCAGGATCGACCTGAAGTCTGTGCGTCGTCTGTGCTGAACCTATGCGGTCTATACGACACTCCGCGACCGGCGCGCTACCGCGGAGGTCTACTCGTCGCTGAGCGCCTGCTCGTCCTCGAGCGACCAGCCGCCGCCGTGGGCCCGGCTCACCAGATCGTTCAGTACCGGCGACAGCACCTGGGGGAAGCCGGCCAACTGGATGGCGATGCTGAACCGGTCGCTGGTGACGCCGTCCTCCGGTTTCTGGGGATCGAGCACCATGCGTTCGCTGAGGGTCAAGACCTGAAACGCGATCCCGCGCGCAGTGAGCCACGCGCTGGCCTGCTGTACCTCGATCTCATCGACGGTCTGCAGAAATACCTGGCCCGTGATCCACCCAGTCATGTCCATGGCGACATTCTCCCCCACCGGCCGGTACGCGCGGCTGACAAGTCGCGTACATCGCACCGGTAGCGCGAAGTAAGGTCTCGCTCGTGAACGAATTCGCGACCGATACCGCGGTCCATCTCCTCGAGCCGGGTCGCTACGGCGCGACGATCACCGATCGGTGGTGCCTGCCGATGGGCAACGTCAACGGCGGCTATCTACTCGGGGTCGCGAACCGGGCCCTCGCCGCCGCACTACCGTTCACCGACCCGGTGGCGACCAGTGCCAGTTACCTGCGCCAGGCCCGACCCGGCCCGGCCGAGGTGCACGTCGAGGTGATCCGCAGTGGACGCCGCCTGGCCGTCGGCGAGGCCCGGGTGATCACCGAGGGCAAGGAGGTGCTCCGCGTCGTCGCCACCTTCGCCGACCTGAGGGCCAGCGCGGACGCGCGCTCCGTGCAGCAGCTGGACGCCCCGCAGCTACCGCCCCCGCTGGAGTGCGAGCGCCTGCACACGGACAAGATTCCGGCGCTGACGATCGCCCACCGGCTCGAATGCCGGTACCCGGCGCTGCCGGGCTGGGTCGGCGGAACTCCGACCAACGATGCGCGCCACGAATTCTGGATGCGCTTCGCCGATGGCAGTACGGCCGACACGCTGGCGTTGCCGACGCTGGTCGACGCCGCGACCCCGCCCGCCTTCGAGATCGGTGTCTGGCAGTCGACGACCGTAGAACTGACGACCTATGTCCGGGCCGTGCCCGCCCCCGGCTGGCTCTCGGCACGGGCCAGCACTCGCTATCTGGCCGGAGGGTTTCACGAAGAGGACTTCGAGATATGGGACAGTCAGGGCACATTGGTGGCCCAGTCCCGCCAGCTGATGCTCGACTTGGGTTGATCGGCGGCCGCGCAGGCGTCCGACGGCCTATTGCGCATCTCCAGCGCGTACTGGAGCTGCCCTGGCTGCCTTGGCTAGGGTGAGGTATGAACGTTCTTCTCATCGGACCGCCCGGATCGGGCAAAGGGACGCAGGGCGAGCGTCTCTCCAAGCGTCTGGGGATCGAGCATCTGGCGGCCGGTGACATCCTGCGGGCCGAGGTGGCGGCCGGTACCGAACTGGGGAATCGAGCCAAGGAGTACCTGCAGCGGGGCGCGCTGGTCCCCGACGCGATGGTGGTGGATCTGATGCTCCCGGTGACGATCGCGGCGGCCCACCGCGGTGGGTATCTGCTAGATGGATTCCCGCGCTCGGTCGATCAGGCGATCGAGGCGAAGCGATTGGCCGAGGAGTCCGACGCCGCGGCCGATGTGGTCGTCTACCTCGATGCGCCCTCGGACGTGCTGATCCAGCGGCTGCTGCGGCGGGCGGAGATTCAGGGGCGGGCCGACGACACGCTTGAGGTGATCGAGAACCGGCTGCGCGTCTTCGAGCTGCAGACCCGCCCGCTCATCGAGTACTACGAGCAGCGTGGCCTGCTCGTCCGATTCGATGCTCAGGCCAGCCCGGAGGTGATCACCGACGAGATCACGGCGGCGATCAGCGGGGTGCTGGAGGCCGCGGCCGCACGCCGGGCCGCGGCGAACAAAATCCCATAATGTCCCGATTTTCGAATTCCGGAAACCGTTAGTACCAGGCGGTAGGGCGTTTTGCCGGTTTAGACGGCAATATCTGGGACCTTAGTCCCTGCCTTTTGGCGCCTCCGGTAGTGCAGAATTGGGCCTACGGTTGGCGCCGATGGCGCTCAAGTGCGGTCACTGGACCGTCGCGGTCGGGGGACTGCGTTGAGCAAGATTGTGCAGCCGACCTGGGATCATGTCGGTGGCTGGGGGCTGGCGCATGGTCGAGGTTGAAGGATGAGCGGTTGCTTGTCTGGAGCCGGTGCGCCGAGCGTGGCGCACCGGCTAAACCACGTTCCGATCTGGATGTATCTACTTCCCTTCTGAGCCTTCGAATACCCCGCAAACGACCCGCATACCCCCCACTTATCGACATACCGGGCATACCGGCTAGTTATCTGTAACCGAGCGTGCGCTACAGGGCTGGCTACCCGGCCAGATCTGACTCATGATGGGCACACTATGGTTTCCGTCACTGTCGCCACGGAGTTGCCCCTGGCCTGGCGAGAGCTGGATCGGCAGCTCACCTCACTTCGGGAACTGGCCGACGACGTCCACTCGGCCGGGGAACGACTGCAGGATCTGCTCAGGGTGACTCAGCACGTCATCGGAGATCTGCGGCTACCGGTGGTGCTGCGCCGAGTGGTCGAGGTGGCCTGCCGGCTGAGCCGCTCCGACGTCGGTGTCCTGGCGCTGCTTGGCCCGGGAGAACGGATCCGTGAGTTCGTGTTGGTCGGAATCTCCGACGAGGACGACGCGAGCGAGCTCGTGCGCAGCGTGCACGCGGACGGCCTGCTCTGCCCACCGAGCGAGGAGAGTCTGCGGATGCAGCTCTGCGACTTCGGCCACCTGCCGGTGACGGTGGCCGGTGCCGACGCCCCAGCCGAGGGAGTCGGTGCACTCGGTGTCTCAATCCGCGTCCGCGGCGAGAACTTTGCGAATGTCTATGTCCTGGCGCCCAACGGCGGTGGTTTCTTCCGGCAGGACGAGGAGCTGCTCACTGCGCTTGCTGAGACCGCCGGCGTCGCGATCGACAATGCCCGCCTCTTCGAGGAGTCACGGGCGCGCCAGCAGTGGCTGCAGGCCTCGGCCGAGATCACCTCCGAGCTGCTCCGCAACACCACCACCCAGCCTCTGGAGCTCATCGTCCAGCGCACCCTGGAGGTGGCCGATGCCGACGCCGTGATGGTGATGCTCCCGGACGAGCACGGCGTGCGCCTCGAGGGCGCGGTCGGGGTGGACCGGGCCGGGAACCGACTCACCGACCCTGGCGTACCGATCGTCGGTTCGACGCACGGCCTGGTGATGCTGCACTCCCGGCCGATCCGCATCGCCGAACCGACCCAACTGCTGCATCGGGCCCGGGCGGAGTCCCTGCTCGACGAGTACGGCCAGATGATGATGCTGCCGCTGGTCGACGCCCGTGGCGCACGCGGTGTGCTGACCATCTGCCGCCGGGCCGGGAGGAGCCCCTTCACCGACGCTGACCTGCAGATGGCGACCAGCTTCGCCAGCCACGCGGCGCTCTCCCTGGAACTCAGCGATGCCCGCAAAGACCTCGAGCGGGTCCTGCTGCTCGAGGACCGGGACCGCATCGCCCGTGACCTGCACGACCACGTGATCGCCCGCCTCTTCGCCACCGGCCTGGTGCTGGAACGGATCGCCGCCGACGTCGGTGCCGGCGATGCGGCGAGCCGGCTGCTGGCCCGCGTCGGCGACATCGATGACACCATCCGGGAGATCCGTTCGAGCATCTTCCAGCTGCGCGCCGCCGGTGAGGAGGCATCGGGATCGGCCGAGGGGATCGTGATTCCCAGCCTGCTGGCCATCGCCGGCGAAGCCGAGGAGGCGTTGGGATTCGCGCCCACGCTGCGCTTTCACAGCACCTCTGACGCCATACCGCCGCAGATCGCCGACGATCTGGCCGCCGTGCTGCGCGAGGCGCTGGCCAACGTGGTGCGGCACGCCCGGGCGACCCGGGTCGACATCGAAGTCGAGGTGGGGGCCGAGCTCGTTTCGCTGACGGTGCGCGACGACGGGGTCGGCCTGAGCGGGCGGGCCCGCAGCAGCGGCTTGGAGAATCTTGGTCAGCGCGCCCAGCGATGGGGTGGTGAGTTCCATGCCACCTCGGGTGGCGCCGGGACGTCCCCGGTGACCGGGACGTCTGCGGTCGCGCCGACCCCTGCGGTCGCGCCGACGACGCAGTCGAGGGCGATTAGCTCGACCTCCGGTTTCGCCGCAGCATTCGGTGACGGTGGCCCCGGCGCTCTGCTGCGGGGGACCACACTGCGGTGGCGGGTCCCGCTGAACGGCCAACCGCGATGAAGCCCGATGTATCCGACCCCGCCGGCATCGCCGCGATGCCCCGGTCGGCTGACCCGCCGATCGGGGTGTGGCCGGACGATCCGGTGGCTCGAGAGAGCGACCGGCTGCTGAGTCAGTTGCAGGTCGGGGTGGCCGCGGGCCTGGCCGCGAACCAGCGCCTGGCCGAACTGCTGCGCTCCAACCAGCTCATCATCGGCGACCTGCTCATGCCGATCGTGCTGCGCCGCATCGCGGAGGCGGCCTGCGAGGTCTCCGGCGCCGACGGCTGCGTGCTGGTCCGCCGCAGTCCCTTCGGTGACGTCGCGGAAGCGGTCGGCTTCAATGTCGACAGTGCCGAGCTCGCCTCCGTGAAAGCGTTGGCCACTTCCACGACGGCTCCGGGCGGGTACAGCAGCACGCCGGTGATGAGCGGCGAGCGCCTCTTCGGGACGATCTACCTGTCGCTTCCGGCTCCGCGACTACTCGGCGAGCGCGAGAACGAGCTGATCGAGGCGCTGGCCCGTACCGCCGCGGTGGCCATCGACAACGCCGAGCTCTTTGACGAATCTCGTCACCGTCAGCACTGGCTGCAGGCCTCCACCGAAATCTTCCGCCAGCTGCTCTCCGGCTCGACCGACGAACATCTCGCGCTCATCACCAGCCGGGCCCGCGACATCGCCGACGCCGACGCTGGCATGCTCGCGGTGGGTCGGGCCGACGGCAACAGCCTGGAGGTGCGGGTCAGCGCCGGGCGCGCGGCGGAGGGCCTGGTCGGCTGGGTCTTCCCCATCGACGGGTCACTGAGCGGGCGCGTTGTGAAGAGCGGAGAACCCATTCTGCTCGACGACTTCGCGGTGGTCGATCACCTGCGCGTGCCGGTCCGCGATGATCAGTTGCTGCCGGTCGGGCCGACGCTGGTGCTGCCGTTGTCGGGGTCTGGTCAGGTGCGGGGAATTCTCTCGCTGGTGCGCGCCCGGGACCGACCGCCCTTCACCCCGGTCGATCTCGAGCTCGCCGCCGCCTTCGCCAGCCAGGCCGCGCTGGCCCTGGATCTGGCCGAAGCCCGTCTGCACCAGCAGCGCATGATGCTGCTGGAGGACCGCGACCGCATTGCCCGGGACCTGCACGACCACGTCATCCAGCGCCTCTTCGCGACGGGGCTGAGCCTGGAGAGCATCGCGCGCTCCCTCGGCGCTGGCGAGGTGGGGGAGCGGCTGATCGGCGAGGTCGGCGAGATCGACGCCATCATCCGCGAGCTGCGCTCGAGCATCCTGCGGCTGCGGGGCTCGTTGGCCGTCGGCGAGGACGCGCTCAGCAGCCGGCTGAAGCAGATCGTCGATGGCGCAACGGATCTGCTCGGCTTCACGCCGTCGCTGCGTATCAATGGAACGATGGGCAAGCAGTTGGGTGACCAGCTGCTCGAGGACATCGCCACGGTGCTCCACGAGGCATTCGCCGATGTGGTGCGCCGGGGAGGAGTCACCGAGGTGAATGTGGCGGTTACTCTCACGCCGGGCCTGGTCACCGTCACCGTGCACGACAACGGCGACATCGAGGCCCGCTCGCCGATTCGGGCCGGCCTGACCAAGGTGCGTGCCCTGGCCCTCTCCCGCAGCGGTGCATTCGACTTCGCCGTCGGTGCCGATCTGCCCTCTGAGGGACGGATCCTGACCTGGACCGTCCCGATCGACCCGCGATGATATCGATGGACTTCAGGAGAGATGGTGCCCGGTGATACGAGTTTTTCTGCTCGACGACCATGAGATCGTGCGCCGGGGCATCGCTGAGATGCTGAGCTACGAACCCGGAATCGAGATCGTCGGGGATGCCGGCACGGCCGAACAGGCACTGCTGCGCGTCAAGGCGCTGCGCCCGGACGTCGCGATCCTCGATGCCCGGCTCCCCGATGGAAGCGGGATCGACGTCTGCCGGGAGATCCGCTCCAGCGTGCCGGAGACGCATTGCCTCATCCTCACCTCCTACGACGACGACGACGCGATCTTCTCCGCGGTGCTGGCCGGAGCCGCCGCCTACGTGCTGAAGGAGGTTCGGGGCTCGAACCTGGTGCACACGGTGCGGGAGGTGGCCGCCGGCAAGTCGCTGATCGATCCGGAGGTGAGTGAGCGGGTGTTGGCCCGGCTGCGCGACGGGGCCGCCACCGATCCTCGGCTGGCCGGTCTGAGCGACCGGGAGCGGGAGATCCTCGCGCTGATCACCGACGGGCTCACCAACCGGCAGATCGGTGACCGGCTGTTCCTGGCCGAGAAGACGGTGAAGAACTACGTCTCCGGGCTGTTGGCGAAGTTGGGTATGCAGCGGCGCACCCAGGCGGCGGTCTTCGGTGCCGAGGTGTTGGGCGACCCGCCGAACAACTAGCGGGCGACCCGCTGGGCGCCGGCGAACTGACGGATCTCCTCGTCGGCGGGCACCGGCCAGGCGTCGAGCATGAGCCGCTTGGCATGCATCCAACGAGCCTCGCGCTGCGGCTCGCTCATGCCCCAGCTCCAGATGATCAAGCCGCGGATCGTGTCGCGAGCGCTGTAGATCTGCGCGATGAAGCGGGGATCCTTGGTGCGCTCGGGCATGATCATGGTGCCGATCTCCAGCGCGGCGGCTGCGACCAGACCCTCGACCTCATGCGCGTGCGAGCGCAGGTCGGAGTCGGTGCGCGCGGCGACCCAGAGCTCGACACTGGCCTCGAAGAGGCGCCCCTGGTTCATCTTCCAGAGCAGATCGAGGGCGTCGGAGAGCTTGTTCGTCGAGGTGACCAGCGTCTTCGCGTCGATGCGGGCGGCTTCGATGCGCTTGGTTGCCAGGTACTGGACCGCAGCGACCACCAGGTCGACCTTGGCCGGGTAGTGGTGGACCTGAGCACCGCGGGTGACGCCGGCGCGCTCGGCGACCCGGTTCACCGTCGTTCCGGCATACCCGTAGTCGACGAGACAGTCAATGGTGGCTTCGAGCAGACGCGTGCGCATCTCACTGCTGCGTTGCTCCTGTGTGCGGCGGGGGACCATGAGGTCAGCATATCCAGTGGTTTTGGATACGGCGCGCTGAGTTGGCAAATTAGTTTCCAGAGAAACCTTATTCGCCCGTTCTGCGCAGATCGGTCATTGACGCGCGCTGACCCGACCAGCCTGACGGCATCCGGAGGGGGGCTGGGGTCGCCTCGGAGCCTCCCCCGTTCGCGGCATCGTCGCATTCGTCGGCCGACGAATCGGCCCACTCCACCAGCAGCCCGACGTCGATCCCGAAGGGGTTACTTACCCGGTACGGGGTGATCGTGACCGCTCCGCGCCGAAGCAGGGTTGCCGCGCTGGCCGGGTTCCCCCGCGCGGCGTGGGTGAGGCCGACGGCCAGCTGGGCCAGGCCGCGCCAGAGCTCGCGTTCGGGCTCGCCGGCGCCCTTCCAGGCATCTTCGAAGACCTCGTGCGCGTGGAATGGTTTGCCGCCCTCCAGTAGTCGCCGAGCCTCGGCCAGCGTCTGCTCCGGGGTTCGGACGACTCCCTCGGGTTGGCGCTCGACCCCGGTCGCGCCGTAGGGCAGCGGCCGCCCCAGCCCATCACGGGGCCGGTTGCTGCGAGCCCGTCCGTCGGCGTCACGGGGGCGATCCTCCGGCGGCTCGGCGGGCGGTGGATCGGCGGACGGTGGATCGGTTGGGGTCGCCACGTCAGTCGTCGACCGTCGCGTCCATCGCGTCGTTGAAGGCGCTGCGGATCCCGGCCCGCTCCAGTGCGGCCAACCCGCGGGCCGTCACGCCGCCCGGTGAGGTTACGGCCCGCCGGGCGGCGAGGGTATCGAAGTCATCCTGGCGCAGGAGTTCGGCGGTGCCGGCCATCGTCGCGGTGATCAACCGCCCGGCCACTTCGGGGGTCAGTCCGTGGCGCACCGCGGCGTCCATCTGCGCCTCGACCAGCAAGGCCCAGTAGGCCGGTCCGACGCCCGAGACCGAGGAGGCGGCCGAGAACTGCTCCTCCCGGACCGTGACCACCGTCCCGAGCCGCTCGAAGAGCTCGACGATCTCGGCGACCAGCGCGCGATCCGTCTCCGGGCGCGGAGTGGCCATCAGCAGCACCCCACGCCGCAGCTGCACCAGCGTGTTCGGTTCGATCCGCAGCACCGGTACGTGCGGGTAGGCCGACTGCAGGTCGGCCAGGGTGGCGCCGGCCAGCACGGAGACGATCGCCCTGGTGCGGCTGGTCCGGCTGGTGAGCCCGGCCGTCACCTCGTCGGCGACCCGGCCGAGGAGGGCCGGCTTGTGCGCGAGGACGATCAGGTCGCTGCCGGCGGCCAGCTCGGCGTTGGTGGCCACCGCGCTGCCGCCGACCTCAGCGGCCAGCGCCGCGGCGCGTCCGGAGCCGGCGTCAGTGCAGAGGATGGGATCGCCCCAACCGAGGCTCATCGCCCGGGCCATGTTTCCCGCGCCGACGAAGCCGACCGTCATTGCTCCTCCAAGGAATCTCGGCAGGCCCGGCTGCGCCGAGGAGTCTCGGCGTGGGCCGTGCGCCTGTGCTTCAGATCTTGTCATGATGGAGGTATGTCAGCCCGCGACATCGTCGGCGCCGCCCTGGCCGCCTACCGCGCTCAGGATCTGGAGCGAATGCAGAGCCTGCTCGCCGACGGCTTCCGCTTCACCAGCCCGCAGGACGACCACATCGACCGCACCGCCTTCCTAGAGCGCTGCTTCCCGACGGCGGCGCGCTTCGTCTCGCAGGAGATCCTGCAGCTGACCGATGTCGGGCCAGCCGCGGCGATGGTGCTCTACGAGTATCAGCTGGCCGACGGCACCCGCTATCGCAACGTCGAGTACAGCCAGGTCCGGGACGGGAAGCTCGTCGAGACCGAGGTGTTCTTCGGGGGTCGGGTGTGAGCGGCGAGGTGACGCTGCGGGCGGCAACCGCGGCGGACGCGCCCCGGATCGCCGAGATCTACGCCCCCTACGTGGCCGAGACGGCGATCTCCTTCGAGGAGGTGCCGCCGGATGCCGGCGAGATCCAGCGCCGGATGCGGCACCGGACGCCGGACCCGATCGACGAGGCTCCGGTGCTGCCGTGGCTGGTCGCCCAACGGAACGGGCGGGTCGTCGGTTACGCCTACGGATCGCCCCACCGAGCCCGATCGGCCTACCGGTGGATGGCTGACGTCTCGGTGTACCTGGAGCCGTCGGTGGCTGGGCAGGGCATCGGGCGAGGGCTCTACGAACGACTCTTCGACGAGCTGCGCGGGCTGGGTTACCTGCGCCTCTACGCCGGCATCGCGCTGCCGAACGCGGCCAGTGTCGGGCTGCACGAAGCGATGGGCTTCACGCCGGTCGGCGTCTATCAGGGTGTCGGGTTCAAGTTCGGTCAGTGGTGGGATGTCGGCTGGTGGCAGCGCCCCCTCTTCGCCGGTGCGCAACCGCCGACCGAGCCGCCCGAACCGCGGAGCTGGCTGCCCGTCACCGGCCCCGGCTCAGCTTAAGAAGTCGGATACTCGCTCCCAGAGCAGCGCCGCCGACCGCGCGTCATACTCCGCCTCGAGGGACTTGTCGGTGAAGAGGTGGCCGCGGCCGGGGTAGTCGTAGACGTCCAGGTCTCCGCCGGCGGCTCTGATCGAGGCGACCACGCTGTCGATGCCCGCCTGCCGTCGGAACGGGTCGTCGACGGCGTAGTGAATCTGGGCCGGGACGCCGGCCGGCCACTCGCCGACGCCGAGCATCTCCAGCGGGAGGGCGCCGGAGAGCATGAGCACCCCGGCGACGCGGCGCCGGGTGGCGACGAATTCGGCCATGCCGCCGCCGTTGGAGAAGCCGGCGGCGACGAAACCGTCCGGGATCTCGGCCGTGTGCGTGAGGGCCCGCTGCATCAGCGCCGGATAGCCGATCGACTCGGCGAATTCGCCGGCCTCGTCGTAGTCGTCGAACTCGCGACCCTCGTACTGATCGACCACCACGACGCGATGCCCCAACCGGGTCAATCGCAGCGCCGCGTCGAGCACACCCTGGCGCACTCCGAGCACCGAGTGGAAGAGGGCGATGTCAGGCATGCGCCGACGTTAGCGCGGGCTGCTGACAAGCCTCCGGCTCGAACGTCGCCGCAGTGTCGCGACACCCCAGATGCTCAGCGCCACCAGCGGTAGGCAGGCCCCGAAGAAGGCGACGGTGCGCCAGCCGTACTGCTCGTGCAGCAGGCCGGAGAGACCGGAAGCAATTGCGCCACCGATGAAGACCGTGGTCATGAAGACCGTGTTGATGCGGGCCCGGGCGTCACCGCGCAGCGAGTAGATCTCCTGCTGGCTGAAGACCTGGTGCCCCTGCACGCCGAGGTCGAGGAGCACCGCCGCGGCGGCCAGGACCACGATGTTGGCCGAGCCGAACCCGGCCAGCAGCATGGCGATGAAGGCGAGCGCGATGGCCGAGCCGCTGCCGATCACGCTGTGGCCGTGGTCGGCCAACCGGCCGGCGATCGGCGCGGCCAGGGCGCCGGCGGCGCCGACCAGGGCGAAGAGGCCGATGGCGGTCTGCGAGAAGCCGTGCTCGTCGATGAGTTCGTAGGCGATCGAGGTCCAGAAACAGGAGAAGGTACCGAACATCAGGGCCTGGCAGGCGGCGCGGCGGCGCAGTGCCGGCTCGGTCCGCACCAGCATCCCGAGCGAGCGCAGCAACTGCGGGTACTTGGCCTTGGTCTGCGGGCGGTGCGTCGGTAGCACCTTCACCAGGGCCAGTGAGGTGGCGAGCATCAGCACCGCCGAGATGACGTAGACACTGCGCCACCCCCACTGAGCGGCGACCAGGCTGGCGACCGTGCGGGCCAACAGGATCCCGAGCAGCAGGCCGCTCATCACCCGTCCGACGAAGCGGCCTCGTTCGGCCTCCGGGGCCAGGTGGGCGGCGAAGGGAATGAGGATCTGGGCCACCACCGAGGTGACTCCGATGAGCACCGACATGCCGGCGAAGAGGGCGAAGTCCTTGGCGAACGCGGCGATGAGCAGGGCCACCGTGGTGGCCAGCAGCGTGCGGGAGGCGAACTTGCGGTTCTCCAGCAGGTCGCCGAGTGGGAGCAGGAAGAGCATCCCGAAGGCGTAGCCGAGCTGGGTCAGGGTGACGACGACGGCTGCCGTGCCCTGGCTGACGCCGAAGGTATCGCTGAGCAGGGGGAGCAGCGGCTGGCAGTAGTAGAGGTTGGCGACGGTGGCCCCACAGGCGATGGCCAGCACCAGGGTGATCAGACGCATACTGCGAGCCTTCGACGCATCAAGCTCGAGGAGCGGATCGATCACTGGATGTTGCACGGTGTCTTGCACGGCCACGGCTGCTGTCTCTCTCGTCCGGATCTCTTCGTCTCGCCCCTTTAACTAAACGCTACGTTCATTAATTCCTACCGGCAAGTCGGCTCGGACGTGTTAGCCGGCGGCGATACCGTGCAGCAGCTGGTTGACGATGCGCTCCGCCATCCCGGCGTCGAGGGGCTCGTGGCCGAAGATGAGCCGGTGGTAGATCGGGGCGAAGAGCTGATCGGCGGCCAGGTCGGTGTCGGTGTCGGCGCGCAGCTCGCCCCGTCGGACGGCCTCGGTGAGGATTTCGGCCACCACCTCGCGCCGCGGAGCCAGCCAGCGTTCACGAAGGGCCAGCGCGACATCGGGGTCGGCCACCGCCTGGCCGATGATGGCCCGCATCAGCGGTCCGCCTTCGGTGTCGCGGAAGACCTGGATGAGCGCGTCGACCTCATAGCTGAGGGCCTGCCGGAGGTCGTCCGTCTCCGGAATCTCGCTGGCGTCTCGGACGCGGGCGAAGAACCCCTCGAGGGCGACTGCGTTGCGGCTGGGCCACCATTTGTAGATCGTGGCCTTGCTGACGCCGGCGCGGGCGGCGATCGCCTCCATGGTGGCGGCCTTCATGCCGCCTTCGTACATCAGCTCGCCGGCCGCCTGCACGATCGCCGTCCGGGCTCGCTCGCTTCGGGGCCGCCCGCGGCCGGGAGTCGGCGGCGCTGACTCTGGCTCCATGGCCACCCCTTCGAGACGAACGATCCTGCTAATCGAGGGCTACAGCGCGCTATTGGCAGGATCGTTCGCCGCGGCGGGGGCGGCGGGGGCGGCGGGGGCGGCGGGGGTGGTAGGGGTCGCGGCGGGCGGCGTCTGCAGGTCGGCGCGCCGGGCGACCAGGAAGCCACCACCGGGCAGGATCGAGTCACCCAGCACGATGAGCAGGGTGCGCCCGCTCCAGCCGAGCGGGCGCTTCAACGACAGGGCCAGCAGCACGTAGGCGATGAAGAGAATGCCGTGGATGGGGCCGAGGAACTTCACCCCGATCGGGGCGTCGGCGGCGTACTTGACGATCGTCGCGACGATGAGCAGCAGCCATGAGGTGGCCTCGGCGATGGCGACGTAGCGAAACGCAGCGACGCTGGACTGGGACGTGGCCGATCCGCGGCTGACCGGAAGCTGGGTGGAGTCTGTGCTGGGCATCGGCCCAGAGTAGCGGTGCTCCCCGTGAGCTGGCTGAATGCGGTGAGGCGCACTGACGCCGGCTGAGGCAACATACGGCAGGCTGAAGGAAAGACGGGCACAACCGGAGGGAGGGCAGCGGGTGCATCACCACCATCACGGGATCCTCGGACATCACACGACGATCGCGATAATCCTGGCCCTCCTCTCGGCGGTGGCCTTCGCGGTGGCCACGGTGGCCCAGCAGCGGGCGGCCTCGAAGGTCACCGACGACGAGGTCGACCGTGGGCAACTCATCGGCGTGCTGCTGCGGCGCCCGCTCTGGTGGGCCGGCACGCTCGGCAACCTCGGTGGCTACCTGCTGCAGGCGGTGGCTCTCGGCTTCGGGTCGCTGCTGGTGGTGCAGCCATTGCTGGTCACCTCCATCCTCTTCGCGCTGCCGCTGGAGGCGCGGGTGGCCAAGGTGAAGCTGCGTCGCCACGTCTGGATCTGGGGGAGCGCCCTCGTGATGGCGCTGGCCATCTTCGTGGTGGTCGGTAACCCGTCCCGTGGTCTGGAGCAGCCGCACCCCCGGTCGTGGATTCTGCTGCTGTTGGTCGGCGGCCCGCTGGTCGCGCTCTGTGTGGCCGTCGGGCTGCGCCGCAGCGGCGCGACCCGCTCCAGCCTGCTTGCGCTGGCCGTCGGCTTCCTGGCCGGCGTCGCCGCGCTGCTGACCAAGGTGGTCGTCGAGCTCGTCCAGCACGGCCCGGGGGCGGTCTTCACTTCGTGGGAGACCTATGCGCTGGTGGTGGTCGGGCTGGGCGGGGTCTATCTGCAGCAGGTGGCCTTCCAGGCCGGATCGCTGCGGACGTCGATGCCGATCATCCAGGTCGTCGAGCCGCTCACCGCCTCGATCCTCGGGGTGCTGCTGCTGGAGGAGCACCTGAGAGTCGGTCACGGGAAGCTGCTGCTGATGGCGGTGGCGACGGTCATCATGGTGGTCGCGACGGTCGAGCTGGCGCTCGGCCAGGCCCAGGTCGAGAGCGACCACTACGTCAGCCACGCCCACCTGCCGCACTAGTCTAAGACATTCATGGCAGACAAGCAGATGATCCAGTTGACCAAGGGGCCGAGAGCGGTAATGGCTGCACTGGAGCGGTGGATCGTCCAACGCGATGCGGGTCCGATGAACAACGAGAACTGGAATCCTGCCCCTGGATCCATTGACCCATTTGACGAGGACGGGGTGGGTGGTGGAGGTGGCAGTGGAGGTGACTACGAAGATTGATAACCCGTGAGGAGTGGCTAGAACGTGAGCGCGAAGCGGAGGCTGCCGCCCTCACATTGGGCGCCCATGTCGGAGGGACGATGCCGTTCCCTCGGGCGTGGTCCGCGGGCCTAAGCCGGATTTCGCCTTTCGTTCGCTCTGCCCGCAGAGATGTCAAGTCGGTGCTCAGATTAAATGTCGTGTACATCGTTCCGGGCGAAGTGACGCCAGGACGTGACGGAGCACCGCACGTGCCCGGCATCCGAACCGGGCGCTACTCCAAGAAGCGGTCTTTGCTTCTTGTCACAGCCGGTGTTCCGAACGAACTCCCAATGGAGCCGCACACGGTAGACGAGACGATGTCGATAATGATCCTGCAGTCAGTTGAAGCCGCCGCTGACTTTGCGCGGACACGAAAAATTGCGGCGGATCTACCAGAACTTCGCGCATTGGCGCAGTCAATCGTGGACGAGTTCGCCGTCAACAGGTGAGTCCGCCCCATCGGTACCCCAGTTCTTGAGGTTACCGCAGCCATGTCACGACCCCTACGCCTACGACGCAGTAGGCGATACGCAGTCTGCGCCCGGCAAGGCTCTGACCTGGGACACCGCCGGGCACCTGGCAAGCGTGAAGAACGTCGCGACCGGGCAGGTACAGACCAGGATCTACGACGCCGAGGGCAACCTGCTGGTTTCGATCACGGCCAAGACGTTGGCCTATTCGTCGGATTCGGTGACGAAGTCAGGACCTGTTGCGGAGACGTTCTCCTGCCCGCAGGCCGTAGCCGCCCCAACGGCCACTTACGGGGTATGGACTTCATCTGCGAGCTCGATCACGTCTTTGCTGGCACGCACAACTGAGCTCCGCTGCAACAACAGCTGGGCAGTCGAGAGGCACCTAGCCCGCTGCTTTCACGGTGAGGGTGTGCCGTTGAACTGAAAAGTGCTCCACGTCAATGAAACTTGGAGATGTCGAGTAACCAAGTTCGTTGAACGGGGAGCACCTTCGTGGTGAAGAATATCGGGTCGTATCCGCGCGTCCAAGCCGACACGGCCGGGACCGGTGTGGTGTCTCATGCCGGTGGTGTCGTGGTGGTCGAAACCGTCCGCAGTACGGGGCTGCTGACGTCGTTGTCGCAGGCGTGGCGCCGTGGCGTAAGCCGATGGCGGTGCATGATCCTGGGAAGATCATCACCGACCTCGCGATCAGCCTGGCACTGGGCGGGGACTGCCTGGCCGACATCTCCGTGCTCCGTGCCGAGCCTGGTGTCTTCGGTGCGGTGGCCTCCGATCCGACGGTGTCGAGGTTGATCGACACGCTCGCCGTGGACGCGCCAGCAGCGTTGGCGGCGATCAACACCGCCCGCGCCCAGGCCCGAGCAGCAGCGTGGTCAGCCGCCGGCCGGCACGCCCCGAACCGAGGACGAACAGCGACAGCGCCGTTGATCATCGACGTCGACGCCACCCTCATCGCCGCCCATTCGGAGAAAGAGAAAGCGGCGCCGACGTTCAAGAGAGGCTTCGGTCATCACCCGCTATGGGCCTTCGCCGACCATGGCGAAGACGGTGGCGGTGAGCCGTTGTCGTTCCTGCTGCGTCCGGGCAACGCCGGCTCCAACACCGCGACCGACCACATCATCGTCATCGAACAAGCGCTGGCGCAACTCCCAGCGCGCCGCCGTCGACCAGCGGTGTTGATCCGGGCCGATTCCGCCGGCGGCACCCACGAGTTGCTGTCCTGGCTCACCGCGCAAGGATTGTTGTACTCGGTCGGGTTCGCCTTCCAGACCGGTTTCGCCAATGATGTACTGCCGAAAGTCCCCGACCAGGCGTGGTCACCGGCCTACGACAGCAACGGCGGTGTCCGCGACGGGGCGTGGGTCGCCGACGTCTCCGGGCTGATGAACCTGAGCACCTGGCCCACGGGGATGCGGGTCATCATCGCAAAGAACGACCCCACCCCGGCGCTCAGCTGCGGATCACCGACACCGACGGGCACCGCATCACCGCCTTCGCTACCAACGCCAGCACCGGGCAGATCGCTGACCTCGAACTACGCCACCGCCGCCGGGCCCGCTGCGAAGACCGCATCCGCCACGCCAAAGACACCGGCCTGAACAACCTCCCGTTGCACGACTTCAACCAGAACCAGATCTGGTGCGCCATCGTCGCCCTGGCCTGCGAGCTGACCGCCTGGACCCAACTGCTCGCGTTCACCACCCACCACGCCCGGAGGTGGGAACCGAAACGGCTACGGCTGCGGATCTTCAGCATCGCGGCCCGACTCAGCCGTCACGGCCGGCGACAACAGCTCCACCTCGCCGCGACCGCGCCCTGGGCCCACCTCATCACCGACGGTCTGCAACGACTACGGCGAATCCCAGCACCCAGCTGAGCACCACCCCACCCGCCGACCCCACGACCAGCAAAGCACCCACCGGACAGTGGAAACCGGCGCCCACCCAGGCGAACCCCGGTCAGATCACCGCACCCCAGAATCAGAATCACGCAAACGCCCACCACCGAACCGAAAACCCGCCATCGCCCAGACCATCACGAAAGATTCGGGCTAGCTATACAACTGCTGAACCTCTTCGGCGCAGCGCCGCATCTCCTCACGCAGCTCGGGCGGGGAGAGCACCTCGACGTCGGCCCCGAAGCCGAGCAGCAGTCCTCGGGCGGCCCAGATGTGGTTGAACTGCAGCGTGATGTCTACCTGCCCCTTCTTTCCCGGGACATCGGTGACCGGATCCTCGGCGACAAGATAGGAGGCGGTGATCCGTCTGATACGCCCCAGTGCCGCCGGTACCACCCGGACGACGGCTGAGACCTCGGTCGGCCGCTGCTCGGCCACCGTCGAGAGATCGCTCCAGAGCTGCTCCAGGGTGACCGTGCTGCGCCGGCGTACCGGCTCGTTGAGCTCGGTGGCCTCCAGCATCCGGCTCACCCGGAACAGCCGGGCCGCCCGCCGCGAGTCGGCCACCAGGTACCAGACGCCGGCCTTGGCGACCAGCCCGTACGGGTCAAGGGTGTAGCGGCTGACCCGTTCGCTCCGCCCATGTCTATAGGTGATGTGCAGTCGAAGGTCGTTGAGGACGACCCGCTGCACCAGGGCCAGCTGGGGCACCTCGTCGCCGGGCTTCATCCAGGGGCGCGGGTCGGCCAGAATGCGCAGGCCGGCCCGCTCGGCGTCGCTGCGCTGACTCTGTGGCACGGCTGCCAGCAGCTTGGACATGGCGCTGGCCAGGGCGTCGCCCAGGCCCAGGTCGGCGTGCGTGCGCTGCGAGGTGAGGACGAAGAGAGACATCGACTCCTCCGGGGTGAGCGCCGGAACCTTCGCCTGGTAGCCGTCGAGCAGGCGCACCCCGCCGGAGCGACCCTGCTCGCAGTAGACCGGCACCCCGGCGGCGCTCAGCGCGTCGACGTCGCGGTAGATGGTGCGCGTGGAGACCTCCAGCCGCTGCGCTAGCTCGCGCGCGGAGACCATTCCGCGCCCCTGCAGGGTGAGCAGGATCGCCAGCAACCGGTCAGCTCTCATGCCTCAATAGTGGCATCAATACCTGACATCACGTGTCAAGTATTGGCAACCAATATGGATCTCGTCGAACCGACAGCGATGTAGAGCGCAGCAGCCAATCACTCAGAGATCTCAGGAGAATCCCATGACCGCACAGCTGACCACCTTCGATCCCCGACTTCCCTACGCCCAGGCGACCGCCCAGACGGAGCTGACGGTGGCCGGTATCCGTCCGGAGCAGTTCGGCCTCCCCACCCCGTGCGACGAGTACGACGTCCGCACCCTGGTCGGGCACATGATCGGCGGGATGAACCGCATCGCGCACGTCGGCCGGGGCGGCGACTGTGACGATGTCGAGCCGCAGATCTACGGTGTCCCCGACGAGCAGCTGCTGGCCGAGTTCCGGCAGGCGCGGCTGCGCACGGTGGCGGTGTGGTCGCCGGAGTCGACGCTCGATGCGATGGCCAAGGTGCCGTGGGGCGTGGTGCCCGGCCGGATCGCGCTCGGGGGCTACGTCATGGAGATCCTGACGCACGGCTGGGACCTGGCGGTGGCCACCGGCCAGCCCAGTGAAGGGGCGCCGGAGCTGGCCGAACTGGCGTTGGGAATCGGTCGGATGGCCGTTCCGGCCGAGGCGCGGCAGGATCCTGAGATGCCGTTCGACACGGTCATCGAGGTGCCGGACGAGGCCGGTGCCTACGCCCGGCTGGCCGGGTGGCTGGGGCGCAAGCAGTAACGACAATGGGAGCCCCTGCAGCGTGCGGGGGCTCCCATTGTCGTACTCGTCGAGCGAGCTGAGCTGTGGCTAGCTGGACGCCTGCGCCGTCTGGCTAACTGGACGCCTCCGCCGCCTGAAGCGCCTGCAGCTCCACCTCGATCTTGGCGTCGTACTCAGCCGCATCCTGCTTGGCGGCCTTCGGGCTCCAGCGTCCGATCATCAGGAAAACAAACGGGATGAAGAGAATCTGGGCCGCGAAGCAGATCCACCACCAGGTGCGCCACTGCTTGCCGATGTCGTTCTGGGCCTTGACCACGTCGGCCGCATTGGCCTTGAGGTAGGCCAAGTCCGCCGGCGGTACCTTGCCGAGCGCGGTCAGCTGGGCGGCGGCATCCTGCACGACCGGTCCCGCCGTCTTGAGCAGGGCCAGCGAGGAGACCGGCACGGCACCGAGTGCGGCCAACTGCGCCGAGGCATCCTTCACCACCGGACCGGCCGTGGTGAGCAGGGCCAGGTCGGCCTTCGGTACGGCACTGGCCGCCGCCAACCGGGCCGCCGCCGTCGCTGCGGGGACGCGCAGTCTGACCGCGATCTGACCGACCGCGGCGACGGCCGCCGGGCCGGTCGGGTTGGCCTGCAACGCGGCCAGGGTGGCCGGACTGATCGCGCTGAGCGTCTCGATCTCCTGGGCGTACTTCACCGAGTCGGTCTTCAGCTGCACGATCTGCGCCGCATTGACCCCCTTGGGGCCGGTCAGGTCGGCCAGGGCCGCCACCTGGGCCGCCGGGTCGGTCGGAGCGACCGTCAGTGCAGCCAGGTTGGCCGGCTGAATCGCCGCCGCAGTGGCCAGCTCGTCCTTGTATTTCGCCGAATCCGTCTTCACCTGGACGAT
The DNA here is from genome assembly GCF_900230215.1 of Jatrophihabitans sp. GAS493. Taxonomy (NCBI): domain Bacteria; kingdom Bacillati; phylum Actinomycetota; class Actinomycetes; order Jatrophihabitantales; family Jatrophihabitantaceae; genus Jatrophihabitans; species Jatrophihabitans sp. GAS493. Next base: position 558,145 of record NZ_LT907982.1, on the reverse strand, counting down.
CTGGGTGGCGGTGACGCCCTTACTGGCGGTGATGTCGGCGAGTGCGGCAACCTGGGCCAGCGGGCTCGTTGGGTTGGCGGTGAGCGCCGCTAGATGAGCCGGTGTGATGAGGGCGGCGGTAGCCAGCTCGGCGTGGTACTTGGCCGCCAACTCCTGCACCTTCGGACCCTTGTCGACCAGGGCGTTCGTGCCGCTGACGACGAAGGTGAGGGCGATGAGGACGACGGTGACCACGGTGCGCAGCAGCGCACCCCAGACGGCGAGACCGGTGGCCGTGGCCGCCGGGTTGTGCTTCTCGACCGTCTCGGTGAAGGCGGCCATCCAGGCGGTGTACGCGACGCCGCCACCGGCGGCGATGACGACGATGATCGCCGCCAGCTCGTAGTAGCTGGTGGTCGGCGGGTTGGTGCCGTGCACGCCGGTCGTCGCCTTGGTGGCCCAGACGGCTACTCCGGCGGCGCTGACCAGGGCGCCGATGATCATGAACGGCTTGCGGACCCGGAAGCGGTCGGAGAGCACACCGGCGACCACCAGGGCGATCGCGTTGGTGACCCAGTACCAGTTGCCGAGCGCGTTGGCCTGCGACTCCGAGTACCCGAAGACGGTGGCCAAGTAGACGACGAAGAAGCCGACGGCGACGTAGTAGAAGATCAGGAAGATGCTGATGGCGAAGGCCGGGCCGATGATGTCGGCCTTCATCATCTGCTTCCAGTGGCCGTGCAGGGCGGTCTCCGGGTCGAGTCCGGCGGCGCGGGCCTCGACGAGCACCCGCTCGCGGTGGGTGACCATCAGCTGGTCGCGCAGCTTCGGGCTCAGCTCGCGCAGCAGGATGAAGGCAAGCACGAAGACGATCAGGCCGACGGTGCCGCAGACGTAGAACTGGAACTGCCAATCGGGGTGCGAGTCGAGGGTGTTGCTGCTGACCGCGGTGACCGCGAGGCTACCGAGGACCGGGCCGAGGGTCCAGAAACCCATCGCGCTCGCCCGTCCGATCTGCGGGCTGAAGTCGCGCACCAGCGCCGGAGTGGCCACCAGCACGATGCCCTCGACCACGCTCAGGATCGCGAAGAGGAACATGTAGACGCCCTTGCTGCCGGCGTGCGGCAGCCCGAAGAGAATGATCAGGCCGGTGATGGCCAGGCCGTACACGACCATGTTGGCCCGTCCCCAGCGATCGGCCAGACCGGCGGCCAGTGAGCCGAGTGCCCCCACCGCGTTGCCGACGATCGAGACCGCCACGTAGAACCCGAAGGTCATGTGGAAGTACGTGATGATCTGCGTGGCGACCGCGCCTTGGATGTATAGCTCGTAATAGAGCACTACGGTGGCGAGGACGGTGATTGCGAGGTATGTATAGCGACGGGTGTTAGTCGGGTAACGACCGAGTTGTCGGTTCCATAGGGATTCGGTGACGGCCGTTTCCGGCGCCTCATCTGATGAATGCGCGAGCGCGGTCATTCGTATTCCTCCAGCTTGGGGGCATGTTGTGCTCTAGGTCTCAGAAATGAGACGATATGGGAAATGTTGCACGAAGGAAAGGATTTCGCCAGTGGGGGTGTCGGCCGAGGCTCCGATAGGTCCGCCGGACCCGAAAGACCGGGCAGGCGCGACCTCGTCCGCTTCAATATCTGCCCATCCCTCTGGCTTGGCAAGCGCAACACCCACATTCGGTCATTCGACGAGATGGGCCGCGAAGTTGCAGGCCGATTCGGTTCGAGCCGCTGAACGCTGCCCAGATGTCGCCCGTGTGCTCCCCGGCGGGGTCTCTGCGCCGTCCAACATCCGCGAGGCCGCCCTCTCGGCCGCGCTTCGAGACTTCGACGAACTGCGCCGCCTCGACATGGGTTCGCTGGCCCAGACCCTCGGTGTCTCACGCTCTACGCTCTACCGCCAGGCCGGCGACCGGGACAATCTCCTCGGCCAGGCGATCTGGTGGCGCTCCCGGATGAGCTACGCGCTGGTGCTGGAGGAGACCGCCGAGCTGACCGGCCTGGAGCGCCTCAACGCCGCCATCGGCACTGTTGTGCGCCGCTACCAGGGCACCCCGCAGATCCGGCGCTTCATCGACGAGGAGCCGCAGGCGGCGATGCGCATCCTCACCGGCCCGACCGGTCAGATCCAGCGCGGCTTCATCACGGTGACTCGCAACCTCCTCGAGTTGGAGATCGAGAAGGACGACCTGCACTTCAGCATCCCGCCGGCCACCCTGGCCTATGCGATCGTCCGTCTCATCGAGAGCTTCATGTACTCCGACGTGCTCGCGGTGCGCGACCCGGATATAGAGGTGGGTATCGAGGTCGTGCGCAGCCTGCTGGCCGGCGCACTCACCCCGCGGCAGACCTAGGCCGGCGCCGCGCCCAGTCCTGCCCGGCCCTGTCCGGTCCCGCCCGGTCCTGCCCGAAGCCTCGCCGAACCCATCAGGCAGGCTAGGCGGTGATGACCAGCCAGCCGAGCGCGCTCGCCGCAATTCTGGACGCTGCCGTGAGCCAGGCCGAGACTGGGGCGGCCGACCCGGATGCGGTCTTCGACGCGTTCTCCAGCTGGGTCGAGTCACGGGGGATCGAGCTGTACCCCGCACAGTCCGAAGCCCTCATCGAGATCGTCACCGGTTCCAACGTCATCCTCTCGACCCCGACCGGCTCGGGAAAGTCTCTGGTCGCCACCGGGGCGCACTTCGCCGCTCTGGTCGAGGGGAAGCGCAGCTTCTACACCGCGCCGATCAAGGCGTTGGTGAGTGAGAAGTTCTTCGACCTCTGCGCGATCTTCGGGCCGTCGCGGGTCGGCATGATGACCGGCGACGCGAGCGTCAACGCCGACGCGCCGATCATCTGCTGCACGGCCGAGGTGCTGGCCAACCTGGCGCTTCGGCAGGGGGCGGCGGCCGATATCCACCTGGTGATCATGGACGAGTTCCACTACTACGGCGACGGCGATCGGGGCTGGGCCTGGCAGGTTCCGCTGCTGGAACTCCCCCGGGCCCAGTTCCTGCTCATGTCGGCCACCCTCGGTGACGTGAAGTTCTTCGCCGATGACCTCACCCGGCGCAACGGGCGGAACACCGCCGTGGTCACGTCGGTGAATCGCCCAGTCCCGCTGCACCATTACTACGCCACCACGCCGCTGCACGAGACGATCACCGACCTGCTGCAGACGCATCAGGCGCCGATCTACATCGTTCACTTCACGCAGGCGTCGGCGCTGGAGCAGGCGCAGGCCCTGATGAGCGTGAACGTCTGCACCCGGGAGGAGAAGGATCGGATCGCGCTGGCCATCGGCGACTTCCGCTTCAGCTCCGGCTTCGGGAAGGTGCTCTCCCGGCTGGTTCGCCATGGGATCGGGGTGCACCACGCCGGGATGCTGCCGAAGTACCGGCGGCTGGTCGAGCAGCTGGCCCAGACCGGCCTGCTCAAGATCATCTGTGGCACCGACACACTCGGGGTCGGCATCAACGTCCCGATCCGGACGGTGGTGCTCACCTCGCTGTCGAAGTACGACGGTCAGCGCACCCGTCACCTGCAGGCGCGGGAGTTCCACCAGATCGCCGGGCGGGCCGGCCGGGCCGGCTTCGACACCGCGGGCACCGTGGTCGTGCAGGCCCCCGAGCACGAGGTGGAGAACATCCGGCTCGTCGCCAAGGCCGGAGACGACCCGAAGAAGCTGAAGCGGGTGCAGCGCAAGAAGGCGCCGGAGGGGTTCGTCTCGTGGTCGAAGGGGACGCATGATCGTCTGATCGCGGCCGAGCCGGAGCCGCTGAAGTCACATTTCCAGGTCTCCCACTCGATGCTGCTGAACGTGATCGCCCGTCCCGGTGATGCCTTTGTCGCGATGCGCAAGCTGCTGACCGACAACCATGAGCCGGCCGCTGCCCAGCGCCGCCATGTGCGGACGGCGATCCAGGCCTATCGCTCACTGCTGACGGCTGGGGTCATCGAGCGGTTGGAGGTTCCGGACGCCGTCGGCCGGACCGTCCGGCCGACGGTGGACCTGCCGATGAACTTCGCGCTGAACCAACCGCTGTCGACTTTCGCCCTGGCCGCTGTGGAGATTCTCGACCTCGAATCGGAGACCTTCGCCCTCGACGTGCTCTCGGTGATCGAGTCCACGCTGGAGAACCCACGTCAGATCCTCTCGGCCCAGGAACACAAGGCCCGGGGTGAGGCGATCGGGCGGATGAAGTCGGAGGGGATCGAATACGACGAGCGGATGGAGCTGCTGGAGGAGGTCACCTATCCACAGCCGTTGGCCGAGCTGCTGAACGCCGCCTTCGAGATCTACGCCCAGGGGCACCCGTGGCTGCGCGAGCTGGAACTATCGCCGAAGTCGGTCGTGCGGGACATGTGGGAACGGGCGATGACTTTCGGTGAATACGTTTCCTTTTACGGCCTTACCCGCTCCGAAGGGCTGGTGCTGCGCTACCTCTCCGACGCCTATCGGGCGCTTCGGGCCGGTGTCTCGGCGGTGGCCCGGACGGAGGGTGTGGAGGAGCTCACCGAGTGGCTGGGCGAGCTGGTGCATCAGGTCGACTCCAGCCTGCTGGACGAGTGGGAGCACATGACCAGCGGCGACCTCGACCCGTCAGTGCGCGATGTGGCCCCACCGACCCGCAGCCTCACCTCGAATGTGCGCGCCTTCACCGTGCTCGTCCGCAACGCGCTCTTCCGCCGGGTGGCGCTCGCGGCCCGGCGCAATTACTACGAACTCGGCCTGCTGGACGGAGCCGACGGGTGGGACTTCGAGGCCTGGCAGGAGGCGCTTGACCAGTATTTCGAGGAGTATCCCTCGATGGGCTGGGGTTCGGTGGCCCGCGGGCCGGCCCTGTTCCAGGTGACCGTCGAGCCGACCCAGTGGGTGGTGCGCCAGGTGTTCGACGACCCGGAGGAGGACCACGACTGGGGCATCAGTGCGGTGGTGGATCTGGCCGCCAGCGATGAGGCCGGCGAAGCCGTGCTGCACGTAACGGCCGTAGATCGCTGGTAGTTCTCGTCGGCATTCGCCGGCGCGCGTGCGCACGTGCCTGCACATCTGGCCGAAGGTCCTGCACATGTGGCGTGATAGCACCCAGAACGCAGGACGCTTGCGACGTATCACCGGATCGGGTGCAGCCTCTCGATGAGGTAGCGGCCAATGACGGCTGCGTGATTGCTCCTGTCCGACAGTGCTGACGGACGCTCCTTCGCTGCGACGCCGCCGGTCGCGAGTCGTCGCCCAATCGAGAGGCATGTCATGGCCCAATACATGGATCGCTACATCCCACGCCGCCGATTCTTCGCCGGGGCCGGCGCCGCCGCTCTCGGCGCTACCGCCGTGGGTGTCACGGCCGCCGCGCCCGCCGAAGCCGTGGCCGTCCTCCCCGGCGGGGGCGCCGCCGGCGGGTCCGGTGCTCATCCGAACGCTACGACCGCCGGCACCACGATCGCCTCGGCCCCGCTGGCCGGCTACACCTATCGCCACGCCGAGATGTTCGACTTCACGCCCGAGTCGCCGAGTGCGCTCCGCGCTTGGGGCGGATCCGGGGTCTACACCACCGGCACGACCAGTGCCCTCTGGGCGAGCATGGAGATTCCGGCTGGGGCAAAGATTCGCGACATCGAGTGGTACACCTACAACAGCGCCTCCAGCCCCACGAGCGGTCTCGGCCGGATCTGGGAAGCGGGTACCGGTGGTTTCTACACACCAGTGGTCGACGTGACCATCCCGGTCAGCTCCGCCGTCGTCGCCACCCGGGGTGTCGTCACCTCGGCGAACTACGGCCCCTTCCCGCCGGGGACGAAACTAGCCCTCGTGTTCTACAACAACGACACCACGGGTAAGCAGCAGGTCAACGGGGTGCGGGTCGGCTTCAGTGAGGGCGCGGGGGCCGTCGGAGTGCTCCCGGTGCCGGTGCGTGCCTACGACACCCGCAGCAGCGGGGGGCGGTTCGCCGGCGGCGAGCTGCGCGCGATCACGCTGCCGGCCTCGGCCGTGCCGGTGGGCACGACATCGGTGCAGCTGAAGTTCACCTCGGCCAACTCGACCATCAGCGGAAACCTCAAGGCCTATCCGGCCGGCGGGTCGCTTCCGCAGATGACGGTGCTGAACTACCAGGCCGGTCAGCAGTGTGGCAATACGGTGATGATGAACGTTCCGCCGAGTCGCCAGATCGCCATCCTGGCCTCGACCGCCACCGATGTGGTCGTCGACATCTTCGGAACGGTCGGCTAGCCGCACGCATTTGGGAAGCCGACGTTGGGAGGCCGGCGTTAGGGACGGTCCGTGGTTGGGTAGTCAGGCGGTGGCCCCTGACTACCAAGCCGGACTCCTCCGGCGCAAGCTTCCTGAACTGGATCATCATGCGTGACTTCCTCTGCCCGAACTGCGGCAATCGCCTCGCCTTCGAGAACTCCGTCTGCCTCAGCTGCGGCAACAACGTCGGGTTCGACCTCGACACCCGTGATTTCGCGATCGTCGGTGCCGACGGGCTCACCACCGTCGAGCCGCCCCGGCGGATCTGCTCCAACCTCAATCTCGCCGTCTGCAACTGGCTCGTCGCCGCCGACTCGCCGACCGGTCTCTGCCGCTCCTGCTCGCTGACCCGGACCCGACCGTCGGACAGCGACCTCACCGGCCTGCCCGAGTTCGCCGAGGCCGAGGCGGCGAAGCGCCGACTGGTACTCGAGCTCACCGAACTCGGGCTGCCGATCGTCGACCGTGACACCGACCCGGAACACGGTCTCTGCTTCGACCTCCTCTCCAGCGTTCACGAGCAGGTGATCACCGGGCACGACAACGGCGTCATCACCCTCGATCTGGCCGAGAGTGACGACGTCCACCGCGAGCAGCTGCGCATCTCGATGGATGAGCCGTACCGGACGCTGCTCGGGCACTTCCGCCACGAGATCGGCCACTACTACAACGACGTCCTGGCTCTGGAGGGTGAGCCGCGCAAGCAGTACGAGGCGCTCTTCGGTGACTACGACCTCGACTACCAGGCCGCGTTGGATCGGCACTACTCCGAGGGCGCACCCGAGGGCTGGACGGAGAACTACATCTCCTCCTACGCCACCATGCACCCGGCCGAGGACTGGGCCGAGACGTTCGCCCACTACCTGCACATCCGCGACACCATCGACACCGCGGCCGCCTTCGGCTTCGCCCCGGCCGGCGCGACCGTGGACAAGCCGCTAGCCGGCAGCAGCGGTTTCGACCGGATCATCGAGCTCTGGCTCCCGCTGTCCTGGGCGCTCAACATGATCAATCGATCCATGGGTCATCAGGACCTGTACCCGTTCGTCCTGCCCCCCGCCGTGCTGGAGAAGATGCGCCTCATTCACGAGCTCATCAGCGCATAATGCGTAACCATGGCGAACTGGAGCGACTACCAGCTGGGGATCTACTACAACGGCGTGCAGGGCGTGCAGCCTGACCTTCCGGTCAGCTACGCCGAACTGGAGCGGCGAGCTCACGCCGCTCTCCCGGCGGCGGTTCTCGGCTATGTGGCCGGTGGGGCCGGGGATGAGAACACCCAGCGCCGCAATGTCGAGGCGTTCCAGCGTTGGGGGCTGATGCCCCGAATGATGGTGGGTGCGGCTGAGCGGGATCTCTCGGTCGAGCTCTTCGACCTGCAGTTGCCCAGTCCGCTCTATCTCTGCCCGGTCGGCGTCCTCGGCGTCTGTCATCCCGAGGGTGACCTGGAGACCGCCCGGGCCAGCGCCGCCACCGGGGTGCCCATGCTCGCCTCCACCCTCTCGGCCAGCCCGCTGGAGGAGGTCGCCAAGGCGACCGGAGCGACTCCCGCCTTCTTCCAGCTCTACCCGCCGAATGACCGTGAATTGACCGAGAATCTGGTGCATCGGGCCGAGGTTGCAGGGTATGCCGGCATCGTCATCACGGTGGACACCTGGGTCAACGGGTGGCGCCCGCGGGATCTGGGCAACGCCTACCTGCCGATGCTGCGCGGGCACTGCCTGGCCAACTACCGCAGTGACCCACGCTTCGCGCAGATTGTCGGGCAGATCCCCGAGAGCCAGCCGCACCGGGAAGAACTCGCCTGGGCCTCCATCTTCGGGAAACCGACGCTGAGCTGGGACGATCTCCCGTGGTTTCGCTCGCTCACCAATCTCCCTTTACTTCTCAAGGGAATCTGCTCACCGCTGGATGTCACCCGGGCCAAGGACGGCGGCGTCGACGGCATCGTCTGCTCCAACCACGGCGGGCGTCAGGCCAACGGCGGACTGCCGGCGCTGAACTGCCTGGCCGGGGTGGTCGCCGCGGCCGACGGGATGCCGGTGCTCTTCGACTCCGGTGTGCGCGGCGGCCCGGACATCGTGAAGGCCCTGGCCCTCGGCGCCACCGCCGTCGGGGTCGGACGCCCTTATGTTTACGGGCTATCCCTAGCCGGAGCGCGCGGGGTCGAGCACGTCCTGCGCAGCCTGCTGGCCGAGGCCGATCTGACGATGGCCATCGACGGTTACCGCAGCATCGCCGACCTGACGCCCGAAGCGCTCGTCCCGTGCTGAGGCTCGGACTCCAGCGGCGCTGATGTCTCGACGTCGACCCGCTGCCCGCGCGGCGTCATGCCGAAGGCGGTGACGGCGGCGACCCAGGCCGAGATGGCGATCGCCCACCAGACCCGCTGGAAGGCCGTGTGCGCCTCGAGGTAGCCGTGCGGTACCCCCAGCAATGCGACCAGGATGCTCACGCCGAGCACAGTGCCGACCTGGCGGCTCATGTTGACGACCGCGCTGCCGGTCGCGGCGCGCGCCGCGGGCAGGTCGATGGTGGCGGCCGAGAGGATCGTGGGAAGGGCCAGCCCGACCCCGATACCGCCGACGAGCCAACCGGGGAGGATCTCCTCCGCGTAGTTCGGGGTTGGGCCGACGCGGGTCAACACCAGCACCGCGCCCACGCCGAAGAGCAGGCAGCCGGCGGCGGCCAGCCGGCCAACCGAGACCCGGGAGGCCAGTCGCTGCCCGACGGCGGCGAAGATCGGCACCATCAGTGGCCCGGGGGCGACCGCCAGACCGGTGCGCAGCGCTGAGTAGTGCCAGATCTGCTGCATCCACAGGATGTTGCTGAGCAGGCTGGCCGCGAACCCGATGCTGAACAGCAGTGCCGTCACGTTCGACCAGGCGAAGGCGCGGACCTTCAGGAGGGCGGGCTCGACCACCGGAGCGCGGTGGTGCAGCGAGCGGTACCAGAACAAGGCGAGGCCGAGTGCGGCGACGACCATCGTGGTGATGAAGTCGGCGCTGAGCCAACCCCAACTCGGTGCCTTCACCAGCCCGAGGGCGAGTGACCCGATGGCGATGACCAGCAACAACGCGCCGGCCAGATCGGGGATCGGGCCGCGATTGGCGTCACGGGAATCGGGTACGTAGCGGACGGTGGCGATCAGCGCGACGATGCCGATCGGGATGTTCACCAGGAAGACCCAGCGCCAGGATGCGCTGACCAGCAGCCCGCCGACGACCGGGCCGGCGGCGGCGGCCAACGCGCCGGACGCGGCCCAGATCCGAACGGCCCGGGCCCGGCGCTGCGCCGGGGTGGCGCTCAGTAGCAGTCCGAGGCTCGTCGGTGTCAGCAGCGCCGCGCCGACCGCCTGCAGAACTCGGAAGAAGACGAGGAGCCAGAGGCCGGTGCTGGCCGCACAGGCTGCGCTGGCTACCGTGAAGAGCCCGACGCCGAGCAGGAATCCAGCCTTGCGCCCGTAGCGGTCGGCCAGCCGTCCGAGCGGGACCAGCAGTGCCGCGTAGGTGATCGCGTAGCCGTTGAGGATCCAGCTGAGATCCGAGAGCGAGGCGCTGCTGAAGTCGTGGCCTATGTCGTCGAAGGCCACGTTGACGATGAAGAGGTCGAGACTGGCCATGAACGCGGCCACCGACAGGATGGCCAGCACCAGACCGGGGCGGCTGGTGGCTGGCGTGGAGCCGGGCGCGGTGCCCGACGGCTGAGGCTGACTGGAATTGACCATAGTCAGCACTCTAAGAGGCTGACTTGGGTAGATGCAAGTCAGCGAGGTAAAGTGACCGCATGGAGAGGACCGCCGACCAATCGAATCCGGTCGTGCAGTTGCAGGGTGGGCTGGCCCGTCGGGATCGCTGGCCGGCTCCCGGTCGCTGCTCGCTGGATCGGGCCATCGGTGTCGTCGGCACCCGCTCGGCGCTGCTGCTGATGCGCGAGGCGTTCTACGGCACTACCCGCTTCGACGACTTCGCCCGCCGCGTCGGGATCACCGAAGCGGTCGCCTCCGCCCGCCTCAAGGAGTTGGTCGCGGCCGGCCTGCTGACGCGCGTCCCGTACCGCGAGCCCGGCCAGCGGACCCGGTTCGAGTACGTCCTCACTGACGCCGGGCGCGACCTCTTCCCGGTCGCTCTCGCGATGATGCAGTGGGGGGACAAGTACGTCGCCGAGGATGGCGGTCCGATTGAGCTCACCCACGCCGGGTGCGGCCAACCGATCGCCGTCGAGGTCCGCTGCGCCGCCGGACATCAGGTGGGGATCAGCGAGGTCTCCGCCGCCGCCCGTCGGCCGGGCGTCGGCTCAAGCGATTAGCCAACTCCGACCGGTCAAAATCATCCCGCTTGTCCAGGAGGAATCGTCGCGGGTAGTGGCTGCCGAAAATTTATGAGACAGACTGTCAACAGTCTGAAACGGCGGCTTATCAGACGAAGTGTTAATAGCGTCGAATTCTGGGTTCGCGACTGGCCGGGGTGCTTCCGAGGGGCGTCGTGAGCCCCTGCAAGGCCCCCAAAATACGGACACAATAAGCCGCTAACCGTGGAAATCACCCCAAAGTGCGCGGATTTTGTGGAACTTGTTGACTCGCCGGTAACTTTGCGTAAATACTCCCCAGCGTGGCATGCAGTACGGCATGTATTCGTCTGCTGTCGCAATTCCATCCGCGAACAAAATGTGTTCGCGGCCCACTCTCTAAACCAACTGGGATGGTCTATGAGAAAGAAGTTAGTTGCGTCGATTGCGGTGATCGCCTGTGGTATCGGCGTCACCACCGCGATCGCTACCACCGGTTCGGCCGCTTCGGCGCTGACCGGATGCTCGGCGTCCGCGAACGACATCTACACAGCGCCGTCGAGCATCACCGCGGCCAACGGAACGCTGTTGGCCTGCCGCTCAGTCACCCTGAGCCAGGTTCCGAACAGCGTCCCGATGAAGGCCTGGCAGGTTCAGTACGCCTCCACCGACGTCAACGGAGCCCGGGTCGCGGTCTCCGGCACCATCGCCGTTCCGACGGCAGCCTGGACCGGAAAGGGCACCCGCCCGGTCGTCGCCTTCAACCCGGGCACGCTCGGCATCGGCCCACAGTGCGCCTTCTCCAAGCAGCTCGCCGGCGCCTTCCAGGACGAGTACGAGGGTGACAACATCAGCGCCCTGCTCAAGGCCGGCATCGCGGTCGCCGCCACCGACGGCATCGGCTACCTCAATGGCCAGGTGCACCCCTACGTCAACGGAACCGACGCCGGACACGCGCTTCTCGACGTCGCCCGCACCGCGTTCCAGGTTCCCTCGGCCGGTCTCGTCTCGAGCACCAAGGTCGGCATCTGGGGTTACTCCGAGGGCGGCCAGGCCTCCCTCTGGGCCGCACAGCTGGCCGCGAGCTACGCACCTGAGCTGCAGGTCGCCGGCGACGCCGCCGGTGGCGTGCCGGGAGATCTCAAGCTCACCGCCTCGCAGCTCAACGGCGGTGCGTTCTTCGGGTTCCTGGGTGACGCCGTCATCGGCACCATCACCGCGCACCCGAGCTTCCCGGTGAACAGTCTCATCAACGCGACCGGGGCAAGTGCCATCGCGCAGCTGAAGACCACCTGCCTGCTCGGTACGCTCGCCGCCGTCGCCGGCCAGAAGATCGAGAGCTACACCACGGCCGGGCTCAGCCTGACCCAGCTCTAACGCGGTCGCCGACCCGTCGGGCTACACCGTCGGCCAGTTCCTGGACTCATCGAAGCTGGGCGTCAGCATCGGCAAGCCGGGATCGGGCGCCAAGTACACGGTCAGCTTCCCGGTGTACCAGTACCGCGGTGCGCTCGAAGAGGTCATCAACACCCAGACCGAGGACGCCACGGCCAAGGCCTACTGTGCCTCGGGTATCACCACGCAGTACCGGAACAACTATTTCAGTGAGCACCTCACCACCGACAACGGCGCCATTGGCGACGTGGTCAAGTTCCTCACTGATCGCTTCAACGGCGTGTCCGCCAGCAGCAGCGGCTGCTAAACGGCACCACCTGATTGTCCCGGCCGGTTCTGGTCACCTCGTGGGGTCAGAATCGGCCGGACAGTCTCGGTCAGCTGAGGGGTAGCACCGGCACATCCGCCGGGACGAAGCCCATCACCTGCCCGTAGAAGGAGAGCTCCGCCTCGTGGGAGTGAACGATCGTCTCCTTCTTCCGGAACCCGTGCGACTCGCCCTCGTAGGCCAGGTACGCGTGCGGCAGGCCCTTGGCCACCAACGCATCGCGGAACCGCTCGGCCTGCGAGGGCGGCACGACCGGATCGTCCAATCCCTGCAGGAGCAGCACCGGGCAGGAGAGGCCGTCCACGTTGTTCAGCGGCGCCCGGCTCTCATAGAGCGCCCGAGCCTCGGGCAGCGGGCCGATGAGCCCGTCCAGGTAACGGGACTCGAAATCATGGGTCTCCTCGGCGAACTGCAGTAGCTCGGCGACGCCGAAGTAGGAGGCCCCACAGGCGAAGGCGTCGGTCTGGGTGAGGGCTGAGAGCACCGTCCACCCGCCGGCCGAGCCGCCCTGAATGGCCAGCCGACGGCCATCGGCCAGACCCGCGTCGGCCAGCCCCTGCGCGGCGGCAACCACGTCCTGGACGTCGACGATGCCCCACTGACCGCGCAGGCGCTCGCGGTAGGCCCGCCCGTAGCCACTGGAGCCGCCGTAGTTGACGTCGACGACGCCGATTCCGCGACTGGTGAAGTAGGCGGCGCCCAGATTCAACATGCCGGCCACATGAGCCGTCGGACCACCGTGCACGAGTGCGACGAAGGGCGGCAGCTCACCCTCGGGCGCGGCGAAGTCAGGGTTGCTCGGTGGGTAGACGAAGGCGTGCACCTCACGGCCGTCGGCTGCGTGAAAGGTCATCGCAGAGGAGGGCGGAAGGTATTCGGCGGGCGGCAGCCCGTCAACGCTGAGCCGCACATCCGTCAACTGCCGGGTGCTGAGGTTGTACCGACGCAGGCCGTGCGGAGTGCGGGCTCCACCGCCGCGCAGCAGCACCTCGTCACCCTTCAACTGTCCGAACCGCAGGGTGGTGAGATCGCCGGTGTCGAGATCGGTCAGCTCGCCCGTCTGCGGGTCCAGAATGCCCAGTGTGTCCAGGCCGAAGGTGCGGACGGTGAGGAGACGGCCGTCCGGCAGCGCCTGGTACCAGCGGGCACCGAACTGCCAGAGTGGGGCGCCGAAGTCGGCCGCCATCTCGCAGAGCGCCTCGAGTCGCGGGGCCTCCCCGGCGCCGGCCGCCGGCTGGGTGAGGCGGTAGAGATTCCACCAACCGGTCTGATCGCTGATCACGTAGAGGCGCTGCTCGTCGATCCACTCCGGCTGCAGCACCGCCTCAGTGCGCGACCCCAGCATCGTCGTCCACTCGGTGCAGCGGCCGTCGCCGTCGATTCGCCCGACGCGGAGTTCGCAGCCGTCCCACGGCATCTGCGGGTGGTCCCAGGCCAGCCAGGCCAGCTGGCTGTCATCTGGTGAGAAGCGGGCGGCGGCCAGAAAATGCGAGCCGGCGACGATGGAGCGGATCTGGTCCGGATCGGTGGCGGCGCTGCCGTCGAGGGGCACGGCGACGAGGTCGCGGCGCACCTGTCCATCGCGGTGGGTCTCGCGAATGCAGCGCACCTCCCGACCGGCCGGGTCGAACTGCACTTCGGCGTAGCGCAGTGCCGCCTGCTCCGAGGACGGGGTCAGCGGACGCGGTTGGTTGCTGCCCGGATCGAGGCGGTAGAGGCGCTGATCGCTGAACTCGGCGAAGACGAGCACGCCGTCGGCCGTAACGGCCCAGGCTGCGCCGCCGTATTCGTGAACCCGGGTGCGGGCGTTCCAGGGTGGCGGCAGGACGTCGATCGGCTGGCCGTCGGGGCCGCTGCGGCGCACCGCGTAGCGACCGCCCTCGTCGCTGCGCAGTTCGGACCACCAGACGTCGGCGCCGCCCGCCCCGCCCGCGAAGGCGCTGCCGTCGACCGGATGTTCACCGGCGGCCAGGTCGGCGGCGGAGATCGGAGAGTGCCAGCTGCCATAGGGGGATGTCGTCGTCATCCCTCCATCGTGGCAGGCCGCGGAATCGTGGCAGGCGGCGGAGCTTGGCGCCGGCCGGCGGAGCGACCCGGCTCAGGTCCGGACGTGCCGCAGGTGAGTGACCGTCGGCGCGTTGACGATCGTCGAACGCAGCGGGAGTAGCTTGGCGCCGATCTCGCCGATGGCGGAGTCCGAGACGCCGAGGCTGGTGAGCGTATCGACCAGATGAGCCACCACCGCGTCGAAGTCGGCGTCGGAGATCTCCAGCCCGGCGTGGGCGGCGCCGAGGTCGCGGCCGGCGAAGATCTCCGGACCGCCCACCGCGGCGGCGATGAAGGAGCGTTGATGAGCCTTCAAACGCTGTATATCCGAGTCCGCGAAGATCGGGGCGAGCGTAGGATCTGCCAGCACCCGCCGGTAGAACTCGTCGACCGTGGCCTGCACCGCGGGGGCGCCACCGATGGAGTCGTAGATGCTCACGTGCCCGCTCAAATTCCCGCTCAACGTCCAAGCCCCTTCAGTTGATGTAGACGGCGGACGTTACGAACGGCATGTTTCGATTTCGAAGAGCCGCAGTGACGAGCAGGCTACGTTCTGCGCACATCGCGAGTTCGTCGCCGGTGAGCAGGCGCGATGAGTCACGCCCCACTTCATCTCTGGCTTCTCGATGTAGCCACCTCGACCGAGGCCGCAACCACGCTGGCCGGCGTACTCGACGAGGCTGAGCAGCGCCGCCTCGCTGCGATTTCGACGGCTGAGATGGCTGACCGCTATCTCACCGCCCACGTGGCCCTGCGCTCGGTGCTGGCCGGATACGTGGGCGTCGAGCCGCAGCGGCTGGTCTTCGCGCGGGACAAGTGCCCGGGGTGTGGGGGTGACCACGGCCGGCCCATCCTGGCTGGCGCCGGGCCGCAGTTCTCGCTCACCCACTCCGGCGACGCGGTGCTGATCGCCGTGGCCGACCGGCCGGTCGGGGTCGACGTGGAACGCGCCCGGCCGGGGCGCGATCGCAGCGGAGTCATCAGCCGGTTGCATCCGATGGAGCGTGAGATGCTCCGCTCCGCCCCGACCGAGGAGCTGTTCCTGGACTGCTGGACTCGCAAGGAGGCCTACCTGAAGGCCACCGGAATCGGGATGGCCGGTGGGCTGGCCAGTCACTACACCGGGATGGCCGGGGCGCCGGAGGAGGCCCTCCCGTCGGGGTGGAGCTTCGTCAACGTCGAAGTTCCGGAGGGGTATTGGGCCTCGGCGGCCATCGCCGGAGCGGGTGGGACCGAGCGGGTACTGCCACGCTCCTTCTCGCTCGGCTAGGCGGCGCATTCGCGATGGCTAGCTGGCTTAGCTAGTGCAGTGGCCCGACGGCTCCCTGTGCGGCGTCGAGGATCTGGCCGGACTCCACGGCGGCCACCGCGGCCTCGATCTCGGGGGTGAGCCAGCGGTCCGGGCCGATGCCGGCGACGGTCTCGCGCAGCGCGCTCAGCACCGCGGTCGAAGCGGGTGAGGGCAGCAGCGGCTGCCGCAGTTCCAGGGCCCGGGTCGAGGTGAGGACCTCGATGGCCAGCACGCGCTGCAGCGCGTCGATGCCCTTGCGCAGTTTGCGGGCGGCCGACCAGCCCATCGAGACGTGGTCCTCCTGCATCGCCGAGGAGGGGATCGAGTCGACGCTCGCCGGAGCAGCTAAACGCTTTAGCTCGCTGACCAGGGCAGCCTGGGTGTACTGCGCGATCATCAGCCCGGAGTCGACGCCGGGGTTGCCGGCCAGGAACGCGGGGAGGCCGTGGGAGCGCGCCGGGTCGAGCATCCGGTCGGTGCGTCGTTCGGAGATGGAGGCGAGGTCGGCCACCGCGATGGCCAGGAAGTCGAGGACGTATCCGACCGGCGCGCCGTGGAAGTTGCCGTTGCTCTCGATGCGCTGATCGGAGAGGACCGCCGGGTTGTCGATCGCGCTGGCCAGTTCCCGCTCGGCCACCTGCCGGGCGTAGCTCGCGGTGTCGCGGAAGGCGCCGGCCACCTGGGGGGCGCAGCGCAGCGAGTAGGCATCCTGCACCACGCTGCAGTCCTCGCCGCGGTGGCTCTGCATGATCTGCGAACCCGCGAGCAGGGCGCGGAGGTTGGCCGCCGAATCGGCCTGCCCGGGGTGTGGTCGCAGCGCTTGGATGTCGGCCGCGAAGACCCGATCCGTGCCGAGCAGCGCCTCGACACTCATGGCGGCCGAGATGTCGGCGATCTTGGCCAGCCGGGCCAGGTCGATAAGGGCCAGGCAGAGCATGCCGAGCATCCCGTCGGTACCGTTGATCAGGGCCAGACCCTCCTTGGCCACCAGCGTCACCGGGGTGATCCCGGCGGCGGCCAGCGCCTGGGCGGCCGGCATCAGCGCGCCCGTCGCGTCGCGCACCTCGCCCTCGCCGGTGGCGGCCAGCGCGCAGGTGGCCAGCGGGGCGAGGTCACCGGAGCAGCCCAGCGAGCCGTACTCGCGCACCACCGGAGTGATTCCGGCGTTGAGGAGGGCGGCGTAGGCGTCGACGGTGGTCTCGGTCACGCCGGTGTGGCCGGTGACGAAGGTGTGCAGCCGCAGCAGCATGAGGGCGCGAACGACCTCCCGCTCGACCTCGGGGCCAGAGCCGGCGGCATGCGAGCGGACGAGCGCTTTCTGCAGGTCCTCCCGCTGATCAGCTGAGATCCGGGTCGAGGCGAGCGCCCCGAAACCGGTGGAGACACCGTAGATCGGCGTGTCACCGGCGCCGAGAGTCTCGACCGCGTGCCGGGCGGCCCGGATCCCGACGCGGGCACCGTGCTCGATCTGCACCGGCGCGCCGTGCCGGGCCACGTCCACCACCTCGTCGAGGGTGAGGGCCTGCTGGGTCAGGACGACGCTGGCTGTCTTACCGGGGGTCATGGCTGGATGTCCTATTCGTAAAGGGGATCGATGGCGCGGCGCAGTAGGGCCCCGACGTCGCCGAGGATGTGCTGGCCGCCGGTGACGATGCGCCGGCCGTCCACGCAGACGTCGCGGATGTCGGCCGCGGTGGCGGCGAAGATCAGCTGAGCCGGGTCGACGCCGGCGGTGCGGGTCGAGTTGAGATCGACGGTGACCAGGTCGGCCCGCTGCCCGACGGCTAGCGCCCCGGCGTCGTCGAAACCGATGCCGGCGTGTGCGGTGAGGGCGGCCTGCAGCTGGGGCAGGGTGAAGCGTCCACGTTCATTGCTGGCCAGCCGCTCATGGAGTTCCAGCGTCCGGGCCTCCTCCAACAGGTCGATCACCGCGTGCTGATCGCTGCCCAGGCTCAGCGGTGAGCCGGCGTCGGCCAGTGCGCGGGCCGGCCCGATGCCGTCGGCCAGGTCCCGCTCGGTGGTGGGGCAGAAGCAGGCGGTGGTGTGCGTGGCGCCGAGCCGCTTGATATCCGCTGCGGTGAGGTGGGTCGCGTGCACGGCGGTGCTGTTCGGACCGAGCGCCGACTCCCCGTCCAGGAGCTCGGTCGGGGTCTGACCGTAGAACGCCAGGGTCGCCTCATTCTCGGCCGGCTGTTCGGAGAGGTGAAAATGTAACGGCCGGCCGCCCGCCGCCCGGGCGATGGCCGCCAGGTCCTGCTGCGGGACGGCCCGGACGGAGTGGATCCCCACGCCGATTCGGAGCTGCTCGGTCGCCTCCAGCTGGCTGACTCGGGCCTCCCACCTCTCCACCGTCCCGTCGGAGAAGCGCTGCTGCACCTCGTTCAACCCAGTGTGGCCGCCGCCGTCGAGGCCGCCGGCGAGGTAGCAGGTGTCCAACAGCGTCAGGCGAATGCCGGCGTCGCGGGCGGCCTGGATGAGCGCGTGACCCATCGCGTTGGGGTCGTCGTAGCGGGAGCCACCCGGGCCGTGATGCAGGTAGTGAAACTCGCCGACACCGGTGATGCCGGCCAGCGCCATCTCGGCGTAGGTGGCCCGGGCCAGCGCCAGGTATGTGTCCGGGTTCAGACGCTGGGCCACCTGGTACATCCGTTCCCGCCAGGTCCAGAACGTGCCGCCACCGTCGTGCGTGCGTCCGCGTAGCGCGCGGTGGAAGGCATGGCTGTGGGCGTTGGCGAAGCCGGGCAGTGCCAGTCCGGCGAAGATGGAGGCGGCGTCGGGTGAGGAGTTCGGGGTGATCGCCGCATACCGACCGTCGCGGACCTCGAGGCGGACGTCGCGGGCCAGACCCGTTGGTAGATAGGCGTATTCGCACCACCAGTTCGTCATGAGGCCAGCTCCCGGACCGCGCCCGTCAGCGCCGCGACCCCGGCGTGGCAGTCGTCGAGTTCGGCGTACTCGGCCGGTGAGTGCGAGACCCCGGTCGGGTTGCGGACGAAGAGCATCGCGGTGGGGATCCCGGCGCTAGCCAGGATGCCGGCGTCGTGACCGGCCCCGGTCGCCAGCACCGGCAGTTGCGAGCCCAGCGCGCCGCTCAACCGGTCACGCAGCGGGGCGTCGAAGCCCGTATCGCCGGTAAAAGACTCCTCGATCGCCGCCACCCCGCCGGCCGCCGCCACCACTTCGGCGATGCGCCGGACGTCGTCTTCGTGCGGGCCGCGGGCATCCAGCCAGGCCGTCACCGCAGAGGCGATGGCGTTCACCCCGTTCGGCTCGACCCGAACCTTGCCGACGGTCGCGACCGCCCCGTAGCGCTCCGCGGCACTGCGGGCCGCTTGGATCACCGCGGCCAGGTTCAGCATCGGGTCCCGGCGATCGACGAGGCGGGTGGTGCCGGCATGGTTCGCCTCACCCAGCAAGTCCAGCCGCCACCGCCCATGCGGCCAGATGGAGGAGGCCAGCCCGACCGGTGCGTCGAGGTCGACCAGGGCGCGTCCCTGCTCGACGTGCAGTTCGACGAATGTCCCTATCCGAGCGAGGGTCTCCGCGTCCGGGCCGATCGATGACGGTGCGAAACCGGAATGCTGCATGGCCTCGGCCATCGTGACGCCCGCGCCGTCACGCAGGCCGCGGGCCCGCTCGCCGGCCAATGCGCCACAGATGATCCGGGAACCGGCGCAGGCCACCCCGAAGCGCGCCCCCTCCTCGTCGCCGAAGTTCACCACCCCGACCGGGCGGGCGGGGGTGAAGCCATCCGCGCGCAGCGCGTCGACGGCGGCGAAGGCGGAGACCACGCCCAGGGGTCCGTCGAAGGCACCACCGTCGGGGACCGAGTCCAGGTGCGATCCGATCACCACGCCGGGATCACCGGCGGCCACCGCGGCATCCGGATCGCCCCACCAGGCCCACTGGTTCCCGGCCCGATCCAGGGTCAGGTCCAAGCCGCGGGCCGCCGCGTGCGAGGCGAACCACTCGCGTAATACGGCATCTTCGCTCGTCCAGGCGAAGCGCCGGTACCCCCCGGTGGCGGCGTGACGGCCGATCGGTGCGAGTTCACTCCAGAGATTGTCGAAGACGGGCAAGCGCGTCAGCTCTCCTGCATCGGGATGCGGACGCCCCGCTCAGCAGCCACCTCGGAGGCGATCTCGTACCCGGCGTCGACGTGCCGGATGACGCCCATGCCCGGGTCGTTGGTCAGCACGCGGCGCAGCTTCTCGCCGGCCAGCGCCGTTCCGTCGGCGACGGTGACCTGGCCGGCGTGCAGGGAGCGACCGATCCCCACCCCGCCGCCGTGGTGAATCGAGACCCAGGTGGCCCCACTAGCCGTGTTTACCAGGGCATTCAGCAGCGGCCAGTCGGCGATCGCATCGGAGCCGTCGGCCATCGCCTCGGTCTCGCGGTACGGCGACGCGACTGAGCCGGCGTCCAGGTGGTCGCGCCCGATCACCAGCGGCGCACTGAGTTCACCGCTGGCCACCATCTCGTTGAAGCGCTCGCCGGCCTTGTCCCGCTCGCCGTAGCCGAGCCAGCAGATCCGGGCCGGCAGCCCCTGGAACGCGACCTTCTCCTGGGCGCCGCGGATCCACCGGTGCAGGTGATCGTTGTCCGGGAAGAGGTCGAGGACGGCCCGGTCGGTGGCGTGGATGTCCTTCGGATCGCCCGAGAGCGCGGCCCAGCGGAACGGCCCCTTTCCCTCGCAGAACAAAGGGCGAATGTAGGCCGGCACGAAACCCGGGAAGTCGAAGGCGCGCTGGTAGCCACCCTTGCGGGCCTCGTCGCGGATCGAGTTGCCGTAGTCGAAGACCTCGGCTCCGGCGTCCTGGAAGCCGACCATCGCCTCGACGTGCTTGGCCATTGAGGCCTGCGCCCGGTCGGTGAACTCCTCGGGCTTGCGGTCGGCGTAGTCGCGCCAGTCGTCGACGTCGATCCCCTCGGGCAGGTAGGCCAGCGGGTCATGGGCCGAGGTCTGGTCGGTGACGATGTCGATCGCCACACCCCGGGTCAGCAGCTGCGGTAGCACCGTCGCGCAGTTACCGACCAGTCCCACCGAGAGGGCGCGCCGCTCGCCTTTGGCGGCCAGGCAGCGAGCGGTCGCGTCGTCGAGGTTCTCGGCCAGTTCGTCCAGGTACCGGTGTTCGACCCGGCGCCGCAGCCGGGTCTCATCGACGTCGATGATGAGGCAGACGCCGTCGTTCATGGTGACGGCCAGTGGCTGCGCGCCACCCATGCCACCGCAGCCGCCGGTGACCGTGAGGGTGCCGGCGAGCGTGCCGTTGAAGCGTTTGGCGGCCACCGCGGCGAACGTCTCATACGTCCCCTGCAGGATGCCCTGGGTGCCGATGTAGATCCAGGAGCCGGCCGTCATCTGCCCGTACATGGTGAGCCCGAGCTTCTCCAGCCGGCGGAACTCCGGCCAGGTCGACCAGTCGCCGACCAGATTCGAGTTGGCGATCAGCACCCGCGGCGCCCACTCGTGCGTCTGCATGACGCCGACCGGCTTACCGGACTGCACCAGCATCGTCTCGTCCTGCTTGAGGGTGGTCAGGGTGCGCACCATCGCGTCGAAGGCCGGCCAGCTGCGGGCCGCCCGCCCGGTGCCGCCGTAGACGACCAGGTCGTCGGGGCGTTCGGCGTTCTCCGGGTCGAGGTTGTTCATCAGCATCCGCAGCGGGGCCTCGGTCTGCCAGGAGCGGGCGGTGAGGGTCGTGCCGCGGGCTGCGCGTACGGAACGGGCGCCATCCATGCTGCTTCTCCTTCGGTCCGGTCTATCCATCACACTCGCTCCCGGCCGGAAACGCCAGGGCCGCGGCGCGCCCGGTGTCTGGTATCCGAGACACTGCGCGACTAGGCTCCAACGACTAGGCTCCGAGCGGTGAAGCAGGTTCCGGCGGCGACGCATGTGCTGCAGATACTGCAACTGCTCTCCGAGCAGGCCGGCCCGGTGCCGGCCGCGGTGCTCGCCCGGGAGCTGAAACTGCCGCGATCGAGTACCTACCACCTGCTGAACACCCTCTGCGAATCCGGCTTCGTGCTGCACCTGAGCGAGGAGCGGCGCTACGCCCTCGGGGTTCGCGCCTACGAACTGGCCAGTGGCTACAGCCGGCAGGCCCCGCTGCAGCGGTTGGCCCGGGTGCCGCTGGCTCGACTCGTCGACCGCACCGGTCACAGCGCCCATCTGGCCGTGCTGCACGGACGCGATGTCGTCTACGTACTGGAGGAGCGGGCACCCGGGCGAGCACCCCTCATCACCGACGTCGGGGTGCGCCTGCCGGCTCACCTGACCGCCAGCGGGCGCGCGGTGCTGGCCGCGCTGCCGGCCACCCAGGTGCGGGCGCTCTTCCCGGACGCGGCCGCCTTCGTGAGCTGGCGGGAGACGCCGGCGGCTACCCAGCCGCAGACCATCTCGGCCCTCAAACAGCTGCTGGTCGGCGTGCGCCGAGACGGAGTCGCCAGCGAATCAGGGGAGATAACCGAGGGTTTCGCCTCCGTGGCCGCAGCGGTGCTGGACCACAATCGTCATCCGCTGGCCGCGGTCGCGGTGACCTATCCCCAGGTGGAGGTGAACCAGCAGCGACGGGCGGCGCTGATCCGTCAGACTCAGCTCACCGCAGCGCGATTGACCCAGCGGCTGAGTGGCTGACCGACTCCAGCACGGCCGTCAGCGCCTCGGCCGGGGTCACGTCCCGCCGGTCGGCGCCGTAGCGGGCCGCGACCTCGCAGGCAACCCCGCCCGCGCCGATTCCGTGCAGGTAGACGCGCTTGCCCTCGCTGCGAAGTTGGGTGATCACCCGGGCCGCGTCGTCGAGGACGAAGGCCAGGTTCGGGTTCTCTACCCGGGCGTCGCTCTCCACGATCCACATCTCGACGTGGTCCTCGGGTGCGATCAGCTCGGGGATGTCCTCGCGACCGACCCGGCAGAGCGAGACGATCGCCTCCACGCCGAAGGGGAGATGGTGCAGCGCGTCGAAGCCGCCGATGAGCAGATCGTCGTCGTAGGGGTGGGCGCTGATCGCCTCGGCCGCCGCCGGCCCCGGGTACTGCAGGTGCGGCCGGTTCGGCCAGTGCTCCGGCGAGTCGTCGCCGTCGCGGGTGATGAGGACGGCCAGCCGGGTCAGGTCCCGCTCGCGTAGCCCCGGCCAGCCGTGCAGCAGCCGCCGCCACTCGGCGGGGACGGCCGAGCCGCCATAGGCCGCTCCGACCAGGCCACCGGCGATCGCGGCAATCGTGTCGGTGTCATTGCCGCTACGCGCCGCGAGCTCGATCGCCCGGGCCAGGTGCTGAACGCGGAAGGTGCGCTCGGACGGGTTCTCCATCGGGACACCAGTGTGCGAGATCGCCGACCAGGCGGCCTGGAAGGCCTCGACGACCCAGCCGTTCTCTTCGAAGTCGGCCGGAAGGGTGATCTCGGCGGCCTCGATCCGGGCCAGCCAGACCTCGCGGCGGGTGGTGGAGAGGCGGGAGAGGCCACGGCGGATGTTCAGCGAGCCGCAGAGCACGGCGTGACGGACGGCCAGGCACCAGAGCGCGCAAGCCTCCGCCGCCTCGTCGTCGTGATGGGTCAGGTGGCTCAGTGACTGGGCCACCTCGAAGAGCTTGTCCTCGTCGTGCAGGTAGGCCAGTGCAACGACGGCGGTGCGCATCAGCGAGCCATTTCCGCCGGAGCGCCCGGACTGCTTGTGGTGCTCGTCGGCGGCAATCCGCAGGTGCGAGGCCCGCAGTGGAGTGAGCGCCTCGCGGGCTGCGTGATAGGCCGAGTTGAGCACGCTGCGGGTCTGCGCGCCCACGTCCGGCGCCTTCTGAGCCCACCGGTACCAGGCGTTGGCGATCCGGTCCTGGGCGTCGTCGCCGGCCAGATCGGCCCCGGAGGCGGCGACCTGGGCCAGCACCAGTCCCATCGAGGTGTCGTCGGTCCACTCGCCGCGCTCCCAGCCGAAGGTGCCACCGCCGATCATGGCGATCGACTCGGCCGCCGCGCGGGGCGGATGGAACTCATAGGGTGCGCCGAGGGCGTCGCCGGCAGCGCTGCCCAGCAGCACGCCGACGGCGCGATCCAGCTGTGCACTGCTCAAGCGCGTCACGCCACGACCTCCAACGTCGGTGTCAATGTTTAACAGAAACCTGACCCGAAGTCTTGATGAATTAGGTCGCAAGTCACAGTGATTGACAGGTTACCTATCTAAGTACGGCCGGTGCAGCCTCGGGTTTACCCGCCGCAGACACCTGGGTGCAACAAACCTCGACATACTGAAGGTGTGACTTCATCTCTGACCCTGGGTGTCGAGGAAGAGCTTCACGTCGTCGACCTGGAAACCTCACTCCTCGTGCCCCGCGCGCCGCAACTGCTGGCGCGCCTGCCCGCGGAGAGCTTCTCGGCTGAACTGCAGCGCAGCACCATCGAGACGAACACCGAGGTCTGCACCACCCTGGACGAGCTGCACTCCGAGATCGTGCGGTTGCGCCGGGAGCTGATCAGCGTCGTCGGGTCGGAGGGTCTAGGGGTCGCCGCGGTCGGCACAGCGCCGCTCTCCTCGGCCGACGACTTCGAGCTCACCGCCACCGGGCGTTTCGGACGGATGCAGGAGGAGTACCGGCTACTGGTCGACGAGCAGCTCATCTGCGGCACCCAGGTGCACGTCGGGCTGGCCGACCGGGACGTCGCCGTGAGCGTGGCCCAGCGCGTCAGCCGCGACCTCCCCACCCTGCTCTCGCTCTCGGCCAGCTCGCCGTTCTGGCACGGTACCGACACCGGCTACGCGAGCATCCGCACCATCATCTGGCAGCGCTGGCCCACCGCCGGGACCTTCGGTGAGCTCACCTCGGCCAGCCAGTACGACGATCTGGTCTCCGACCTGATCAGCTCCGGCGTCATCGCCGACGCCAAGATGGCCTACTTCGACGTCCGGCCGTCCTCGCACGTGCCGACGATCGAGCTGCGGGTCTGCGACGGCTGCCCGATCGTCGACGACGCAGTGCTCATCGCCGGGCTCTTCCGCGGTCTGGTCGCCGAGGCCCAAGCGGCGGCGATCGCCGGCGAGCCGATCGTCCCGCTTCCGGCACCGCTGCACCGGGCCGCGATGTGGCGCGCCGCCCGCAGCGGGCTGGCTGGCGATCTGCTCGACAACAGCCCACGTCCGCAGCCGGTCCCGGCGGCGCAGGTGGTGCGGGCGCTGGTGAACCGGCTCCGCCCACACCTCGAGGAGCTCGGGGATTGGAGCACCGTCGTGGAGCTCGCCGAGGCGACGCTGATTCGCGGTAACTCCGCCGACCGGCAGCGCGCGGCCTTTGCCGAGCACGGCCGGATGTCGGACGTGGTCGACCAGGTGGTCGGCGAGACGCACGGCACCATCGAGGACTCGGCCCGGGCCCGCAAGGGGATCCGGCGCTACCCGGCCCGCGCCGGTGACGAGGTCTTCATGGCCTCGGGCGAGCCGCGCCCGCCCTACCGCGAGGTGCTGAAGGAGCTGGAGCAGACGACGCTCTCCGAGGCGGCCGAGCAGGCGGCCCAGCGGGACGAGTGGTCAGTCGCGCAGGGGATGACCTTCGGCGTCGACGGCGGCCATCGTCCCTTCCCGGTCGACCTGCTGCCCCGGGTGATCCCGGCTCACGAATGGACGGCGCTGCGGGCCGGCCTGGCTCAGCGGGCCCGGGCCATCGAGGCGTTCCTGCAGGACATCTACAGCGATGAGAAGGTGCTGGACGAGGCGGTGCTGCCCAGCGACGTGGTGCGCGGCGCGATCGGCTGGCGCGAGGAGGCCCGGCGGCTGCCCCGAGGGGTGCTCCGGGCACCGGTGCAGGGTTTCGATCTGGTGCGCAACGAGCTCGGGGCCTGGCGGGTGCTGGAGGACAACGTACGGGTCCCGTCCGGGGCCGGCTTTGCGTTGGCGATCCGTGAGCTGATGGACGTCGTCGTGCCGGGGCTACCCCGTCCGGAGCACCTGCTCGCACCGGCCAGCCTGCCCGCTCTGCTCCGCAGTTGCCTGCAGGCCTGTGCCGCCCCCGGTGCCACCGGGACGCTGGCCCTGCTCTCCGACGGTGCCGGGAACTCGGCTTTCTTCGAACATCGGCTGCTGGCCGAGCGGGCCGAACTACTGCTGGCCACCCCGGAGCAGCTGGAGGTCGTCGACGGGCGGGTCGTCTACGTCCCGACCGGAGCCGAGATCGCGGTGCTCTACCTGCGGCTGGACGTCGAACTGCTCGACCTCGTCGACTCGGACGGCCGGGCCATCGGCAGCGACCTGCTGGAGGCCGCGGTGGCCGACACGGTACGGCTGGCCAATGCGCCCGGGAACGGCGTCGCCGACGACAAGGCGATGTACTGCTACGTCAGCGATCTGATCGCCTACTACCTGGGCGAGAAGCCCCTCCTCGACTCGGTACCGACCTACCGCTGCAGCGATCCGGAGGAGTGCCGGTCGGTGCTGGAGCGGGTCGGCGAGCTGGTCACCAAGCCGGTTGACGGTTACGGCGGCGGCGGCGTGATGGTCGGACCGCTGGCCTCAGCGGCGGCCGTCTCCGCCCGCCGGGCCGAGGTGGCGGCCGACCCGCCGCGCTGGGTGGCGCAGGAGGTGGTGGCCCTCTCATCACACCCGACCTTCAACGGTGCCAACCTGGAGCCCCGCCACGTCGACCTGCGGGCCTTCGTCTACCTGACCGGAACCGAACCGGAGGATGCGCATGTGGCCGATCTCGCGTTAACCCGGGTGGCCCCGGCGGGCAGCATGGTCGTGAACTCATCGCGCGGTGGTGGCGCGAAGGACACATGGATCATTGGAGAAGACGATCATCGGTGAACGGGTAACTGCAGACTGGGCAACGAACAAGGCGGAGCAGACATGTGCGGACTAGCGGGCGAGATCCGTTTCGACGGGCAGAGCGCGGACGCCGCCGCCGTCGAGCGGATCTGCGTGAAGATGGCGCCCCGGGGCCCGGACGGCAACGGCATCTGGGCCAACGGCCGGGTCGCCTTCGGCCACCGGCGGTTGTCGATCATCGACCTCTCCGACGCCGGCGCCCAGCCCCTGGTCGACTCCGACCTCGGGCTGACCGTCGTCTTCAACGGCTGCATCTACAACTACAAGCAACTGCGCGGTGAGCTGGAGGCGGCCGGCTACCGTTTCTTCTCCACCTCCGACACCGAAGTGATCACCAAGGCCTACGACCACTGGGGTCCGTCCTGCGTCGAGCGGTTCCTGGGGATGTTCGCCTTCGTCATCCTGGAGCGGCGCACCGGCGTCGTGGTGATGGCCCGTGACCGGCTCGGCATCAAGCCGCTCTACCTGGACCAGACTCCGTCGCGGCTGCGGTTCGCCTCGACGCTGCCCGCGCTGCTGGCCGCCGGTGGCACCGACACGTCAATCGACCGGACCGCACTGGCGTACTACATGAGCTTCCACTCGGTGGTGCCGGCGCCGCACACGATCCTCAACGGGGTGCGGAAACTCCCGCCGGCGACGGTGCGCACGGTCGCGCCGGACGGCTCGTTCAGTGACTGGGTCTACTGGGACGCCACCTTCGCCCGGGACGATTCGATGGCCGGGGCCACCTCGCGGGATTGGCAGGAGGCCCTGCTGGGGAGCCTGCGTACCGCAGTCGAGCGGCGCATGGTGGCTGACGTGCCGGTCGGGGTGCTGCTGTCGGGCGGAATCGACTCGAGCCTGGTGGTGGCGCTGCTGGCCGAGGCCGGGCAGACCGACCTGATGACCTTCAGCATCGGCTTCGACGCGGCCGGCGGCGAGACCGGCGACGAGTTCGAGTACTCCGACCTGGTGGCCCGGCACTTCGGGACGAAGCATCACCGCATCCCGATCGACTCCTCGCGGCTACTGCCGGGCATCGACTCGGCCATCGCCGCCATGAGCGAACCGATGGTCAGCCACGACTGCGTCGCCTTCTACCTGCTCAGCCAGGATGTGGCCCAGGAGGTGAAGGTGGTGCAGTCCGGGCAGGGTGCCGATGAGGTGCTCGGCGGCTACGACTGGTACCCACCGCTACTCGGAGTCCCGCGGGGCGAGGCCGTAGAGGCCTACGCGAACGTCTTCTTCGACCGCCGCTTCGCCGCGCTCGGGCAGCTGCTCTCGCCGGAGTGGATGATCGACACCGATGCCCCGACGGAGTACATCACCGCTCAATTCGCCCGGCCCGGAGCCGAGACGACCGTCGACGCGGCGCTGCGCAACGACACAACGATCATGCTGGTCGACGATCCGGTGAAGCGCGTCGACAACATGACGATGTCCTGGGGCCTGGAGGCTCGGGTGCCGTTCCTGGACCATGAATTCGTCGAGCTGGCCGGGCGAATCCCCCCGGAATTGAAGCTGGAACTCGGTGGCAAGGGCGTGCTGAAGCAGGCCAGCCGAGGCGTGGTGCCCGATGAGGTGATCGACCGGACGAAGGGGAGTTTCCCGGTGCCGGCGATCCGTCAGTTGGAGGGTCCCTACCTGGATCGAGTGCGTGAGGCGCTCACCGATCCGGCGGCGCAGGCCCGCGGGCTCTTCCAGCGGGAGCCGGTCGAACGGATGCTGGCCGACCCTAACCGGACCCGCACGACGCTCGGCTCGAACGCGCTGTGGCAGCTGGCGTTACTGGAGATGTGGCTGCAGAAGATGGATATCAACTGATGGATATCTACTGATGGATATCTACTAGGGATGGTTCTTCGTCCCACTCTTGACCTGCAATCAGACCTCGCCCGGCTGATGCAGCAGTTGGTCGACGCCTGGGGAAGTTGGGGGCCGACCGTCTCACCCGACTCCGACCACGTCGCCTTCATCAGCGATCGCAGCGGCCGCCCCGAGGTGTGGCTGCAGCCGATGGCATCGGGGCCGGCGCCGGATCTTGCGTGCGCCGTACGGGTGCCGGTGAGCGAGGACCCGATCGTCTCGGTGCACTGGTCCTCCGACGGTGAATGGTTGGCCTGCGCGGTGGCCGCCCACGGTGGCGTGCGCACCGAGGTATGGATTGTTCGCCCGGACGGAACCGGCGCCCAGCGGGTCGCGGGGTCGGATGAGCATCACGCCACCCTCGGCCCCTGGACGCGTCATGGCCGTCAGGTCGTCGTCACGAATGCCCCGCGAAACACTGGGGATTCCAGCCGGGCTGATCTCGTCGATCCGACCACCGGCGAGCATGAGCCGCTGGCCGTCGGTGGGCTGGTCGACGTGCTGGATCTCTCGGCCGGGGAGCGTTTCGCCCTGCTGCGCGACGGAAAGCGGGGCGCGCAGTTCTGTGTCGTGCTGGATCGGCAGCTCGATTCCGACCATCCATTGCTGCCCTACCCGCAGACCGGCTCGACGAGCGCCGGGATGCTCCGCCCGGCTCCGTACGGTGACGAGACGGCGATGGTCGCCTATCTGGTCTCCGACGCCGGTCAGCCGCGGAAGGCGCTGCTGGCGATACCGATTCACGCCGACGGCGAGCGCGGTGAGGTCGGGCTGCTGGCCGCCCGCGAGGACGGCGAGCTCGACTTCGTCGACGCCGACGACGCCGGTCGGGAGATGGTGCTGGTCTGGAACGTCCAGGGACGTAGTGAGGTCGAACTGCTGGACGTTGAGTCCGGCCGGCGGACTCCGGTGCCTGACCTTCCCGGTGCGGTGGTCGACGGCTGCGTGCTCTCGCGGGACGGATCCTGCGTCGTCTTCTGCGTGCAGTCTCCGACCCGGCCGCAGGAGATCTGGCGCTTCGACCTCGGGTCGCAGACCTGGAGCCTGGTCAGCGAGCGGCCGCCCCTACCCGAGGCTGAGCTGGTGACGCCAACTCTGCAGCATTTCCTGGCTCATGATGGGCTGCCGTTGAGCGGCTGGCTCTATCGGGCGGTCGGTCACCATCAGGCCGGCCCGGCGATGCTGAGCCTGCACGGCGGGCCGGAGTCGCAGGAGCGGCCGACCTTCAGCGCGCAGCACCAGACGCTGGCCGCGGCCGGTATCAGCGTCTTCGCCCCTAACATTCGAGGGTCGTCCGGCTATGGACGGGCCTTCGTGCACGCCGATGATCGGCACGGGCGACACGATGCGATCTCCGACGTGGAGACGAGCGCGCTCTACCTGGCCGGGATCGGGGTGGCCGACGGCCGCCGGATCGCGGTCACCGGCCGCTCCTACGGTGGGTACCTGACGCTGGCCGCGCTGGCTAGATTCTCCCGGCTCTTCGCGGCTGGGGTGGACATCTGCGGGATGTCGGATCTGATGACCTTCTACCGTGACACCGAGCCGTGGATCGCGGCGGCCGCGGTCACGAAGTACGGCGATCCCAAGACGGACGCGGCGCTGCTGCGCCAGATCTCGCCGATCAATCATGTGCGGCGGATCATGGCGCCGGTGCTGGTGGTGCACGGCGAGTTCGACACCAACGTGCCGCTCAATGAGGCGACTCAGATCGTCGCGTCGCTGCGGGCGCTGGGGCGGGATGTCGAATACCTGGAGCTGGCCGGCGAGGGGCATGAGTACCGGCTGCCCGCCTCGCGGCTGCAGCTCATCGAGACGATGACCCGCTTCCTGACCCTGCGGTTGGCCGTGCCGCCACCCGCGGCTGGTCGCTGATCGGTTCAGCTGAACCGATTGCGCTGGTTGCAGGGCCGAGATGGGCGTTCCGTCCCTTGCGGCCGGAAACTGTCAGACCCTCTCGCTACGGTCGCCGCATGGACGCGACACCCCTTCTCAATAATTCAACTCCGCGCGCAAACACGGCAACCAACTCGGATCCGGCCGCGCCCCGCGCGACGCTGACCTGCCTACCGGTGCCGGCGTCGCTCGACGTCCTCGGTGCGGAGATCGTCGGCATGGCCGGGCGATTGGCCGCCGCCACCTGTCGCTGGCTGCTGCTCGTCGCCGATTTCGACGCCCGCGAAGGCGCTGCTCATTTCGGCCTCTGGTCGACTGCCAAATGGCTATCGCATTCCTGCGGGCTCTCCAGGCGCACGTCGGTCGATCACGTACGGGTCGCCCGCGCACTGGCCATGTTTCCTCCGCTCGCCACTGAAATGAGCGCCGGTCGCCTCTCCTACTCTCATGTTCGTGCGATCTCGCGCGTTGCGTCGCCCGGTGAGGATGCACTCGTCGCCGAGCTGATCACGGTCGCCGAACACGGCACCGTCGGTCATCTGGAGGCAGCGGTCCGAGGGCTGCGAACCGTTGACCGAATCGACGCCGGCCGACGCCGCGAAGCGTCGCTGACCTACCGTTGGACGGACGAATCCCAGTGGCAACTGAGCAGTCGTATGAATCCGGAGGACGGCGCACTCGTGCAGAGCGCCATCGAACGCATCAGCGCGGCGGAAGGCATTTCCGCGCCGCAGGCCTTGCTGCGAATGGCTGAGTTGGCGACGATCGCGATGAACGACTCCACCCCGCCGGTGCGTGAACTGCGTGGGCACGAGCGGGCCGCCGTCGTCATTCACCTCGACGTCGCCGCGGTGCCGGCAGTCGAGGCCGATACACCGACGACCAGCTCAGCCGAGGCGCCTGCGAGTACAGACGGGCGCGCGTACGGGCGTATCGAGGGTGGGCCGGGGCTATCGAAGCAAGTGGTCACACGACTGCTCTGTGACGGCAGGATTCGCACCGCAATTCGGGACGGCGCCGGCAACGTGCTCGATCTCGGCCGATCTCATCGAGTGGTATCCGACCGACAGTTCCAGGCGCTGCTGCTTCGTGACGGTTGCTGCACCTTTCCCGGCTGCGAGAGCCGTCGTAACCTGCAGGCCCATCACGTACGGCACTGGCTCGACGGCGGGTGTACCGATCTGGGCAACTTGACGCTGCTCTGCCAGGCCCACCACCTGGCGCATCACGAAGGTGAATTTGTCATCGTTCCGATCGACGGCGTCGACGGGTACTTCGAATTCCTTCGCGCCGACGGCACCTCGCTCAGGGCAGGAACGACTGTTCCTCCCGTCAGCCCGGCGTCTCCCATCGACGATGAACACCCAAACGTCGCGCTCGACGCGGCGCGTACGAGATGGGACGGCCAGCGAATGGACCATCACTGGGCGATCGCCGTGCTGGCCGAGCGCCGGGCGTGGAACCGACGGAACTAACGGTCTCGTGTCGGCTGCTGCGGCCGTCAGCTGATCGGTTCAGCTGAACCGAATGCTCTCAGTCGGGGGCGTTCTCCCAGTCGTATTCGAATTCCGGGAACGGGCCGCCGGCCGTCTCGGGAACGCCGCCGGCAACTACCTGGTGTGGCGCGAAGATCGGACCCTCCCACATGTCTTCGCCGAGGTCGCAGCAGAAGGAGCGCAGGTCCGGGAGCCAGCCGGACTGCTGCCGAGCCAGGTGGTGAGCCCACTCCTCGGCATCAGGCGGCAGCGGGGCGAGGAGCGCGGGCCAGCGCGCGGCGATCCCGGTGGCCAGCCCCAGGAGCAGGCTTGCGTTCGGCTCGGTCATGGTGGTGTCGGCGACCAGTTCGATCTCGACGCAGCCATCGCCAGTGCGCAGTCGCTCGACCGGAGCCTGGACTAGGGCCGCCCGTAGCGCTGGCTCAAGCACAGCGAGGATCCGTTGATGTTCGCTGACCTCGGCGTGCGTGGTGATGCGCAGGGCACCGTCGAAGTCGGCGTCACCGGTCTCGAGTTGCACGCTCGACTCGACGCTGCGGGCCTTCACCCGACGGTCCATTGTGCTGCGCCGCTCGACCGTGAGCTGAGGAAGGGCGGCCGGCACCGGAAAGTAGGCCGTCAGCTCGGCTCGGTCGGCCTGGTCCCGTGCTCGGGTCCGCCCGTCATGCTGGCGAGCCTCGATCCGCAGCGGCACCCCGGCCGTCGCGATGTCCAAACTCCAGACGCCGCTGTTCGGCTTCTTCAGATCCTCCACCGGCGGCCCGGCCGTGATTGGCACGCCGAGCATTGAAGTCGGAAACTGGTCGCGATCGATGAGCCTCAGCACGTTGCTCCCCCTCCGATGGCCGCGCGGGCCCGACGCTATCAGCCGGCTAGCTCAGTTCGACGAGACGCTTGCGGCACTCGGCGGCGACGTCGTCGACCTCGCGCAGTGTCCGGCGTAGGTCGCGCTGGCGGGCCCGCAGGTCCTCGCCGAGCTCGTCCAGGCGGGCCAGCAGTTTGGTGAGCTGGCGCTTCTCGCTGGCCTTCGCCCCGTCGTACATATTGACGATGTCGGCGATCTCGACCAGCGACATCCCGAAGCGCTTCCCGCGCAGGATCAACTTGAGCCGGGCATGCTCGCGGGCCCGGTAGATCCGGGCCGTCCCCTGCCGCTCCGGGGCGATCAGCCCTTCGGCTTCGTAGAAGCGCAGGGTGCGAGTGCTGACGCCGAGCTCGTCGGCCAGCTCGCGCACGCTCCAGGTGCGTTCAGCAGGCGGGCCCGCAGAGAGCCTCGCGGACAGCCTGACAGGCGGCGACGGCTTCGTTCTCGGTGACGCTTTCGTCCGGGCCGGCATCGGGCTATCATCGCTTTACGTTGACGTAAACGTCAAGCAGACTGGAGTCGACCGATGCCGTTCGAACTTTCCGACGAACACGAGGCGTTCCGCCGGGTGGTGCGGGACTTCGCCGAGCGCGAGGTGGCGCCGCACGTAGCGGCCTGGGACCGCGAGCATCACTTCCCAACCCACCTGGTGAAGGCGATGGGCGACCTCGGCCTCTTCGGCCTGGTCGTCGACGAGGAGTACGGCGGTTCAAAGGCTGGCGGTTCTAAGGGTGACGGCGCCTTCACCAGCCTCTGCGTCGCCATCGAGGAGCTGGGGCGGGTCGACCAATCAGTCGGGATTACGCTCTCGGCCGGAGTCGGCCTCGGCATCAACCCGATCCTCACCTTCGGCAACGACGACCAGCGGGATCAATGGCTGCCCGACCTGGTGGCCGGGCGGAGCATCGCCGCGTTCGGGCTCACCGAATCCGGCGCCGGCTCCGATGCCGGGGCCAGCAAGACCCGGGCCGAACTCGTCGGTGGTGAGTGGATCGTCAATGGAAGTAAGGCCTTCATCACCAACTCCGGAACTGACGTGACGTCGGTGATCACCGTGACGGCCCGCACCGGGGCCAACGAGATCTCGGCGATCATGATTCCGGCCGGCACACCGGGGCTCACCGTCGACCCGCCCTACGAGAAGTTGGGGTGGCGGATCTCCGACACCCACGGACTCACCTTCGATGACCTGCACGTCCCCGAGTCGAACCTGCTCGGCACCCGGGGCAGCGGACTGCGGCAGTTCCTGGCCATCCTCGACGACGGGCGGATCGCCATCTCGGCCCTGGCCCTGGGGCTGGCCCGGGCCTGCCTGGAGCAGAGTCTCGCCTACGCCAACCAGCGCAGCACCTTCGGCAGCCCGATCGGCTCGCGGCAGGCGATCGCCTTCCAGCTCAGCGACCTCGCGGTCTCCGTCGAAGCGGCGCGTCTGCTCACCTACCAGGCGGCGGGATTGAAGGACGCCGGCCGTCCGGCCAAGGAGGTGAGCCAGGCTGCGGCGATGGCCAAGCTCTACAGCAGCGAGGCGGCGATCGCCGCGACCCGGGTAGCCACTCAGGTCTTCGGCGGCAACGGCTTCATGGAGGAGTACCCGGTGGCCCGCTTCTACCGCGACGCCAAGATCCTCGAACTGGGTGAGGGGACGTCGGAGATCCAGCG
Organism: Jatrophihabitans sp. GAS493; assembly: GCF_900230215.1. Lineage (NCBI taxonomy): Bacteria > Bacillati > Actinomycetota > Actinomycetes > Jatrophihabitantales > Jatrophihabitantaceae > Jatrophihabitans > Jatrophihabitans sp. GAS493. Next base: position 524,004 of record NZ_LT907982.1, on the reverse strand, counting down.
CCTGGTCATCGCCCGCGGCCTCGGTCTCCCGGTCACGACGTGAGCGACAAGTACGAGCTCGCGCGGGCAGTGACGCTGCAACCCTCAGCGGCGGCGGCGGCCAAGCTCGAAGCGCAGCAGAAGCTCTACGTCCGGGACCGGGTCTCGCTCCTGCTGGACGAGGGGAGCTTCATCGAGGACGGGCAGCTGGCCAACGCGCTCGGCAGGGGACTGCCGGCCGATGGTGTCGTCACCGGCCAGGGCCTGGTCGACGGGCGTCCGGTGCTGGTGGTGGCCAACGATCCCTCGGTAAAGGCGGGGTCCTGGGGCGCGCTGACCGTCGAGAAGATCGTCCGGGTGACCGAACGGGCGCTGGCCGCCGAGCTACCCATCTTCTGGCTCATCGACTCGGCCGGGGCGCGGATCACCGACCAGGTGGCACTCTTTCCGGGGCGGCGTGGCGCCGGGCGCATCTTCCACAACCAGGTGGCGCTCTCGGGGAAGGTGCCGCAGATCTGCTGCCTCTTCGGGCCGTCGGCCGCCGGTGGGGCCTACATCCCGTCCTTCTGCGACATCGTGATCATGGTCGAGGGGAACGCCTCGATGTACCTCGGGTCGCCGCGGATGGCCCAGATGGTGGTCGGTGAGGAGGTGTCGCTGGAGGAGATGGGCGGCGCCCGCATGCACTGCACCGTCTCCGGTTGCGGTGACAACCTGGCGGTCGACGACGCCGACGCCATCGAGCAGGCCAAGCTCTACTTCTCCTACCTGCCGACCTGCTGGCGCGAGCAGCCGCCGGCGATGGCCGCGCTGGAGCCGTCCGTCGAGTTGGATGACGAGTCGGTGCCGGAGCAGGAGTCGGTTCCCTTCGACATGCACCAGATCATCGACGGGGTCGTTGACGAGGACTCCTTCTTCGAGATCAAGCCACTATTCGCCGCCGAGTTGGTGATCGGCTTCGCCCGCGTTGACGGGCATCCCATCGGCGTGGTGGCGAACAACAGCGCGGTGCGTGGCGGCGTGCTCTTCGTAGACTCCGCTGACAAGGCGGCCCGCTTCATCTCACTCTGTGACGCCTTCAACGTGCCGCTGCTCTACCTGGCCGACGTCCCCGGATTCATGATCGGCAGCGCGGTCGAACGGCAGGGGATCATCCGGCACGGGGCGAAGATGATCACCGCCGTTGCCGAGGCCACTGTGCCGCAACTCTCGGTGATCGTGCGGAAGGCTTACGGCGCCGGTCTCTACGCCATGGACGGGCCGGGTTTCATGCCCGACGCCTGCATCGCGCTGGCCACCGCGAAGATCGCGGTGATGGGTCCGCAGGCAGCGGTCAACGCGGTTTATGCCGGAAAGATAGCCGAAATCTCCGACGAGACGGAGCGAGAGGATTTCGTCACTCGAATGCGGGCCGAGTACGAGCAGGACGTCGACCTGATGCGGCTGGCGTCTGATCTGGTCATTGACGCGGTCATCACGCCCGCGGAGTTACGTTCACAAGTGCAGGCAAGATTTGCCGTGCTTGTCGGAAAATCGCGTGCCGTTCCCGCCAAACGACATGGTGTGCCACCAGTATGACGTCGGGAGAGCTTGTTGACGGGGGTCTGTGAGTGACGGATGTGCGGGTAACCAGTCGTTTCGCGACGGTTGAGGAGATGGCAGCAGTGATCGCGGCCCTGGCTCAGTTGCGGACCCGGCTCAATGCGCCATTGAACGAATCACGTTACGAAGCTTGGCGATCGCAGCGGATCGAAGCCATCCGAACCGAAGCGATCCAGGACGGCGCGCCGTGGTGAGCGCAGAGCCGAACCCGAACGAGCGGCGCATCGAGCAGCGTGGCCTCTGGTTCGAGGAGTTCGAGACCGGTGTCGTGTATCTACACCGTCCGGGACGCACCGTGACCGAAGCCGACAACGTCCTCTTCACCACGCTGACGATGAACACTCAGGCGCTGCACCTGGATGAGGCCTGGAGCCGGCAGCAGCAGTTCGGCCAGCGATTGGTGAACAGCATGTTCACCCTCTCCACGATGGTCGGCCTCTCGGTCGCGCAGCTCACCCAGGGCACCATCGTCGCCAACCTCGGCTTCAGCGAGGTGTCGTTCGGCCACCCCGTTTTCGTCGGCGACACCCTCTACGCCGAGACGAGAGTCTTGTCGAGCCGGCTGTCCACCACCCGCCCCGGCGAGGGCGTCGTCACCCTGGAGCACGTGGCGCTCAATCAGGACGACGTCGTCGTCGCCACAGCCACCCGTGCGACCCTGGTTCGCTGCCGCCCCGCTCCGGAGACGACCTGACGATGAGCGGCGAGATCGTCTGGCTCTTCTGCCCGGCCGACCGGCCGGAGCGATTCGCCAAAGCGGCCGCGATCGCGGACATCGTCATCCTGGATCTGGAGGATGGCGTCGCTGCGGCCGACAAGATCGCGGCGCGCGCCGCCTTGGAGGGTTCGGTCGGCCTCGACCCGCAGCGGGTGGTGGTGCGGGTGAACCCGGTCGACACGCCGGAGCACGCGGCGGATCTGGAGGCGCTGGCGGCGACGCAGTTTCGGCGCATCATGCTGGCCAAGGCGGAGTCGCCGGGGCAGTTGCAGCCGCTCTCCGGGTATCGGATCACCGCGCTCTGCGAGACACCAGCCGGGGTGCAGCAGGCACCGGCGCTCGCCGGGCACCCGTCCGTCGAGGCGCTGATGTGGGGCGCGGAGGATCTGCTGGCCGGTCTCGGTGGCACCTCCAGTCGCTTCGCCGACGGGCGTTATCGGGAAGTGGCCCGCTATGCCCGTTCGCGCGTCCTCATCGCAGCGGCGGCCGCCGGTAAGCGAGCGATCGATTCGGTCTACCTGGATATCCCCGACCTGGACGGGCTAAGTGCTGAAGCCGACGATGCCCGCGCCTCTGGCTTCGCCTCGAAGGCGGCGATCCACCCGTCCCAGGTCGAGGTGATCCGCCGCAGCTACGCGGCCACGCCCGAGGAGTTGAGCTGGGCGGTGCGGGTGGTGGCCGCGGCTGAGCAGGAGCGCGGGGTCTTCGCGTTCGAGGGGAAGATGGTGGACGAGCCGGTGCTGCGGCACGCGCGCCGGCTGCTCGACCAGTCCTAGTTGTGAGGAGCGGGCATGGATAAGACCTTTAGCTCGGCTCGGGAGGCGGTGGCCGATATCGGCGACGGTGCCTCGCTGGCCGTCGGTGGCTTCGGCCTCTGTGGCGTCCCGATCCGGCTCATCGACGCGATCGTCGCCGGCGACAGCACCGGCCTGCGGACCGTCTCCAACAACTGTGGGGTCGACGGCGCCGGCCTGGGGATCCTCCTCGGCCTGGGACGGATCAGCCGCACCATCGGCTCCTATGTGGGAGAGAACCGCGAGTTCGCCCGGCAGTACTTGGGCGGCGAGATCGAGGTGGAGCTCTGCCCGCAGGGGACGCTGGCCGAGCGGCTGCGGGCCGGCGGCGCCGGGATCCCGGCCTTCTACACGCCGGCCGGGGTGGGAACCCTGGTCGCCGATGGGGGTATGCCGTGGCGTTACGCGGCCGACGGTTCGGTGGCGGTGGCCTCACCGGCGAAGGAGGTTCGTTCCTTCGCCGGGCGTGACTACGTCCTGGAGGAGGGGATCGTCACCGACTTCGCGTTGGTCCGGGCCGCGCGGGGCGACCGGCACGGCAACCTCGTCTACGCGGCGTCCGCGCGCAACTTCAACCCGCTCTGCGCGATGGCCGGCCGCATCACCATCGCCGAGGTGGAGGAGCTGGTCGAACCGGGGGAGATCGACCCCAACGATGTCGACACCCCGGGCGTCTTCGTACAGCGCGTCGTCGAGGTGGGGGTCGAGGGGAAGGCCATCGAGAAGCGAACGGTCAGCCGGGTCGGGGGAGTCTGAGATGGCTCTGACGCGTGACGAGCTGGCGGCCCGGGTGGCGGCCGAACTCGAGGACGGCAGCTATGTGAACCTCGGGATCGGCCTGCCGACGCTGATCCCCAACTTCGTTCCGGCCGGTGTTGAGGTCGTGCTGCACTCGGAGAATGGCGTGCTCGGGGTGGGGCCGTATCCGGATGAGGCGCACGTCGACGCGGACTTGATCAACGCGGGGAAGGAGACCGTCACCGTGCTGGCCGGGGCGGCCTACTTCGACTCGGCGCTGTCATTCGGGATGATCCGCGGCGGGCACATCGACATCGCGGTGCTGGGCGCGATGCAGGTGTCGCAGCGTGGAGATCTGGCCAACTGGACCATCCCCGGCAAGATGATCAAGGGGATGGGCGGCGCGATGGACCTGGTGCACGGGGCGAAGCGGGTGATCGCGATGACCGAGCACGTGGCCAAGGACGGGACGTCCAAGATCGTGCCGGAGTGCACGCTGCCGCTCACCGGTAAGGCGTGCGTGCAGCGCATCATCACCGACCTGGCCGTCATCGACGTGACCCCCGACGGGCTGGTGCTGCGCGAGACGGCACCGGGGGTGAGCGTCGCCGAGGTGGTGGCCGCGACCGCCTGCCCGCTACACGTCTAGACCCCCGCTCGCGCCCCCGCCTTGTCTGCCGAAGTTCCGCCTGCGGGCCGATTTGCGGGCGTTCAACGGACAAAGCGCGGGCAGGAGCAGTGCCGGCGGAACCACCGACGGGAAATGAAAATGGGTGGCCCACCTCGTGCGAGATGAACCACCCAAATTGGTGGGCAAGGGGGGAGTTGAACCCCCACGTCCTTTCGGACACACGGACCTGAACCGTGCGCGTCTGCCATTCCGCCACTTGCCCGTGACGAGCACACTGCGGCCGACCGTTGCGGCAAACCGTAGTGCAGTGAAGAAGGTTATCACTATCCGGACACACCTTGCGCCAGGTTGGTGTCTCGCTCAACGGCTCCCCAGTAGGATTGCCCAAGCGCGTCTTGATCAACGCGTCTTCTCGTATGCGTTTTGCCCGATTCTGTGGGCTGGGCATGGCGTGACGACGCCGGTCAGACGCCGAGCTTGCCGCAACGGGTTAGCTGCGCAACTGCAGCTGCGACAACTCGCAGACGCAGTCGAGACAGATGAAGGAGCATGAGATGAGCCTGGCGCAACGATTCGAGCGACGCCTGGAGAGTCTCGTCGGAACCGCATTTGCTCGCGTCTTCAAGGGCCAGGTCGAGCCGGTGGAGATCGGCACGGCGCTACAGCGCGAAGCCACCGACAAGCGAAACGTGATGGGCAATGGCGAGGTGCTCGCACCGAACCGCTACCGGGTCACCCTCTCGCCGAGTGACTACGAACGCCTGGTGCCCTGGCAGGTGCAGCTGTGCAACTCGCTCGCCGAGCTCGTCCAGGAGCACCTCGACGAGAACAAGTGGCGCACCATCGGTGACATTGTGGTGCTGCTGGCTCTGGACGAATCGCTCCACACCGGAGTCTTCGGTGTCGCGTCTCGAATGGAGTCCAGCGCCCCACCGCGGCGCCGCCCGGTCGACTCGCTCTCGCTGCCGGCCTCGACCGTGGATCCGGCCGCCGAGCCGATCGCCCCCGCGAACATCCCGCCGGTCGGAGTCCCGCCAGTCGCTGTCCCGCCAGTCGGTGTCCCACCCGTCGCTGTCCCGCCGGTCGCCGTCCCGCCGGTACCCGTGCCCCCCGCCCCGCCATTGGCCCCGTCGTTCGCCCAGTCACCGCCGGTCGCGCCGGCGGCGGCCGCCGCCCCACCGCGCAGCCGGGTCTCGGTACTCATCGACGGCACCGCCCGCCGCTTCGACCTGCAGGGTGGCTCCAACGTCGTCGGGCGGGGCAACAACACCGATCTGCAGCTGCTCGACCAGGGTGTTTCGCGACGGCACATTGAGATCGCCTTCGACGGCCACGTGGCCACGCTGTCGGATCTCGGCTCGACCAACGGCACCACAGTGAACGGCCACGCGGTGACCAGTCACCAGCTGCGCCACGGCGACGTCATCCGGGTGGGCCACACGCGCTTGGTCTTTCAGCAGGAGCAGGAGTGAACTCTCCGCTGGCCATCCAGCTGATGCGCTTCGGTTTCCTGGCGCTTCTCTGGCTCTTCGTGCTGGCGGCAGTCCGAGTTATCCGCACCGACCTCAGTGCCAGCGGCCAGCAACGCGTCGGTGTTCCACCGCCCGCCCGTCGGCGTAACCGCACCAAGGAGCCGGTGCCGGCGGCTCCGGCTCGCCGCGGTGCGACCCAGCTGGTGGTCACTGCCGGCGGCCTGGCCGGCACCCGCATCGGGCTCACCGGTGCCCCGGTGCTCATTGGGAGGGCCAACGATTCCACGCTGGTCCTCACCGACGACTACGCCAGCACCCGGCACGCCCGCATCTCCCAGCAGGACGGCGTCTGGTTCGTTGAGGATCTGGGCTCCACCAACGGCACCTACCTCGGTGCCCGCCGGATCGAGGCGCCCAGCCCGATCGAGGTCGGGGTGCCGGTGCGCATCGGCAAGACAGTTCTCGAGCTGCGATGATGAGCGCTTGCGCGAAGAGCAGTGTCACCGTCGGCGGAGCCGGATCGGGTCGCGAAGGTGCCCGAGCGCAGCGAGTGGTATCTGAGTACCCGATGAGCGCTTGCGCGAAGAGCAGTGGCGTCCTCTCATGAGTCTGGCCCTGCGCTTTGCGGTGCGCTCCGATCCGGGGTTGGTCCGCGGAAACAATGAGGATTCCGTCTACGCCGGCCCTCGGTTGCTGGCCATCGCCGACGGCATGGGGGGACACGCGGCGGGTGAGGTGGCGAGCAAGATCGTCATCGGTGCCTTGGAGCGCCTCGACGAAGACCGCCCGCTCGGCGACATGCTGGCCGCACTGCGACGCTCCGTCAACGACGCCAACAACCGCATCGCCGACGCGGTCACCAACGACTCCGAGCTCGACGGTATGGGCACCACGCTGACCGCGCTGCGTTTCACCGGCGCGCAGGTCGGCCTGGTGCACGTGGGTGATTCGCGGGCCTACCTGCTGCGCGGCGGGCAGCTGTCGCAGATCACCCACGATGACACCTACGTCCAGTCGCTGGTCGACTCCGGCCGCCTCACTGCCGAGGAGGCCCAGCATCATCCGAGAAAATCAGTGATTCTGCGGGCGCTGATGGGCACCGAGGTCGACCCCGACGTCTCAATCCGCGAGGCCCGGGCCGGCGATCGTTACCTGCTCTGCACCGACGGGCTCAGTGACGTGGTCACCTCCGCCACCATCCTGGAGGCGCTGCGCGAAGGTGATCCCCAGGAATGTGCTGATCATCTGGTGGATCTCGCGCTGCGCGGCGGTGGGCCGGACAACATCACCTGCATCGTGGCCGACGTCATCGACTCCGACTACTCCGGCGACGATATGCCAGTGATTGCCGGGGCATTCATCGACTTCCCGAATAAGCCGGCCCGCGACCAGAGCGCCTCCAGCCCGGCTGAACGGGCGGCCCAGATGACCCAGGGGCCGGCCGCCCCAGCCCCCGCGAGCAAGCCCAAGCACTGGCGGATGCTGCGCCGGGCCGCAGTGCCGATCGCCACACTGGTCGTCCTCTTCGGGGCGCTCTTCGCCTTCTACGGCTGGACCCAGTCGCAGTACTTCGTCGGCCAGGACGGCAGCGAAGTGGCCATCTTTCGCGGGGTGAACACCGCGTTCGGCCCGGTCAAGTTCTACAACGTCGCGCAGAACACCGACATCAAGATGTCCGACCTGAATCTGGCCAGCCGCAACCAGGTGGCCTCCGGAATCACGGCCCACTCGCTGTCGGAGGCTGAGCAGATCAAGGCGAATCTGCTGGACAACCTGCTGCCGCTCTGCTCGTCGATAGCGCCGACGCCCTCACCGCTTCCGACGCCCTCACCGATCCCCTCCGGCGCTGGCACGCGTCCAGTCGTGCCCACCCCGGTGGTGACGCCACTGCCTACCCCGGTCGCCACCTCGGTCGCCACCTCAGCGCCCACCGACGCCGGCGCGACCGATTCCGGGTCCACCTCCGAGCCGGGCAAGACGCCATGTCGTCCGTAGCCGTCGCGCCGGCCCGCCCGGCCGAGAAGCCGCCGAAGCCGCCGAACCGGCGCAACGTCGAGCTGGTCATGCTCATCTTCGCCGTCGGCGTCGTGCTCGCCGCCGAGGCCGTCGTCGAGGCGACCAACGAGGGCCACGTCAATTCGCACCTGCTCAGCTACGGGCTCGTGCCGCTGGGTCTGGCTCTGCTGGCCCATCTGGTGGTGCGCCGCTACGCGCTCTACGCCGACCCACTGCTACTTCCCTGTGCGGTGTTGCTCAACGGCCTCGGGCTGGTGATGATCCGCCGCCTCGATCTGGGACTGGAGCAGCAGGCCCGCGAGCTCGGGCGCAGCTTCGACGGCGCCGCCGCTCCGAGTCAGGTGCTCTGGACGGTGATCGCGTTGATCTGCTTCACGGCGATCCTGATCATCGTTCGTGATCACCGCATCCTGCAGCGTTACGCCTACACCTTGGCCCTCATCGGGCTCTTCTTCCTCGCCCTCCCGGCGGTCCTGCCGGCGCGATTCAGCGAGGTCAACGGGGCTCGCATCTGGATCCGGCTGGCCGGATTCTCGATTCAACCGGGTGAGTTGTCGAAGATCCTGCTGACGATCTTCGCCGCCGCCTATCTCGTCGCCAAACGGGATGTCCTCTCTCTGGCCGGGCGGCGCTTCCTCGGCCTCGAACTGCCGCGGGGGCGCGACTTCGGCCCGCTGCTGCTGGCCTGGCTGATCTGTATCGCCGTGCTCGTCCGCGGGCACGACCTGGGCACATCCCTCATGTTCTTCGGACTCTTCGTGGTGCTGCTCTACGTCGCCACCGAGCGGGTCAGCTGGGTCATCATCGGTGTGCTGCTCTTCGCCGCCGGGGCCTACGTCTCCTACCACCTCTTCGCCAACGTCCAGCTGCGGGTCGAGGTCTGGCTACATGTCTTCGCCGACGCCGAGGATGCCGGGTATCAGGTGTCGCAGTCGCTCTTCGGTCTGGGGACCGGTGGGCTCTTCGGAGCCGGTCTGGGTGGCGGCCATCCGGAGATCGTCCCGCTGCCGGCGACCGACTTCATCATCTCCTCCTTCGGCGAGGAACTCGGCCTCTTCGGCCTGGTCGCGCTGCTGCTGGTGTACATGCTCTTCATCGCCCGTGGCTTCGCGGCGGCCCTGGCCGTGCGTGATTCATTCGGGAAACTGCTCGCCACCGGTCTCGCCTTCTCCGTCGCGCTGCAGCTGTTCGTGGTTGTCGCCGGGGTCAGCCGGCTGCTGCCCGAGACCGGTCTCACCACCCCGTTCCTCTCCTACGGCGGATCGTCGCTGGTCACCAACTGGGTGCTGCTGGCCCTGTTGCTGCGAATCTCGGACTCCGCGCGGCGACCGGCCGGCTCGCTGCCGCTGCCACCTCCGCCGAGCAGCCCGGCCGGGCCGCCGACGACGAGCATCCCGGTGGTGGTGGACGCATGAACCGCCAGATCCGCCGAGTCGCGATCGCCGTCGGTGTGCTGATGGCCGCGCTGCTGCTGAACCTCAACTACGTCCAGGTGATCAAGAGCGATGCCTATCGCGACGACTCTCGCAATCGCCGGGTGCTGCTCACCGAGTACTCGACGCCGCGCGGGCAGATCGTGGTGCAGGGCACCCCGGTCGCCGAGTCGGTGCGCACCACCGACGAGCTGGAGTTCCTCCGTCGATACCCGCTGGCCAAGCAGTACGCGTCGGTGACGGGATATTACTCACTCTTCTACGGCAAGGGCGGTCTGGAGCAGTCCGAGGACGAGGTGCTCTCCGGCAGCGACCCGCGGCTGCTCGGACGGCGCATCGCCGACATCATCACCGGTCGGGAGCCGCAGGGCGGCAGCGTGATCCTCACCCTCAACAAGGCAGCTCAGGCCACCGCCTACGCCGCGCTGGCCGGGCGGCGCGGATCGGTGGTGGCGATGGATCCGGTTACCGGGGCGATCCTGGCCGACGTCAGCTCGCCCTCCTACGACCCGAACCTGCTCAGCTCGCACAACTCGGCCGAGATCCAGGCGGCCTGGGACCGCAACGTCAACGACCCCAACCAGCCGATGCTCGATCGCGGCCTCGCCGTGAGCTACCCGCCCGGTTCGGTCTTCAAGGTCGTCGTCTCGGCCGCTGCGCTGAAGGCCGGGAAGGTGCCGAGCGATCGGATCCCGGCGCCGACCGTCTTGAAGCTCCCCGGTACCGAGTCGGCGACGATGACCAACTTCGGCGGCGAGAAGTGCGGCAACGGAGTGACCGACACGCTCCTCAACGCGTTCACCATCTCCTGCAACACCGCGTTCGGGCAGCTCGGCATGGATCTGGGTACCGACGCCGTCCGCAGTGAGGCGGCGCTCTTCGGAATCGACGATCAGTCGCGCACGGTGCCGCTGCCGGTGGTCCGGTCGACGATCGGGCCGGTGCCCGACCAGGCGGCGCTGGCCCAGACCAGCATCGGTCAGCGGGATGTGCAGCTGACCTCGCTGCAGATCGCGATGCTCTCGGCCGCGGTGGCCAACGACGGCAAGCTGATGACCCCGTATCTGGTGGCCCGCGAGCAGGCGCCGAACCTCTCGTCCCTCTCGGTGACCGAACCGAAGCTCTTCAACACCGTGCTCGACTCCGCCCAGGCCACCATGCTCCAGCAGATGATGGTGAGCGTCGTGCAGAACGGCACCGGGACGAAGGCCCAGATCAAGCTGCCGGGCGTGGTCGTCGGGGGCAAGACCGGAACGGCTGACAACCAGGATTCGCAGGGCCACCCGCTGGCCCCACATGCCACCTTCACCGGCTACGCGATCCGCAACGGCACCCCGAAGATCGCCATCTCGGTGGTGCTGGAGAACGCCGGCGTCAACGGAAGCGAGAGCGCCGGTGGTCTGGCGGCAGCGCCGGTGGCCAGGGCCGTCATGTCGGCGTATCTCAATGATCCGGCGAGCAGTTGATATGAAGATTTCAAGCGAAATGCGTACGGCAATGAGTGAGGATGTTCGATGACACAGCCCCGTCTAATCGCGAACCGGTACGAGCTCGGTGAGCTCATCGGCTATGGCGGCATGGCCGAAGTGCACCGTGGGCGGGACGTGCGTCTCGGCCGCGAGGTGGCGATCAAGGTGCTGCGCGCCGACCTGGCTCGGGACCAGACCTTCCTCAACCGGTTCCGTCGCGAGGCGCAGGCCGCCGCTGGACTCAATCACCCGGCAATCGTTGCCGTTTACGACACCGGAGAGGACGTCGGCACCGACGGCCCGATCCCCTACATCGTCATGGAGTACGTCTCGGGACGGACCCTGCGCGACGTCCTCAAGGCCGAGGGACGACTGCCGGCCGAGCGGGCCATGCAGGTCTCGGCCGAGATCTGTGCCGCCCTGGATTTCAGCCACCGCAACGGAATCGTGCACCGCGACATCAAGCCGGCGAACGTGATGATCACCGAAGCCGGTGCGGTGAAGGTGATGGACTTCGGCATCGCCCGCGCCCTGAGCGACAACTCGGCGACGGTGACCCAGACCGCGGCCGTGATCGGCACCGCGCAGTACCTGTCCCCGGAGCAGGCACGGGGGGAGTCGGTCGACGCCCGTTCGGATGTGTACTCCACCGGCTGCCTGCTCTACGAACTGATAACCGGACATCCACCTTTCACGGGTGATTCGCCGGTCGCGGTGGCCTACCAGCACGTCCGGGAGACGGCGCCGTCGCCGTCCTCGGTGGACCCGACGATCCCGCGGGCGCTGGACTCCATCGTGATGAAGGCGTTGGCCAAGAACCCGCTGAACCGCTACCAGTCGGCGGCGGAGATGCGTTCGGACCTGCAGCGGGCGCTGGCGGATCTGCCGGTCGAGGCCGAGGCGGTTCTCACCGACGACGAGCGGACCCAGCTCATCGCCAAGACACCGGTTCCGGTGGCCGGTGCGGCCGCGGTCGCGGCCGGCGGTGACGGCGACCCATTGGCCGAGGAGGAGCCGAAGAACAGACGGGCCGCCTTCGTCTGGTTGGCCGTGGTGGCCGCGCTGCTCATCGTCATCGGACTCACCGCGTACCTGATCGTCTTCGCCGGCAGCGACAAACCGAAGCTGGTGGCGGTGCCGAACATCATCGCGGCCGCTCCGGCGGCGGCGGACAACTCCCTGCTGCAGCAGGGCTTCAAGCTCGCCTCCGGCACCCACGCCACCGCCAGCAAGTGCGGCATCGACCCGGACAACGCCCCGCAGACGGTGGCGGTGGGCAACGTCTGCACGCAGACGCCGCTGCCCAACTCGCAGGAGCGCGAAGGGACTGTGGTGACGTACACGGTCTACGCGGTGCCGACCGTGGCCGTGTTGTCGGTCGTCGGCAAGCAGCTCTCCGATGCCAGCAATGTGCTGGCCGCACAGGGCCTGACGGTGACCTCCACGAGTGTCGACAACGCGGCGCCGGCCGGGCAGGTCGTCGATCAGAATCCGAAGGCGAACACCTCGGTACCGACCGGGTCAACGGTTCAGCTGTCGGTCTCCTCCGGAAAGGTGCCGCTGCCGAACGTGGTCGGGATGAAGTTCGCCGACGCGCGCCAGCAGCTGACCCAGCAGGGGTGGCTCGCGGTCAACAGCACGCCGACGATCGTCAAGACGAGCGACAAGTCCAAGGACGGTCTGGTCTCGGCGATGAACCCGCAGCCGGGCATCTCCTACACGCAGGCGACGCCGATCACGCTCACCGTCTACCAGTTCATCGCGCCGACGCCGACCTGTGCGCCATCGCCGAGCCCGGCCGCCACGCCGCTGCCGGGGGTGACGCCGGATCCGGCGGCGACCCCGACTCCGACGGTGGTTCCGCCGGCTCCGGGCTGCTAGACGCTGCGGGCGGGGAGGGTGACGGTCGCGGTGAGTCCGCCGCGACCACCCTTCTCCGAGGGTTTCCCCGCCGAACGCGGGGTGTCTGACAGCACGATGCTGCCGCCGTGCGCGCGCACCAGGTCGCGGACGATCGGCAGGCCGAGCCCGGTGCCGCCGGTGCCACGCGACCGCGACGCCGCGATCCGGTAGAAGCGATCGAAGACCCGGCCCCGCTCGTTCGGCTCGATTCCGGGCCCGTCGTCGCTGACCGCGATGACGACGTTGCGCCGCCCGCCGCCCTCCGACGAGATCGTCACGCAGACCGAGGCCGCCGCATAGCGCAGCGCATTGTCGACCAGATTCACCACGATCCGGCGCAACCCATCGGGGTCGCCGGAGACGGTCAGTGGCCCGAATGCCCGCGCGCCACCGGAGCCCGCGTCCGAGACCGTTGGCCCCCGATCCTCCGGCGCGATCACCACCTCGACCGGAACCCGCGCCTGGCTGTACTGCGGCAGCAGCGACTCCACGAGCTCACCGACGTCCACCGGCTCACGCCGGGCCAGACCGCCGCCCGCCTCATCTGAACGCGCCAGCGCCAGCAGATCATCGACCAGCCGCTGCAGACGGTCGATATCCACCATGACATCGGCCGCCACCTCGTTCCAGTCGGTCTCCGGGCCGAGCCGTTGCGCGATCTCCAACTGCAGCCGGGCCGAGGCAATGGGCGACCGGAGCTCGTGGGCGGCGTCGCCGACGAAGGTGCGCTGCCGTGAGGTCGCCGAGTCCAGCCGGTCGAGCATCGCATTGAGCGTCACCGCCAGGCGCTGGATCTCATCCTCGGCGGCGGGGACCGGCAGCCGCTGGTCGGCCAACCCGGCCGCGGTTATCGCCTCCGCCTTGGCCCGCAGCCCGCGTACCGGGCGGATCGTCTGCCCGACGATCCAGTACGTCACCAGGGCCATCGCCAGCACCGCGATGGGGATGCCCAGCAGGGCCGCGTTTCGCAGCAGATGCACGCTGCGGGTCACCTGGGCCATGCTCGTCGCGACGATCACCGTCTCGTCGTCGGCCGGCACTCCGACGACGCGCAGGGTGTCGTTCACGCCGCGGCTCTCGGCGTTGATGGTCAGCCGACCGCCGGCCCGCACCGCGGCCACCTGCCCGTCCGAGAGCAGCGAGACCGCAGCGTCCGTGCCGAGTTGGAAGGCCTCGACCCGGTTCTGCGCGTCGACGATCTGGATGTAGTCACCGGCCCCGCCGACCAGCGGGGACGGCTGCTTGCCGCTGCGCACCAGGGCGGCGATCTCGTTTCCGGTCTTGTAGGCCGACGAGTCGATGGAGCGGGTGAGTGACCAGCGCTGCAGCCCGATGAGCAGCACGGCACCGGTCACCACAGCGAAGGCGAAGAGCAGCGTGGTCGCGGCGGTGATCCGTTCTCGCAGCGACCGCTTGCGCCAGAACCCCTTGAGAGCGCCAATCACGGCCGGCAGCTACCCGCCGGCGCCGCTGGTGGCATCCGCTCCGCCGACGCCGGTCACAGCGAGCCGGTAGCCGGCACCACGAACTGTCTGCACGCTCTGGCGACCGAACGGGACGTCGATCTTGCGCCGCAGATACCCGACGTAGACCTCCACCACGTTGGCGTCGCCCTCGTAGTGGGCGTCCCAGACATGGTGCAGGATGTCGGACTTCGAGACCGCCTCGCCGGCGCGGCGCATCAGGTACTCCAGCAGCGAGAACTCGCGCGGGGTCAGCTCGATCTCGGTCTCGCCGCGGTGCACCGAATGGGCGGACGGGTTCAGCACCAGATCGTCGACGGTCAGCGACGCCGGCCGGGGGATGACACCGCGGCGCAGCAGCGAGCGCACCCGGGCCACCAGCACCACGAAGGAGAAGGGTTTGGTGAGGTAGTCGTCGGCACCGATATCCAGCGCGTCGGCCTCGTCGTACTCGCCGTCCTTGGCCGTCAGCATGAGGATCGGGACCCAGTTCTCCTCTTTGCGCAGGGCCTCGATGATCCGGTAGCCCGACAGTCCGGGCAGCATGATGTCGAGGATGACCAGGTCATAGGTGGTCTCCTGGGCCGCGTGCAGCCCGTCCGGGCCGTTGTGCAGCACATCGACGGTGAAACCTTCGCTGATCAGCCCGCGCTGCAGGGCTGAGGCCAAGCGCACTTCGTCTTCCACGATGAGCAGTCGCACGATGAGTCCTCCGTCAGCAGAGTCGAGCGGGTCAGGCACTCACTCTGCCACTCACTCTGCCAGGAATTTCTCAGGATGGGTGGGAATCGCTCAGGCTGATCACAGTCACTTCGAGCCAGACTTGCGGCATGCGCGGGATCAGTGGTGTCTTCACCAGACATCGTTATCTGCGGTGGTTGGTGCCGACGGCGGTCGCTGGGGTGGTCGCCGTCGTCGCCGCTGGCGGCCTCTCGGCGCAGGCCAGCACCGACCTGCCGTACCGAAGTGCGGCCCAGTTGCTGGCCGACCTCGAGTCCTCACACGTCGGCGGCCTGAGCGGCACCGTCGTGCAGAAGGCCGCGCTCGGACTTCCGGAACTACCCAGCGTCGACAGCTCGGGTCAGACCGGAGGCACGCTGCTCGGCCTGCTCAGCGGCTCGCACACCGCCCGGGTCTGGTACTCCGGGGCCACCAAGCAGCGGGTGGCACTGCTCGACTCGGTTGGCGAGACCGACATCTTCCGCAGCGGCGCCGACCTCTGGTCCTGGAACAGCAGCTCCAAGGTCGCCTCGCACACCACGCTGCCGGCCGCCGACGCCAAGACTCCGAGCGCGACGACGCTGACCCCCGATCAGCTGGCGGCCCGAGCGCTGGCCGTGATGAGCCCCTCGACGCTGGTCACCACCGACTCCTCCCGTGAGGTCGCCGGACGGGCGGCCTACGAGCTCGTCCTCACCCCGCGGGACACCGCGTCGCGGATCGGGTCGGTTCGCATCGCCGTCGACGGGGCCAAACGCGTCCCGCTGGCCGTGCAGGTCTATGCCCGCAACGACCTGTCGAAGGCGGCGCTCGACGTCTCCTTCACCGAGATCAACTTCGCCGTACCGGACGACTCCAACTTCGACTGGAAGCCGCCGTCGGGCGCGACGGTCACCCAGGACTCCGGTACCTCCAAGCAGGCCGGCAAGGCGATCGCCGCCGCGTCGACGGCCGACCAGCCCTCGACGATCGGCAGCGGGTGGACGAGCGTGCTGGCCACCCACGCCAAACTTCCGGCCGACACGGGCAGCGACTCCAAGCTGATGGCCGCGCTCACCCCGGTGAAGGGCGCCTGGGGCAGCGGCCGGCTCTTCGATTCGAAGTTGCTGACGGTCTTGCTCACCGATGACGGCCGCGTCTTGGCCGGCGCGGTGGAGCCGTCCGCGCTATATGCGGCGGCGGCCACCTACAAGTAAGCGACAATCGTCAGGTGACCGAGCTGGCTGTGGCCTCCGCTGCCCTGACGAAACGCTTCCGCGGCGGCCAGGTCGCGGTCGACTCCCTCGATCTGGCGGTGCCGACCGGATCGGTCTACGGCTTCCTCGGCCCCAACGGTTCGGGTAAGACCACCACCATCCGGATGCTGCTCGGCCTCATCCTCCCCACCGCCGGAACTCATTCGCTGCTCGGTGAGGCCTTCCCGGCCGGCGCCGCGCGGGTACTGCCGAAGGTCGGCGCGCTGGTTGAGGGGCCGGCCTTTCACCCGTATTTATCAGGACGTTCCAACCTGGCGCGGCTGGATGCCGCGGACGCCTTCGCCGATCCGCGCAACGCCGGGCACCGGATCGGGGCGGCCCTCGACCGGGTCGGCCTGGCCGCCGCCGCCGGGAAGAAGTACCGCAACTACTCCCTCGGCATGCGACAGCGGCTCGGCATCGCCGCCGCGCTGCTGCAGCCGCGCGACCTGCTCGTACTCGACGAGCCCACCAACGGCCTCGATCCGCAGGGCACCCGCGAGGTCCGGCATCTGATCACCGAACTCGCCGCCGACGGGGTGACCGTGATGGTCTCCTCGCACCTGCTGAGCGAGGTCGAGCAGGTCTGCAGCCATGTCGGCGTGATGAGTGTCGGGAGGATGGTCTGGCAGGGCTCCTTCGCCGAGCTCTCGCAGCAGCAGCACGTGCTGGCCCAGGTGAGCACGGCCGACGGCGAGCGGGCCGCGTCGACCCTGGCCGCGCTGGGACTGGCCAACGTCGCGATCAACGACAGCGGCGCCACGGCCGTGCTCGGATCGGTGCCCCCGGAGTCGGTGGTCGCCGCCCTGGTCAATGCCGGAGTGGCGGTGCGCGGCTTCGTCGTCGCCCGCCCGCAGTTGGAGGACGTCTTCGTCGAGCTCACCGGGTCGGGTTTCGATGTCAGTGGCTGAGGCACCAGTGGACCCGCTGGCCGGCCGCCCCCTCGGGCGCCGATCTCCCTTCGCGGTGTTGCGACTGCTGCGCTCGGAACTGGCCATGATCTTCCGGCGCCGCCGCAACCTGGCCATCCTCGCCGTCCTCGGTGCACTCCCGATCGTCATCGCGATCGCGGTGCGCAGCACCTCCCAGCATCCGAGCCGCGGCGGGGAGGACAACGGCGGAGCGCTCTTCAACAGCATCACCGACAACGGGGTCTTCGTCGCCTTCGCCGCGCTGGCCGCCGTCCTCGCCTTCTTCCTGCCGCTGGCCGTCGCGGTGGTGGCCGGCGACGCGATCGCCGGGGAGGCGAATGTCGGCACCCTGCGCTACCTGCTGACGGTGCCGGTCGGACGCACTCGACTTCTGGTGGTGAAGTACCTCGGGATCCTGGTCTGGTGCCTGGTGAGCGTGCTGCTGGTCGCCCTCATCGGCGTTCTGATCGGCGTCGCGCTCTTCGGCGGTGGATCGGTGACGCTGCTATCCGGCACCTCCGTCTCGTTCGCGGCCGGGCTCTATCGACTGCTGCTGGTGGTGCTCTACCTGAGCTGGATGATGGCCGCGGTCGGCGCGATCGGGCTCTTCGTCTCGACCCTGACTGAGGTGCCGGTGGCGTCGATGGCCGCCACGCTGGCCCTGGTTATCACCAGCGAGGTGCTGGACGCGGTTCCGCAACTGCGTACGCTGCATCCCTGGCTGCCGAGTCACTACTGGCTGCAGTTCGCGGATCTTCTGCGTGACCCTATGGACACAGCCCGAGTTCAACATGGCTGCGTGGTCGCGCTGGTTTATGTGGCACTCTTTCTCACCCTCAGCTGGGCCCGTTTCAGTAACAAGGACGTCACTAGCTGAAACCGGCGAGAATTACCGGTTCGAAATGCCGTCCAGACGGTAGGCAACCACCGCAAGTGCCGTGTTTACGGGGCTTCGGCCGAGTCCGTCGGCGGTATTGGTTGCAATACCAACAAAGCTATTGACGCTCCTTCACCCGGCCAATACGGTTACTCACAAGTAATGATTGCGGGGGCTGGGCCGACTGTCGGTTCGTTGAAAAATGTCGCCGCAACAGCCAACCGTGGGGGATGTGGCGCAGTGGAGATTTCATCCGACAGCAAGTCAATTCGCAAGGCTGGTCGCTCCCGGCGGAGGCGCATTCTCATTCCCGCCGCGGTAGCGGTGACCCTGGCGTTGGCCGTCATCCCGCAGACCGCGGCCGGTGCGCTGGGCTGCGGCTTCCTCGGCCTCTCCAACTGTGCGCCGAAGGCACCGACCGGTGCTCCCGGCACCTCCGTCGCACAGCTGAGCCAGGTCAACCAGAGCGGCAACGGCGGCACCAACCCCAAGCTGGGTGCCGTCCCCTCGACCAGCAAGATCGGTGTCCCGAACGCCGGCGTGGTACCGATCGTCGGTCTCAACAGCGCCCGCGCCGACGACGGCGCCTTCGTCGCCTACGAGAGCCGGGTCGATGCCCGCACCGTCGACCTGATGGTCTACTCACCGGCCCTCAACGGTCCCGCGCCGGTTCGCCTGATGCTCCCGGCCGACTGGTCCACCCAGCCCAGCTCGACCTGGCCGTCGGTCTACCTGCTGCACGGTGGCAATGACAAGACCGACTACCAGTCCTGGTCGCTGTTCACCAAGCTTCCGCAGGAGACGGCGGCCACCGACGCCCTCTTCGTGCTGCCCAGCATCGGCAGCTCCGCCTTCGCCACCAATTACTGGAACTACGGCATCTCCGGTCAGGGAAACCAGTACGACACCTTCGTTGCCACCGAGCTGCCGCAGCTGCTGCAGCGTGGTTACCGGGCCAACAGCAAGGCCGTCGTGGCCGGGATCTCCAGCGGCGGCTACAGCGCGCTCGCCCTCGCCGCCCTGCACCCGGCCACCTTCGCCGCCGCCGCCTCCTACAGCGGCCTGGACGATCTCTCCTCGGTCACCACCGGACTCATCATCGAGGCCGGTAACCTGATCGACCTGAAGAGCCCGGTCGCCATGTGGGGTGACTACCTGCTGCAGAACTCGATCTGGCGGGCCCACGACCCGGCCGCGCTGCTGGCGAACCTGCGGAACACACCGGTCTTCGTCTCCGCCGGCAACGGCAAGGTCGGCCCGCTCGATCCGTCCGGGGCCAGTAGTGACTCGATCGAGCCGGTCGTGCTCGGCACGAGCCAGTCCTTCGCTCAGAAGGCGCAGTCAGCCGGAGTTCCCGTCACCTCTGACTTCTACGGCAACGGAACCCACAGCTGGTTCTACTGGGACCGCGAGTTCGTCCGCTCCTGGCCGATGTTCGCCGCCGCTGCCGGCATCAGCGGTTCGCTCACCGGAGTGTCGCCCTGAGTTCGGCCACCACTGATCGGGGGCGATGGACCTCTACGACCATCATCGTCTCGATCTCCCTGGCTACGTTCATTACGGCGCTCGACAATACGGTCGTCAACGTAGCTCTCCCGGTGATGCAGCGAGAGCTGCAGCTGAGCACCAACGATCTGGAATGGATCGCCTCCAGTTACATCCTCTCCTTCGCCAGCTTGATGCTGGCCGGGGGGAAGCTCACCGACCGGTTCGGCCGGCGGCGCATCTTCATGATCGGCATGCTGGTGTTCGGTACCAGCTCGCTCCTGGCGGGACTGGCCCCCAACGCCGGCGTGCTGATCGCCACTCGGGCCGTGCAGGGCGTCGGTGGCGCGCTGGCCCTGCCGGCGACGCTCGCCATCCTGGCCTCCGATGCGACGTCGCGTGAGCGCGTCCTCGGGGCCGGCATGGCGACCGCGTCGGCCGCCTGCGCGCTGGCCCTCGGTCCACTCGTCGGCGGGGCGATCGCCGAGTACTTCCACTGGAGCTGGATCTTCTTCCTCAACGTTCCGGTCGTCGCCGTCACTGTGCTGATCGCCGCGATCGGGCTGCCGAAGGCACCGCCGGCCAACCCGGACGGGCCGATGGACGTGCCTGGCCTGGTGCTCTCCGGGCTGGCCCTGAGCGGGCTCACCTGGGCGCTCATCGAAGGCGGGGTGCAGGGCTGGAACTCCCAGCCGATCCTCTTCGCATTCGCGGTCGCGGTGCTCTGCGTCATCGCGTTCATCTACGCCGAGTTTCACACCGACGACCCGCTCATCGACGTTGCCCTCTTCCGTAACCGCCTCTTCAGCGGGGCCACCGTCGCGCAGTTCCTCTGGGGTCTGGGGATCAACGGAGTCTTCTTCTTCACCTCGCTCTTCCTGCAGAACATCATGGGTTACTCGCCCACCCAGGCCGGGGCGGCCTTCATCCCGCTGGCCGTGGTCCTGGTGCTGGTGGTGCCCTTCGTCGGGCGGATCGTCGCGATGCTGGGCACCGACCTCACCGTCGCCGCCGGGCTGCTGATGGTGGCGATCGGTCTCTTCTGGGTCTCCACGGTCGGCTCGTCGGGGGTCTACCTCGATCTGCTGCCCGCGCTGATCCTGGTCGGGGTCGGATCGGCCCTGTCCATTCCCCTCACCTCGGCCGCCCTCACCGTCGTTCCCGAGGTGAGTGCGGGGATGGCTTCGGCCGTCCTCACCGCAGCCAAGGAGATCGCCGGCGTGTTCGGCATCGTCCTTACCGGGGCTGTACTGCTCGGACGGCAGAATTCCCTTGTGGAGCAAGGGTCTTCCGCCTCGGATGCCTTTGTCGGGGGGTATGAACGCGGGCTGCAGGTGGGGGCCCTGCTCACGCTCGTCGGAGCCGTCGTCGCGCTGGTGACGATGCGCCATGTTCCGAAGCACCTGCGCACAGTGTCAGATACGTCCGGACGTCATCGCCGGTTGCTGGATGACGTCGAACTTCGAACCGGTCAGGCGATGCAGTCCCATCCGCTGGTGCTCGTCTCGGCCGCCGGCCCGACAAGTGAGATCTATCAGAGCGAAGAGGGGGATTCATGAGAATAGTTCTGGCTGCGCTTGGTTCGCGCGGCGATACCCAACCATGCGTCGCGCTTGCTGAAGGACTCATGCAGCGTGGGCACGACGTCACTGTGCTGGCGTCGGAACGGTATGCGCATGTTGTTCGGGGAGTTGGGTTGACTCATGTGCCGATCTCCTTCGATCCGCAGGAGATGGTGGAGTCGGAGGAGGGTCAGGCGATGCTCGCCGGCGGCGCGCTGGGTTTCGTGCGCGGCATACGTAACGTGATCGAACCACTGGCGGAGCGGACGCTCAGCGAGATGGAGGCCGCCTGCGAGGATGCCGAGCTCATCCTGGCGCCGGCGATGGGCGGCTGCGGCCGGCACATCGCCGAGCGCTACGGCATCCCGCACGGAATCCTGCAGTTCCAACCCAGTGAGCCGACGGGTGCCTTCGCCAACCCGGTGATCACGGCGAGGAACCTCGGTGGCACGGCTAACCGAGCTACCTTCGCGCTGATCGAGGGACTCACCTGGGCCGCGCTGGCCCGGATGACCAACCGGCTGCGCCGCTCGGTGCTCGGGCTGGCGCCGCTGCGCCGCAGTACGTTCCACTACGACCGGGCGGCGGCGGTCCCGATGCTCTGCGGAGTGAGTTCGGTGGTCGTGCCCCGCCCGCTCGACTGGCCGGCGAATGTGCACATGACCGGATTCTGGCTGCGCTCGGACGGCCGGCCGTTGGAGCCGTCGCTGGCCGAGTTTCTGGACACCGGTCCGCCGCCGGTCTACGTCGGCTTCGGCAGCATGACGGCGAGCGAGCCGCGGATCCTGGCTGACGTGGTGCGGGCCGCCCTCCACCGCACTGGACTCCGCGGAGTGGTGCAGGGGCTGCCCCGCTGGAACCACACCGGCGACACCGTGTATTTCGTGGACGAGGTCGACCACGCGATGCTCTTCCCGCAGATGGCCGCCACCGTTCACCACGGTGGCGCCGGAACCACGGCCACCGCGCTGCGGGCCGGTGTGCCCAGCGTGGTCTGCCCCTTCTTCGGCGATCAGCCGTTCTGGGGCAACAAAGTCACCGAGCTCGGCGTCGGGCCGGCGCCGGCGCCGATGAAGGATCTGGACGCCGATCGCCTCGCCCGTCGGCTGCGGGTGGCCACCTCGGACCGCTCCATCCGGGAGAAGTCGGCGCTGGTGGGGAGCTGGCTGCAGGCCGAGGACGGCGTCGAGAACGCATGCCGGATCATCGACGACACCTTCGCCCCGACCGGGCGCCGCGAAGTCCGGATCGGTTAGCGGGCGGCTCGTTCCGAGCTAGTTACCGGTTAATTCCCGGCTAATTCCCGGCTAATTCAGGTAGCTCTCGACCTCGTGGACGTCCCGCTGCTGAGCAGTGCTCGGGTCCTCGTTGATCTCCACCTTGGCCCGGCGCTGCCGAAGCAGGTCCCAGGCCTGGTCGAGCTGCTCCTCCAGGTGCTGCAGGCGCTGACGCCCCTCACCGCCGAGGCCGTGACCGGCGTGCGATGAACGAAGATCCTTCTCTTCGGCTACCAGTGCGTGGATGTGATCGAGAATCGTCTTGTCGTCCATGCCCATCATCATGCGGTGGCGTCGCCGAAATCCGCAACACCGCCACCATCGGTTCCGCCCGTCGCCGGCACCGACCGCGACGCCAGCGGGGTGCCGCTCACCGTCAGCGCCACGACCGCGGCTGAGATGAGCAGCAGCAGCACGCAGCAGACCGTGACCACTCGGAAGCCGTGCAGCATGTCCTCGGGGATCCGGTAGTTCTCGCCGTGCAGGCCGCCCAGCCCGGGCAGGATGGCGACGGCCAGCAGCGACGCGGCCCGGGCCACCGCGTTGTTCACCCCGGAGGCGATTCCGACCTCGTCCGACGGCGCGGCGGCCATCACAGTCGCGGTGAGGGGGGCGACCAGGATCGCCATTCCGATGCCGAAGACGGTGACCGCCGGCAGGACGTCCAGCAGGTAGGAGTTGTGGGTCTGGTCGATGCGAAGCATCAACGCCATCCCGACCGCGGCGACCAGCGGTCCGCCGATCAGCTGCGGGCGGGGACCGATCCGGCTGGCCAGCGCGCCCGAGCGGCGGGAGAGGATCAGCAGCGCCAGGGTGATCGGCAGGGTGGAGATGCCGGCCGCGAAGGCGCCATAGCCGGCGACGATCTGAAGGTGCAGCACCAGCACGGTGAAGAGGGCACCCAGCGCGCCGTAGGTGAAGAACGTCATGATGTTGGTGCCGGTGAAGGTCCGGTTCTTGAACAGATCCAGGGGCACCAACGGACCGGGGGTACGCGCCTCGTGCCGGACGAAGACGACGAAGATGGCGGCGCCGCCAACCACGCTGACGACCGCGGTGCTGTCCCAGCCGGCGCCGGCGTGGATCAGGCCGTAGGTGAGTCCGCCCAGGCCGAGGCAGACCAGGACGGTGCCGACGATGTCCAGGTGCTTGGCCAGATGTTCGGCTCGGCTCTCCGGAACGTAACGCAGCCCGAGGATCACGACGGCGACGGCCAGCGGTGCGTTGATGGCGAAGGCCCAGCGCCAGGAGACGTCCTGGACCAGCCAACCGCCGAGGATCGGTCCGAAGGCCGAGCTGACTCCGGTCAGGCCGGACCAGACGCCGACCGCAGCGGCCCGGTCCCGTTGCACGAACGCGGCCGAGATGATGGCCAGACTGCCCGGGGTCAGCAGCGCGCCGCCGACCCCCTGCAGGGCCCGGGCGGCGATGAGCGACTCGATGTTCCAGCTCACCGCGCAGAGGATCGAGGCGGAGGCGAACCAGATGACGCCGATGAGGTAGATGCGCCGCCGGCCCAGGCGGTCGCCGAGGGATCCACCGAGCAGGATGAGGCTGGCCAGCGTGAGCATGTAACTGTTCAGCACCCACTGCAGCGCGGCGAAGCTGGCGTGGAAGTCGAGGCCGATCTGCCGGGTCGCGACGTTGACGACTGTGCTGTCCAGAAACGACATGCCCGCGCCGAGGATGGTGGCCGCGAGGACGCCGCGGCCGGCTACGGTCTTGAGCTCGATCGTCAATTCTGCCCGCATTCCTACTAGCGCGTAGCCAAGACTGCAGTGTCTGGAAACATAGCTACGGGATCATATGGCTATGACTGTTCCCAACATCGATCTGGCCGTTCGCACCCTCGGGCCGGCGACGATCGACTCCCCGCTGTTGGCGATGCTCAGCGACCGCAAGGCCTCTTATCACTGGGTCGACGAGACCGACCGGGTGCTGGTCGACGACACCCTGGTGGCGGCCACTGCCCGGCGGGTGAGCGCCAGCGAGCTCCCGACCTATGAGCCCGGCGGGCCGCGCCGCAAGATCTTCTTCGGCGCCGGTGCCCGGGCCGCGATCGTCACCTGCGGTGGTCTCTGCCCGGGCCTCAACGACGTCATCCGGGGCATCGTCCTGCAGCTGTCCCTGCACTACGGGGTCAGCGACATCATCGGTTACCGCAACGGGTTCGCCGGGCTGATCGGGCGGGAGCCGATGCGGCTCACCCCGGACGTGGTGCGCGACATCAACGAGATCGGCGGCACCATCCTCGGCTCGTCGCGCGGCGCGCAGGATCCGGGGGCGATGGTCGACCGGCTGGTGGCCGACGGGATCTCGATGCTCTTCGTCATCGGCGGTGACGGGTCGCTGCGCGGGGCGCTGGCCATCGCCGACGTCATCGCCGCCCGGGGTCTCACCATCTCGGTCGTCGGGGTTCCGAAGACGATCGACAACGACATCCCCTACATCGACCGCAGCTTCGGTTTTCAGACCGCATTCGGACGGGCCACCGAGTCGATCCGAGCCGCCACGGTCGAGGCCCGGGCGGCGCCGAACGGGGTCGGGCTGGTGAAGCTGATGGGTCGCCACTCCGGCTTCATCGCCTGCTACGCGGCGCTGGCCAAGAATGACGCCGACTTCGTGCTCATCCCGGAGATCCCGTTCCGGCTGGAGGGGGAGGAGGGGTTCCTGGCCCAGCTGCGGCGACGGGTGGAGGCCCGCGGGCACGCGGTGGTGATTCTGGCCGAGGGAGCCGGGCAGGAACTGCTGGCCGGTCGCGGTTCGGAGACCGACGCCTCCGGCAACGCCCGCCTGCACGACATCGGGCTGCTGATGCAGGAGCGGATCGCGGCGCATTTTCGCAAAGCCGGGCTGGAGATGAATCTGCGTTACGTGAACCCCTCGTACGCGATCCGGAGCATCCCGCCGAACCCGTTCGACAGCGTCTACTGCCTGCGGCTGGCCCACAACGCGGTGCACGCGGCGATGGCCGGGTACACGGCCATGGTCGTGGGGCGCTGGCACGGTCGCTTCGTGCACCTGCCGATCGAGCTGGTGGTGAGCACCCGCAACACGGTGGACCCCGACGGTGATCTCTGGTTGTCGGTACTGGAGGCGACCGGCCAGCCGCGGGCCTTCAGCTAGCGGGCTAGAGCGCGGCGAGGCGGCCGGCGAGGAAGGCCCGTTCCACATCGTTGTCGGTGAGCATGACCGCCTCGGTGTAGGCGGTGCGGGCCTCGTCCGCGCATCCGAGTTGGCGCAGGAAGTCGGCCCGGGCCGCGGCCAGGTACGGGTAGCTGGCCAGCTGCGGCTCCACCGTCAAGTCATCGACGGCGGCCAGGCCGGCCGCGGGTCCACGCCCCAGGCCGATCGCCGCGGCGCGGTTGAGGGCGACGACCGGGGTCGGCCAGACCTGCAGGAGCACGTCGTAGAGGCCGATGATCTCCTCCCAATTGGTCTGCGGCGAGGAGGCGGCCTGAGCGTGAACGGCGGCGATCGCCGCCTGCAGGGCGAAGCGTCCGGGGAGATAGCCGTCGCCATTGGTCTTGGACTTGGTCTTGGACTTGGTCTTGGTCTTGGACTTGGCCTTGGTCTTGGACTTGGCCTTGGTGTTGGACTTGGCTCGCAGGGCGACGGGCACCAGCGCCAGGCCCTCGGTGATCTCCGCTCGGTCCCACCGGGTGCGGTCCTGATCGGCCAGCAGAACCAGCCGGCCGTCGGCGTCGAGTCGGGTCTCCCGTCGCGAGTCGGTGAGCAGCAGGAGGGCGAGCAGGCCGGTCGCCTCGCCGTTCTTCGGCTGCAGCGAGTGCAGCATGCGGGCGAGATCGATGGCCCGCTCGCAGAGGTCACTGCGCTGTAGCTGCTCGCCCGCGGCCGCAGTGTGTCCGGCGGTGAAGACGAGGTGGATGACCTCGAGGACGGCGCTGATCCGGCTCGGCAGTTCATGCACGTCCGGGATGCGGTAGGGGATGCCGGCGCCGCTGATCTTCTTCTTGGCCCGGGTGATGCGGGCGGCCATCGTCGACTCGCTCACCAGGAAGGCGCGGGCCACCTCCGGCGTGCTCAGGCCGCCGACCAGGCGCAGCGTCAGGGCCACCTGCGCCTCCGGCGAGAGGGCCGGGTGGCAGCAGGTGCAGATGAGGCGCAGCCGGTCGTCCGGGATCTCGTCACGATCATCGCCGATGTGATCGCCGGCTGCCCCCGCCTCCTCGATGAGCAGCGGTACCGCCCGGCGCCACAGCGAGTCGCGGCGCAGCACGTCCAGGGCCCGGCGTCGAGCCACCGTGGTCAGCCAGGCGCCGGGGTTGGCCGGGACACCGCGCGCTCCCCAGGTGTCCAGAGCCTTGGCGTAGGCGTCCTGGACGCACTCCTCGGCGAGGTCCAGATCGCGGGTGACGCGCACGGTCGCGGCGAGCACGAAGGCCCACTCGCGACGGTGCGCGTCCGCGACTGCGGCCGTGACCGTAGCCGAACCGGTCACGACATATCGATTACCTGAATCGGGCGAACTTCGACACCGCCCCACGGTGCCGGAACGGCCTTGGCCAGCGCGATGGCCGCGTCGAGGTCCTCCGCCTCGACCAGGTAGTAGCCGCCGAGCGCCTCCTTGATCTCGGCGAAGGGGCCGTCGGTGACGGTGAACTCGCCATCGGCTCCCTTACGGATCGAGGTGGCGGTGGCGGTCGGGTACAGCGCGTTGCCGCCGACCATGGCGGCCCCGGCGATGTCGGCGAATTCGCCGTGCCCGGCGTGGATCTCCTTGGTGGTCTGCTCGTCGGCGGCGGCGTACTCGGCTTCGTCTCCGAAGATCAGGATGAGGTACTGCGACATGGGCTGTCCTTTCGTCGCGGCCCGCTTTTTTGGGGCCTCACACAGTATCGACGCGTGAGGTGGCGGCGGATCGACAGCGGCGGCAGAATTTCTGGTGGAATCCGCCCCGATCGCCGTCGGCTAGGCTGGACCGGCAACTTGGAGGGCTCGCATAGTGGCCGAGTGCGACGGTCTTGAAAACCGTTGTTGGGTGATCCCCAACCGTGGGTTCAAATCCCACGCCCTCCGCTCAGGCGTCCGATCGCCGTACCGGTCGCTCACGCGAATGAGTTACCGGTAGGCGTCGGCATCCACCACACCCACTGTCGACCGCCCAATCCGGGAATCAGCCGTGGGTGGCCGAGAATGCGACCGTCGCCCGTAGCTGGTCGAGCACCTGCGCCCGGCCCGTCCCGGCCCGTGACGCGGAGGACGCCGCCGCGGCCGTCGCTGGGGTCGGGGTCGGCTGCGGCACCGGCGGACAGATCTTGTCCGACTGGTTGCCGCTCTTGCGTGGTGGCACCGCGCCGGTGAGCAGATAGGTGGCAATCGTGTCGTCCGTGCAGGCCACGCCCGACAACGACCCCGCGTGCGTCGACCCGTCCAGGCCTTCGATCAGGGAGGCGGTCGGGAAGAGCTTGCGCACGACCAGACTGCCGGCGAACGGCGTCGCGGCGTCGTAGGTCTCGCCGATCATCAGGATCGGAGTCTTGACCTTCGCGCCGGTGACGTCCACCGGCTGGTTCGCCTGGAACTTCCAGTACGCGCAGGGACCGTTGAACCAGGCGTTGCTCCAGGTGAAGTAGTTGTAACCCTGGCTCACCAGCTTGTAACTGTCCTGGTCCAGCTTCTGCTGGCTCTGCGGCCACGGCGCGTCGGTGCACTGCGTGGCCAGATACATCGCGTAGCCGTTGTCGGCACCGGTCGTGGTCGGGTTCGCATCTACGTAGCGAGCGATCAGCGCCGTCGCATCGCCCTGGTTGATGTAGTCCGAGAACGCCTGAGCGATGTCCTCCCAGTCGTAGACGTAGTACCCGGCGGAGGTGAAGACGTCGATCAGTTCGTCGCCGCCAAGGATGCCGCCCGCTGCCTTCTGGTCGAGCTGACGCAATGCCTTGAAGTAGTTCGCCCGGACCGCCGCCTGAGTCGCACCGACGTGGTAGATGCTGTTGTACTTCGCGAGCCAGGTGAAGTAGATGTCGAAGGTCTTCTGGAACGCGCGGTCCTGATCCAGATTGCTCTTGTAGAAGACCCGCTGCGGGTCGACGGTGCCGTCGAAGATGAACTTGCCCACGCGCGTCGGGTGCAGCGTGGCGTAGACCGAGCCCAGGTACGTCCCGTACGAGAAGCCGTAGTAGTTGGTCTTCTGCTGGCCGAGGGCGATGCGCAGGCTCTCCATGTCAGCCACCGAGTCGGTGGTCTTCACGTGCTTGAACAGCGCGCTGCTCGCCGCGTCCTTGCAGTCGGCAGCGTAGGCCTTCGAGCGGTTGATCCACTGCTTGTAGATCTTGGACGTGGTCGGCTCGTACGGGGGTCGGTCACCGTGAAAGAAGTTCGGGTTGCAGGTCAGCGCCGGGACGCTGGAACCGACGCCACGGGGGTCGAATCCGATCCAGTCGTAAGGCGCCCCGCCACCGTTCGGAACGAAGGTCTGGAAGACGGAGTAGATGAGCCCCGAGCCGCCGGGGCCACCTGGATTGACGAGCATGACGCCCTTGTAGTCGGTTGTCGTGTGCAACACCCGCGACACAGCGAGCTGGATCTTCGTGCCGTTGGGCTTCGCGTAGTCCATCGGAACGGTCAGCATGCCGCACTGGGCCCCGAAGGACTGCAGCGTCGGACTGTCGCACGGGCCCCAGACTATCGGTGCCGGGGTGTACTCAGCGGCCGGCGCGGGCGATTTAGCGACCGGACTGGCCTGGGCCGTGGCGGCGAAACCGAGCAAAACTACGGCCGCGATGAACGCAGCGATTAACTTCCTCACGAAAATCCCCCAAGGGCCCGGATCGGTTGATCAGCTCATTGCGAATTCTTAGTTGACTTTCACCCATGAGTAGGTGGCCGGTCAAGAGCCGTCGGCGTGTACAGCCTGTTCGGCCGAAAGATTCATCTGACCGCTCTGCTGACCGCTCTACTGGCGCTCCGCCCCGCGAAACGTCGTTCGGGTCGCCGGATTCGACGTTCTGCCGGGCAACGGTCGGCCACTCCGGGCAAGACTGCCGCCCCGTATCGGCCGACTGCCGTCCGACTACTCGCCGATTATTTGACCGGCCAATAGCTCGCCTAACGTCCGATCGTGGCCTGCCGATAGAGGGGGAAACGTCCCTACCCAGACGAGGAACTGTCTTGACTCAGCCAGCCAGCGCCAACCAGCACCGCACCGGTCTGCTCGCGCTCCTGCCGATCGGTCTGCCGCTCAGCGACGCCGCCTGGAAGCAGCGGCACCGGGTGGTCCAGGCCGTGCTGCTGCTGCACGTTCCGCTACTGGTCGGGCTCGCCCTCTTCGGCTCGTTCGGGACTCGCGGCGCGCTCATCGAGGGCGCCGTCCTCATCCTGCTGCCGGCCACCATCGCCGGAATCACGCAGAACCGCGCCGTCGCCTCGATTGCGACCTCGATCGCCCTCCTCGGCAGCGCCAGCACGCTGGTCGAACTGATGGGTGGCTCCGTCTCGGCGCACTTCGAATTCTTCGTCGTCCTCGGCTTCATCGCGCTCTACCAGAGCTGGTCGGTCTACCTCATCGCCGTAGCCTTCACCGCCGTGCACCACCTCGCGATGGCGATCTGGATGCCCATGCACCTCTTCTCGATGGGCAGCACCGAGGCGCAGAAGCCGGTTCTCTGGGCCCTCATCCACGCCGCTTTCGTTCTTGGCGCGGCCGCCGCGCAGATCACCTTCTGGCGCTTCGCCGAGGCCTCCCAGATCGATGCGACCGTCGCCGAGACCCAGGCCCGTGAGGCCCTCGCCGACCAGCTGGACGCCGAACGCCGTAACAACGCCGAGCGTCTCGAGAACGACCGGGCTCTCGCCGCGGCCGACGCCCAGGCCCGCGAGAGCCGGGAGAGCGTCGACGAGCAGATCCACTCACTCAGCGGCGCATCCGGCAACGTCTCCGAGGGTGTCTCGGCTGCGGCCACCGCGGTCGCCTCCATCGACTCGGCGATCCGCGAGATCTCGACCAACGTCAGCAATGTCTCCGTCGTCACCACCGGTGCGGTCGACCTGGTGAAGGGAACCAGCACCGTCATCTCCGCCCTCGGCGACGAGGTCGAGGACATCACCCGCCTGGTCGGGGTCATCACCGGTATCGCCGCGCAGACGAACCTGCTCGCCCTCAACGCCACTATCGAGGCCGCTCGAGCCGGTGAGGCGGGGAAGGGCTTCGCGGTTGTCGCCGCCGAGGTGAAGGATCTGGCCCGGGACACCGCGACGGCAACCGACACGATCAGCGCCATCGCCGCGCGTATCACCTCCGGAACCGGCAATGCGCTGGAGTCGATGGTGCAGGTCTCCGAGGTCATCGACCAGATCGACGGTTACACCACGACCATCGCCGCGGCCGTCGAGGAGCAGTCGGTGATCACCGCCCAGACCCGGGACACGTTCGGGCATGTTGCCGACGGCGCATCGCAGATCGCGGATGTGATCAAGGAACTGGCCAGCATCGGTGAACAGGGCCCGAACTCTGCCGGAAAGTAGGCTGATAGCCCACAGGTTGGGACTATTTCGACCGTATTCGTGAGTTACTTGAACTAGTAACTACCGGGAGTGGGGTCGAAGTGCACGGCGAGTTCAAGGTGCCAGGGGGCAAGTTGGTCGTGGTCGACCTCGACGTCGTCGACGCAACCCTGAGGAATGTACGGGTATCCGGCGATTTCTTCCTCGAACCGGATGAGGCTCTGCTGCTGATCAACGAAGCCCTCGACGGCCAACCGGCGAACTCCACCGGCGAGTCACTGTCCGCCGTCGTGCAGCGCGCCCTCCCGCCGGAGACCGTCATGTACGGCTTCAGTACAGCCAGCGTGGCCACCGCGGTCCGGCGGGCGCTGGCGGCGGCGACCAGCTGGACCGATCACGATTGGCAGCTCATTCACGAGCCCCCGCGCTCGCCGCTCTACCACATGAGCATGGATCAGACGCTGCTGGAGGAGGTCGCCGCCGGGCGTCGGCCACCCACCCTGCGGGTCTGGGAGTGGTCTGAACCCTGCGTGGTTATCGGGTCATTCCAGTCGGTCCGTAATGAGGTGAATGCCGAGGGTGCCGAACGCTACGGCATCCAGGTGGTGCGTCGAATCAGCGGCGGCGGCGCGATGTTCGTCGAGCCGGGGAACACGATCACCTACTCGCTCTACGTCCCGGGCTCACTGGTCGAGGGACTCTCATTCCAGGATTCCTATGCATTTCTCGACGATTGGGTGCTGGCGGCGCTGCACGAACTGGGGATCAAGGCCTGGTATCAGCCGCTCAACGACATCGCATCCCCGGACGGGAAGATAGCCGGCGCCGCCCAGAAGCGGTTGGGAACCGGGGCCGTGCTGCATCACGTCACGATGTCGTATGACATCGATGCGGAGAAGATGACTCAGGTGCTGCGAATCGGCGGCGAGAAGCTGTCGATGAAGGGAACGGCCAGCGCGGCCAAGCGGGTCGACCCGCTGCGCTCCCAGACCGGGCTGCCGCGGGAGACGGTCATCGACGTGATGCTGGCCAGCTTCTCTCGTCGCTACGGGCTCAAGCCGGACGAGGTGACCGACGCCGAACTGCTACGGGCATCGGAGCTCGTCGAGACGAAGTTCGGCACACCCGAGTGGACCAACCGCATTCCCTAGTCACTGGCTCGCCCTCCTTAGGTCCTCCTTAGGCCCTCCTTAGCCCTCCCTAGCCCTCCCTAGTCGATATCCGGCGGTTTGGATGTTCTGCGAGCTGGGTATCAAACTCCCCGAGGCATGGAGCCTCTGAGTCAATCAAGCGACCCCCACCGGGGTCAGACACGGGGAGTAATCATGCGAATCGGTGCAAGCTTCTTTCTCATCGCAGTCGGCGCGATCCTTACTTTCGCGGTGACAAAACAGGTAAACGGGATCGACCTCTCGACCGTTGGCGTGGTGCTGATGGTCGTCGGTGCCGCCGGCCTGGTCCTTACCCTGATCATGATGACGGCCCGTCGCCGTACTGACGTCGTGTACCGCCCCGACGGTGCGACCTACGTCGAGCCGGCTAGCACGGTTGAGCCGCGCATCTAAGCTCCTCCCTCCCCCCTCATCACGCCCCCCTCATCACGCTTGGCCGTCCGTCGACGGCCAGGCGTGGTCCATTTCCAGGTCGCTTAGCTGAACGGTCTGCCCGTGCTCGCGACTCGACGCCCGTCCGTAGTTCTTGGGGAGTTTTGTTCCCGGAATCCGGGAACAAAACTCTCCAAGCGCGGAAATATGCGTACTCGGCAGTGAGGCGACGAGAGCAGGGTCAGTCTCGGATGAGGCGCAGTGATCGGTCAGCCAGCGGCTGCTCGCAGTTCTGGCAGGTGACCACCGCGTGCAGCTCCGAGCCGCAGGAGTGCCGGTAGCGCACGGGCGGCACCCCCTCGATGAGGTAGGTGTCCCCCCATTCCTTCAAGGTGAGCAGCACTGGTGAGAGGGCGCGCCCGGCGTCGGTCAGCTGGTACTCGAAGCGGGCCGGGCGCTCGCTGTACTGCTCCCGGGTCAGGACTCCGGTATCGACGAGTTTGCGCAACCGGCTGGTCAGGATGTCCCGCGGCGCGCCGGTGTTACGCGCGATGTCGTTGAAGCGGTGCACCCCGTAGAACATCTCCCGGATGGCCAGCAGCGACCAGCGATCGCCGATGACGGCGAGGGCGTCGGCGATGGTGCACTCGCGGACGTACGGCTCCGGGGTGGCCGGCAGGGTCGGCAGCTGATGAATCTCGGTCGTACCTGACATTCCACAATTCTCGCCCCTGGTGGGTAGTGAAATCAAACTCGCTCTGCTAGCGTTCCGATCAGTAGGTTTGATTCTCAAACCCGCTCGCATCGCAGGGGTATGCGTCCGGGGAGTCGCCTGCTTGCTTCTTCAGTCGCTTTCGAAGGAAGTCAGTCATGACAGACGCGGTAATCATCGACGCGGTACGCAGCCCGATCGGGAAGGGGAAGCCGAACGGCGGCCTCGCCGGGGTGCACTCCGTTGACCTGCACGCTCACTCGATCCGTCAGCTCGTCGCCCGCACCGGCATCGACCCGGCCCTCATCGACGACGTCATCGGTGGTGCCGTCGGTCAGGTCGGGGAGCAGAGCAACAACACCACCCGGTGGGCTGCGCTGGCCGCCGGGCTCCCCGAGAGCGTGCCCGCCACCACGGTGGACCGGCAGTGCGGCAGCAGCCAGCAGGCCATCCACTTCGCCGCCCAGGGTGTCATCGCCGGGGCCTACGACCTGGTCATCGCCTCCGGCGTGGAGTCGATGGGTCGGGTACCGATGGGGGCAAACCTCATCGGGCAGAACCCGTTCGGCAGCGGGGTCCAGGCCCGCTACCCGGACGGACTGATCCCGCAGGGGATCAGCGCCGAGTTGATCGCCGCCAAGTGGGGCTTCACCCGCACCCAGCTGGACGAGTTCGCCGCAGAGAGCCATCGGCGCGCCGCCGACGCCGCCGCCGCCGGCCGCTTCGACCGCGAGGTGGCTCCGCTGAAGGTGGAGACGGCCAGTGGCGAGGTGATCGACTTCAGCCGGGACGAGGCCGTCCGGGCCGGAACTTCGGTGCAGGTGCTGGCCGGTCTCAAACCGGCCTTCTACAGTGACGCGATGTCCGAGCGCTTCCCGCAGATCAACTGGAGTGTCACCGCCGGCAACTCCAGCCCGATAACCGACGGATCGGCCGCCGTGCTCATCGCCAGTAGCGAGACGGCGGCCCGTCTCGGGCTACGACCGCGAGCTCGGCTACATTCCTTCGCCGTGGTCGGCGACGATCCGCTGATGATGCTGACCGGGGTCATCCCGGCGACCCGCAAGGTGCTGGCCCGGGCCGGCCTGTCGATCGGTGACATCGATGCCTTCGAGGTGAACGAGGCGTTCGCCAGTGTGGTGCTGGCCTGGCAGGCCGAGACCGGTGTCGACCTGGCCAAGGTGAACGTCAATGGCGGCGCCACCGCGATCGGTCACCCGCTGGGCGCCAGCGGCGCCCGGCTGGCGACCACCCTGCTGTCGGTGCTGGAGCAGACCGGCGGCCGGTTCGGCCTGCAGACCATGTGTGAGGCGGGCGGGTTGGCCAACGCCACGATCATCGAGCGACTCGACTGACTCCAGTCCGGGTTCTCTCCACTCCGACGATCGTCGAAGAGTTCGACGATCGAATAGTTCGAGTATCGACAATGAAACAAGGAAGAATAGATGACGCAAGCACCTCTGACTGACCCTGCGGTTGGCCCCATCTCCGACCCGCTGCAGGCGGTGGAGCTGGGTCGAGCCAGCTTATTCCTGCAGGCCGTGGGCCTGCAGTTCGACCTGATCACGGCGACCGAGGTGCGTGCGCATCTGGAGGTAACCGAGGAGCATCACACGCCGTGGGGGATCACCCACGGCGGACTGTACGCAACGGTCATCGAGAGCGTCACCAGCGTCGGGGCCTCATTCGCCGTACAAGATAAGGGGATGTTCGCCGTCGGGGTGAACAATCAGACCGACTTCCTTCGCCCGCACGTCCGCGGCCGCCTGGACGTCGTGAGCACTCCGATCCAGCAGGGACGGACGCTTCAGCTCTGGTCGGCCGAGCTCACCAACAGCGCGGGGAAGGCGATCGCCCGCGGGCAGGTTCGCCTCTTCAATCAGGCGCTACCGGACGCGTAGTTCGTATAGCCCTTGTATTTATGGACATTCCGGTCGTCGAAGGATCGGCGACCGGTTCCGTCCGGGCGCTGAGGGCAACGTCTCAACTACCGCCCAGCTCCTAGACCGGAGCCGCACCTCCGCCTACAGTGGAAAGCTCCACCATCGAGGTGCGGGGGCATCAGAGATGACATACACATACGGCGGCGCGCAGCCGCGTCGCATCGGCTGGCAACTCGGCCACTTCGCTCCGCAGATTCTGGTTGCCGCGATCATCGCCGCGGTCGCGCTCGGCGTGCACCCGATCGAGGACGGCACCTCGACGCTGGCGATAACACTCCCTGTTTTGCTGATGTTTGTCGTTCTGGGCACCTGGACGTTGATGCGCCAGCACGACCGTCGCCTCTGTGAACGCTGCATGTCCTCGATGCCACTGAACCCGAGCGAGAGTGCCGCGCGTTACCAGAACCGCTTCCGGGTGGCCCACGCCGGGGGGAACAAGAAGATCGTCGTCGGCTATCTGCTGGCCCTGGTCGCGGTGAACCTGCTGGTCAGTGTCGATCCAAACGCCGCCACCCGGATTCTCTGGGCCGCGTTACAGCTGAGCATGATCTACCTGATCGCCTCATATTCGACGCACCGACGGTTGCAGCCTTGGTGCCCCCAGTGCCAGGGCGGCGACGGGCGGGATGAGGACGACCCGGTGACGCCGGACCCCGAACCGAGCGACCACCGCCAGCTGATCTGAGGCCAGGTCGGGCAAACGCGCGCTGAACCTCCTGCACTATGTGGCCCAGAGCCCCCAGAGTGCAGGATCGTTCGCCGGAGACGCGACTAGTCAGGCGCGGGCGGCGGCGCGAGCCTGCATGCGGTCCCGCTGCTCGACGAACTTCGTCGCCTGCGCATCCAGGGTGGCCATGAACGTGGCCAGCTCCTCGCGAGCCTGCTCACCCTCCGGGCCGAAGTCGTCGCGCTCGAAGACGCGCCAGTATTTCAGGATCGGTGCGACCACCGCATCGTGATGCAGGCGCAGGTCATAGATTCCGGCCTTGGCGATGATCACCGAGTTGCGTAGGTAGTCGGTCATGCCCGCCCCCGGCATCTGGAAGCCGACCACTTCGTCGCGGATGGCCGACATGGTGGCGTCCGCGTCGATCTGGAACGCCGCCTCGACGAGGTTGCGGTAGAAGATCATGTGCAGGTTCTCGTCCATGGCGATGCGGCTGAGTAACTGCTCGGCCAGCGGACAGCCGGTGGCCTTGCCGGTGTTGCGGTGGGAGACCCGCGTGGCCAGCTCCTGGAAGGAGACGTAGGCGGTCGCCTGCAGCATCGTCTTGTCGCCGGAGTCGTAGCCGGCCGTCATGTGCTCCATCCGCAGGGCCTCCAGCTTCACCGGATCGACCCCGCGGGTGACCACGAGGTAGTCGCGCAGCGCGATGCCATGCCGCCCCTCCTCGGCCGTCCACTGCCCGACCCACTGCCCCCAGGCGCCTTCGCGCCCGAAGCGGGTGGCGATCTCGCGGTGGTAGGAGGGGAGGTTGTCCTCGGTGAGCAGGTTGACGATCATCGCCGTCTTGGCCACCGGGTCCAGCGGGGAATCTTCCGGCTGCCAGTCCTCGCCGCCGAGAAACGCGAAGTCACGCCCACGGCTCCACGGGATGTAGTCATGTGGCTGCCACGGTTTGGCGACGCTCAGGTGCCGCTCGAGGTTCGTCTCCACAACCTGCTCCAGCTCATGCAGAAGCCGGGTCTGGTTCGCCGCTGGGCCGGTGCCCAGACCGGTGGCGGTGATCGTCATATGAGGTCTCCAAGCCGAAGTGGTCAGTCCTTCGCACGTCTAACCTACGCTTGCGTAAGTAGTACGCGCAGTACGCGTTACCTAACGAAATGCTGGCCATCGGACCCTGACTGACGGCGCTGATCCGCTTCGTCTTCCGTGCCGGGGAAATACACGGTACCGTCCGTACGGAACAACTCAGGATGGTGGCCGATCGGCCGCGCGAAGGGACCTCGATGCCAAGCGTTCTGGCGAAAATGACCGACTCCGCACACAACGCCGGTGTACTGGTCCGGCGGGGAATCGTGCCGCTACGCCTCGACCACGGCCTCCAGTCGCTCATCGCCATGCGCCGCCTCGGCCCGGTCGCCGGAGCCGCCGCGGCCAGCGCCATGCGTCACGGAGATCACTCCGCACTGGCCGACGAGCGCGGCGTCCTCACTTACGGCGACCTGGATCGCCGCTCGAACGCGCTGGCCCGGGCTTGGATGGCCGCCGGGGTCAACGAGAAGTCAGTGGTCGCGGTGCTCTGCCGCGATCATCGCGGCCTGGTCGACTCGATCATCGCCTCGGCCAAGGTCGGGGCCAAGCTGCTGCTGATGAACACCGGCTTCAGCAAGCCGCAGCTGGCCGATGTCGCGGCCCGCGAGGGCGTCAATGTGATCGTCTACGACGAGGAGTTCACCGACCTGCTCTCTGCGCTGCCGGCTAACGTCACTCGTTATCTGGGGTGGCAGGACGTGCCCGGGGCCCAGAGCGACGGGCTGCGCGATATCGAATCGCTGATCCAGGGCACCGACGACGCACCGGTCGCCGCCCCGCCGAAGGACTCCGGCGGCCTGGTGCTGCTCACCAGCGGCACCACCGGAACGCCGAAGGGCGCGCCCCGGCAGGTCACCTCGCCGCTGGCCGCCGCCTACTTCCTGGAGCGCATCCCACTGGGGAAGGGCGAGCCGATCTTCATCGCCGCCCCGCTTTTCCACGCGACCGGCTTCTCGCAGTTCATCATGGCCTTCTCCCTCGGCGCGAAGCTGGTGGTGCGTCGCCGCTTCGACCCCGAGGCGACGATGGCCGCGATGGCCGAGCATCGCTGTACCGCTCTGGTGGCCGTGCCCACCATGCTGCAGCGGATGGCCGACCTCCCGGACGAGACGATCAAGCGCTACGACCTCTCACCGCTGCGCATCATCTTCCTGGCCGGCTCCGCACTGTCGCCGGAACTGGGGCAGCGCGTCACCGCGCTCTGGGGCGATGTCATCCACAACCTCTACGGCTCGACCGAGGTCGCCGTGATCAGCGTCGCCACCCCGCAGGATTGGCGCGAGGCGCCGGGCACCGTCGGGTACCCGCCGCATGGCTGCACGGTCCGCCTATACGACGAGAATGGCAAGGAAATCAAGGAGGTTGGCGCCGTCGGTCGCATCTTCGCCGGCAGCAGCCTCGCCTTCGGCGGTTACACCGACGGGGGTAACAAGCAGATCATCGACGGGCTGCTCTCCAGCGGCGACGTCGGCCACTTCGATGAGAAGGGGCGCCTGTTCGTCGACGGCCGCGACGACGACATGATCGTCTCTGGCGGCGAGAACGTCTTCCCGCTCGAGGTGGAGAACCTGCTCATCAGCCACCCGGACGTGCTCGACGTGTCGGTCCTCGGGGTCGAAGATGACGCCTTCGGGCAGCGGCTGGCGGCGTTCATCGTGCTGAAGCCGGACGCCAAGCTGGATGACGAGGGGGCCCGTGCGTTCGTGAAGGAGAACCTGGCCCGTTACAAGGTTCCCCGCGACGTCCGCTTCCTGGAGAAGCTGCCGCGCAACGCCACCGGCAAGGTGCTGAAGAACGAACTGCGCGCCCTCGACGTCTGAGTTTGCAGATCTGTTCTTGCGGACCTGAACGCGGGGATCTGAACGCGGGGACCTGAACTCGGGGATCTGAATGCGGGGAGACGGCTAGCGCAGGTGCCCACTCTGGGCGGCGATGACACCGGCCTGGAAGCGGCTGGCCGCGCCGACCTGCTCCAGATAGTCGGCGATGTGCCGCCGGCAGGTGCGTACCGAGATCGACAGCCGGCGGGCGATCACCTCGTCCTTCTCGCCGTCGGCCATCAACCGCAGAATCTTCACCCGGGTCGGGTCCAGGCGCACTCGCCCGGCCGGTGAGGCGCACTCGGCCCAGCCCGGCACCTCCTCGATCGGGGTGGCGGTCATCCAGAACTGTTCGAAACAGGCCAGCGCCCACCCGACGGTCGCGGTCTCCCGGACGATGGCCAGCGAGACCTCCTCCGGCGACTCGTCCGAGGAGAAGGGGATTAGCGCGATCCGGCGGTCGATCACCAGCCCCTGCCCGGGTACCACCCGGGTGAGCCGCACCTGCGCCCCGTCCCGGGTCATCTCGCGCAGGTAGTCGGCGGTGGCCTCGTCCCGCAGTTCGGCGTAGTGGAAGATCGCCCGGTTGACGGCGCCGTTCTGCCGGGCAGTCTCGCCGGCCTGCCGCATCGGTGGGGCCAGTCGTCCCTGTCCGCGGCCGGCGGAGAGAGCGGTCAACTCGGTGCGGCAGTCAGCAACGGCCTGCAGCAGCGCCTGCTCCACGCCGGCTCGGCCGTGGACCACCTCGACGGTGTCCTCTGCCCGTAGTGCGGTGAACTGGAGCGGATGGATCGGCGAGGTCGGCTCGACGGTCAGCGACGCGTAGAGGGCATCGTCGTCTTCTCGGTGAGGCGTCCGCACCGCACTCATGAGCTCCCCCGACGTCAGATGACCGCAATTCGGTAGTTGCGTACTCCGCCCGCGCTGTTACGCGATGTTCTGCTGCTGCGATCCGGTGTCCGTTACTGACACATTGTGCAACAGATCCACCTAGTTATGTCGTTTCGCGGGCAACCAATTATCCGGCATACCGCGCAAAGGTCGCGATCTCCGCGGGTTGCCATGGATATTTGTCCGGTAGCTCCGGTCTTGACCTTAGACGTTTCGTCTAAATCAGATTTTCAGTCTCAACGGACGTTGAGAGCGGAGGCGACTATGCCCCGCGCCTCCTCCTGGATCTCGGCCAGATGCTCAGCGCCACGGAAGGACTCGGCATACAGCTTGTAGACGTCTTCGGTGCCGGACGGGCGGGCGGCGAACCAGCCGGACTCGGTGGTGACCTTGAGGCCGCCGATGCCGGCGCCGTTGCCGGGGGCGGCGGTGAGCTTGGCCGTGATCGTCTCGCCGGCGAGCTCGGTGGCACTCACCTGTTCGGGGGAGAGCTTTCCGAGCAGCGCCTTCTGCTCTCGCGAGGCCGGCGAATCGACCCGGGCGTAGGCCGGAGCGCCGAACTGCGCGGTGAGGGCGTCGTAGTGCTGCGAGGGGGAACGGCCGGTGACAGCGGTGATCTCCGACGCCAGCAGGCAGAGAATCATGCCGTCCTTATCGGTGGTCCAGATCGAGCCGTCCCGCTTGAGGAAGGAGGCCCCGGCGCTCTCCTCACCGCCGAAGGCCACCGATCCCTCGAGTAGGCCGGGGACGAACCACTTGAAGCCGACCGGCACCTCGAGCAGCGTCCGTCCCAGCGACGCGGCCACCCGGTCGATCATCGACGAGCTGACCAGCGTCTTGCCGATGGCGGCACTGGCCGGCCAGTCGGGGCGGTTGGCGAAGAGGTACTGAATCGCGACGGCCAGGTAGTGATTCGGGTTCATCAGCCCGGCGTCCGGGGTGACGATGCCGTGCCGGTCGGCGTCGGTGTCATTGCCGGTCGCGATATCGAAATCCTGCTGCCGGCTGATCAGCGAAGCCATCGCCGACGGCGACGAGCAGTCCATCCGGATCTTCCCGTCCCAGTCCAGCGTCATGAAGCCGAAGGTGGGGTCGACGTTCGGATTCACCACCGTCAGGTCCAGGCCGAAGCGCGAACCGATCTCGCCCCAGTAGGCCACGCTGGCCCCGCCCAGCGGGTCGGCGCCGATCCGGACGCCGGCCCGGCGGATGCTCTCCAGGTCGATCACCTCGGGCAGCGCGGCGCAGTAGGCGTCGAGGAAGTCGTAGCGCTGCGTCGTGTCGGCGGCCAGGGCCCGGGCCAGCGTGGTGCGCCTGATCTCCTTCAGCCCGCCGGCGATGATCTCGTTGGCCCGGTCCTGGATCCAGCCGGTGATCTCGGTGCCGGCCGGGCCGCCGTCCGGTGGGTTGTACTTGAAGCCGCCGTCCCGCGGTGGGTTGTGCGACGGGGTGACCACCACCCCGTCGGCCCGGTGGGCCGCGGCGGTATTGGCAGAGTTGTGCGACAGGATCGCCCGCGAGATCGACGGGGTCGGGGTGTAGCCGTCGCGGGAGTCGATGAGGACGGTGACGTCGTTGGCCGCGAAGACCTCCAGCGCCGAGGCGGTGGCCGGAGCGCTCAAAGCATGCGTGTCCGCCCCCAGGAAGAGCGGCCCGTCGATGCCCTGCGCCTGGCGGTACTCGCAGATCGCCTGGCTGGTGGCGAGGATGTGATCCTCGTTGAAGGTGGTGTTCAAGGCGGAGCCACGATGCCCGGAGGTACCGAAGGCGACGCGCTGCTCGACGACGCTCGGATCGGGATGTTCGGAGTAGTAGGCCGTCACCAGGCGGGGTACGTCGACGAGATCCGATGGTTGCGCCGGTTGACCGGCCCGCGGGCTGTTCACCAGTTGATCCTTACACCACCCGCCTCGATGCGGAACAGCTCGTACACCTGAACTGACCACGAACCGCCGGTCGACGGGGCTGGCTAACGGTCTGAGCCGAGCGGAAGGTTCCAGTAGCCCTTGGTGAAGATCTGTTCGGTGCTCAGCTGGAGCGGGGCCAGATGCGCCCGCAGCGCCACTACGGTGCGGCTCTCGCCGAGGAGGTAGGCGTGACCGATGCCGGAGGCGGTCCAGCCGTCGCTGACGAAGCCATCGAGCTGCGGGGCGAGCGCGGTCGGCGTCCCGGCGGCGAGCCCTCCACGGTGGATCCAGCGCAGGTCCAACTCGACCCCATCACCGGCCTGGATCGGTAGCTCGTCGCCAGCTCCCTCCACCTCGATGAAGGCGCGAGCGCGGCGGGGCTGGCCGCCCGGCCCGTCCCCGTGCAGCGCCTCCAGAAGGGCGGCGATCGCCGGCAAGGAGGATTCGTCGCCGACGAAGAGGTCCCAGTCGGCTTCGGTGAGTTTGAGCCGGCCGCGGGGTCCGAAGAAGGTGATCGCGTCTCCGGGCTTCGCGTCAGCCGCCCACTGGGAGCCCGGACCCTCCTGATGCAGCAGCATGTCCAGGTCCCACTCCCCGATCTCGGGTCGGGCGAAGCGGATCGTGTAGCGGCGTTTCACCCGGCGCCCGCTGGGCTCGGCCAGCACCAGCTCGACGTCCTGCGCCGGATTCACCGCCACCCCGACCAGCGTCGGCGCGGTCACCGTCACCCGGCGCATCCGCGGCGTGAGGTCGCTGGCCGCGGTGACGGTAGCGGTGTGCAGAGGGGTGCGGCGTATCGAGGTCATCGCCGTTCACCCTAATGTGGGAGGTAGGAACACAAACAATCACAATCCGAGGAGTTCCCCAGCATGGCAATTGAGCTGACCAAGGTCGCCTATACCGAATCCGCAACCGCGAAGGGTGGGCGAGCCGGACACGTCACCAGCAGTGACGGCCTCATCGACTTCGACCTGGGGCAGCCGGGCTCCGGCGCCGAGCACAAGGTGAACCCGGAGACGCTCTTCGCCGCCGGCTACGCCTCCTGCTTCCAGGGCGCACTGGCCAACCGGGCCAAGACGCAGGGGTTCGACACCTCCGACTCGACCGTCACCGCCGAGGTCTCCTTCGGCCCGTCCGAGGATGGTGGCTTCGGCATCGCGGTCACGTTGAAGGTGAACATTCCCGGCGTCGAGGACGAGAAGGCCCAGGAGCTCGTCGAGCTCGCGCACCAGTTCTGCCCGTACTCGAAGGCGACCCGGGGGAACATCAACGTGACGCTGGAAGTCGTCTAGCCCCTTCACGTCGTTGGCAGGCGCATGATGAACCGGTGGCGATCAGTGCGTTCGACCTCTTCTCGGTAGGCATCGGCCCGTCCAGCTCGCACACGGTCGGGCCGATGCGAGCTGCCCGCACCTTCGCCGCCGGGCTGGCCGCCGACGGGCTGCTCGACGACGTCGCCCGGGTGCGGGTCGAGCTCTTCGGCTCGCTGGCCGCCACCGGACGCGGCCACGGCACCGACCGGGCGGTGATTCTCGGGCTGGAGGGGGCCACGCCGGAGAGCGTCGACACCACGACCATCCCCGGTCGGGTGAGTGCGGTCCGTGAGGCGTCCCGACTGAATCTTCTCGGTTTGCGGGTGGTCGACTTCGCGGCCGACGACCTGCTCTTCCTGCGCCGTCAGTCGCTGCCCTTCCACCCCAACGGGATGCGCTTCCACGCCTACTCCTCAGAAGGCACTGTGCTGCGCGAGCGGACGTACTACTCGGTGGGTGGCGGCTTCGTCGTCGACGAGGAGGCGGCCGGCGCCGACCGGATCGCCGAGGACACCACACCGGTCCGCTACCCGTTCAACTCGGCGGCCGAGCTGATGCAGCACTGCGCAGCCGAGGGGATCGCCGTCAGCGCCGTGATGCTGGCCAACGAGACGTCCTGGCGCGAGCCGGCCGAGATTCGTCAGGGATTACTGGGCATCTGGGGCGTGATGCAGGAGTGTGTCCGCAACGGCCTGGCCAGCGAGGGCGTGCTGCCCGGCGGGTTGAAGGTGCGCCGGCGCGCCCCCGAGCTCTATGCGGATCTCTGCCGGGAGCAGTTCTCGACCGACCCGCTGCGCGTGATGGACTGGGTGAATCTCTTCGCCCTCGCCGTCAACGAGGAGAACGCGGCCGGGGGGCGGATCGTCACCGCGCCGACCAACGGCGCGGCCGGAATCCTGCCCGCGGTGCTGCACTACTACACCCGCTTCGTCCCCGGCGCCTCCGACGACGGGGTGGTGCGTTTCCTGCTCACCGCGGCCGCGATCGGCGTGCTCTACGTGCAGAACGCCTCCATCTCCGGCGCCGACGTGGGGTGTCAGGGTGAGGTCGGCTCGG
The DNA here is from genome assembly GCF_900230215.1 of Jatrophihabitans sp. GAS493. Classification (NCBI taxonomy): domain Bacteria; kingdom Bacillati; phylum Actinomycetota; class Actinomycetes; order Jatrophihabitantales; family Jatrophihabitantaceae; genus Jatrophihabitans; species Jatrophihabitans sp. GAS493. Next base: position 480,309 of record NZ_LT907982.1, on the reverse strand, counting down.
CCTGCTCGATGGCGGCCGGCGCGCTCTGCGAGGTGCTCGGCGGGACGCCGCAGCAGGTGGAGAACGCGGCCGAGATCGGCATGGAGCACAACCTCGGGCTCACCTGCGACCCAATTGGCGGCCTGGTTCAGGTGCCCTGCATCGAGCGGAACGCGATGGCGGCGGTGAAGGCGATCAACGCCGCGCGGATCGCGCTGCGCGGCGACGGTGAGCACATCGTCAGCCTGGACAAGGTCATCAAGACGATGCGCGACACCGGAGCCGACATGAAGGACAAGTACAAGGAGACCTCACGAGGCGGCCTCGCCGTCAACGTCATCGAGTGCTGATGTCGCTTCTTTTACTGGCTGTTCTGGTTCGGTGAGAATCTGGATCACTCCGGTCGCCCCGTCGATGCGCAGCCGACTGCCGGTGCGGATCCGCTCGGTGAGGCCGGGGATCTGCACGATGGTCGGGATGCCGAGTTCGCGGGCCACCACGCAGACGTGGGTGAGCGGGCTGCCCCGCTCGACCAGCAGCGCCGTGGCGTTGGCCAGGGCGGCGATCCAGCCCGGGTCGGTGCGGTAGCTGATGAGGATGCCACCGTTCGCGTCCTCAGGCGTCTGGGCCACGACCGCGACCCCCTCGACGACGCCCGGGCAGGAGGCGACGCCACGCAGTTCGCTGACCTGCTCGGCATGCGGGTCGATGTCGTCGACGTGCCGCCAGGTGTAGTTCGGGGGTTTACCCCGGGTCTCGAAACGGGGCGGTGCGATGAGTTTCGCGTCGTCGACTGACCGGGCCCGGCGCTCGGCGATCAGGCCCGGTAGCTTCTCGGCCGGGAGAATCCCGTCGAAGTAGCTGCGCAGTTCGTTGAACTCCAGGTAGAAGATGTCGTCCCAGGATTCGAGGATGCCGCGGGCGGCCAGATCGCGACCCATTGCCCGGCACATCCGCTTGGCCAGCCCGAAGGCCCGGGTGCGGCAGAAGCGCAGCCGCTCCCGGTTGGCCAGCAGGTGCGAGCCCTTCCTCCGCAGCCGGTTGTAGAGGTAGCGGCGCGGGCCGTGCAGATGCGCGTCGAGGTAGGCGTCGGGGTCATTGGCCGAGCTGCGGGCCGGTGGCTCGTTGAGGGCGTTACGCAGCATCGGCAGCAGCACCGTCGGGTCTTCGCGCAGGTCGGCCACTTCGAGTTTCAGCTCGTCGGTGCTGCGGTAGCCGTAGTCACGCACGTAGTCGTTGAACATGCCGAAAAACTCGGGGTAATCCCCGGCGACGAGGCGTTCGTATACTTGCTTGGGCGGTGTCGTCGAGACGAGCTGGGCCAGCTCGCCATGTGCGCGCAGGTAGGCGGCCAGCGCCCGGATCGCCTCGGCCGGCCCGGCCGACTCGACCTCAGCCCCCGGCGTCACGGCCGAGTAGATGAGCCAGGCCGGTGCCTGTGGCAGCCAGCGCTGGGTCAGCAGGTGGATGAGGCCGACCGTGATGAGCACACTGTCGTCACCGATCATGGTCGGGCCCCAGCTGTCGACCAGCTCCTCCTCCATCAGGCGGAAGGTGGCGAAGATGGCCTCGCTGTTCATCCGCTCGTAGTTCAGCTGGTCGAACTTGCGATAACTGGCATAGAAGCGCTCGGAGAACGCGCTGATCTCCCGGTCGTTGGTGAGGTACCGGCGGGCGAAGATGGCCGCCGAACGGCCGCGGCGCAGGTACCGCTGCCGGTTGGAGGTGAAGGTGAACGGGTGTAGCCGGTCGAGGATCTCGTCCGGCATCGGCTCGCTGACACCGAGGGCCACCTCCAGCACCCGACGGGTGAGCCTATAGAGCGGGGCGAGTCGCAGCATCCGGTAGCGATGCAGCAGTTGGTAGTAGATGCGTCCGTGAAACTCGCCCAGCATGTCGGGCATCCAGGCGTCGATCTGGCGCAGTTGGGCGCTGCGCACGCCCAGCGACTTGGCGTAGCTGCGGTAGGCGCGAAAGTAGATCTCCTTGGCGACGGTGTAGGTGAGCGGTGAGGTGATGCCGTTGAAACTTTCGATCAGGTTCGAGTTGTCCCAGAGCTGCACGTCCTCCAGCAGGTCACCCTGCGTGCAGTTCTCGGAGCGGTTCGAACCCGTCACGAAATCTGTGGTGATCGGCCGGCTCTGCAGCAGGTGCAGCGCGTCCGCGGTGAAGGCCCACTCGATGTCCTGTGGGGCGCCGAAGTGGTTGGTGACGAGTTGGCCGACGCGGTGCAACTCGCTGACCTGGGCCGGGGTGAGGGCCTGGGCGTCACGCAGCCCGGGGTCGACGTCGGTCGGTTCGATCCCGCCGCCCTCGTCCGGTCCGGCGGCCGGGTCGAAGCGTTCGCTCTTCTCGCCGATGGCCACCTCGAGCACGTCGCCGGTGTCGGCGTCGAGGGTGAGGGTGTCGGCGTCGACGTGTCCGGAGACGAGTCCCTCGCCGAGTCCGTAGACGGCCGAGAGGAGAAAGCGGTCCGGGGCGCCGGTGGTCGGGTGCGCGGTGAAGAGGACCCCGGCGGTCTGGGCCGGGACCATCTGCTGGATGACCACCGCCATGTCGACGTCATCGACCCCGATGCCGTGGGCCAGCCGGTACTGCACCGCGCGGTCGGAGTAGGCCGAGGCCCAGCACTGCAGCACGGCGTCCCGGACGGCCTCGACGCCGACGACATTGAGGCACGTGTCGAACTGGCCGGCGTAGGAGAGGTTGGCCCCGTCCTCCTGGTTGGCTGAGCTGCGGACGGCCACGGCCCCGCCGCCGACATGGGCGTATGCGGCGTCGATCTGGGCGAGTGTCGAGGCGGAGAGGTCGAGCCGCAGAATCGTCTCCCGCAGCCGCGCCGGGGTGCCGGTCTCCTTGGAATCGGTCGTCTCGGAGCCGGCCACTTGCGCGCCCGGCCGGAGCTCGGCGACCACGTCGGAGAAGACGTCGCTGCCGATGGCGGCCCAGCCCGGGACGGCGAAGCTCTGCCCTCCGTCGACTGGCTGGAGGCCGTGCCGGGAGAGCTCGTAAAGATTGCGTCCCTTGCCCCCGGCGTAACGGTGGACGTGGTCGCGGTCTGAGCTGGTGGTGAGTATGTGCGGCGCCCGAGAGCGCGTCCGGGACCGCTTGAACTCGGCCGCCCCAAACTTGCGTTCAACTTGGTATCTAAGTTCCCCCATCCGCGGACGGTAGCAGGGGATGACCGGTTTCGTCAGCCCCCGCCACCAAAACGCCGGATCAGACGACCATCGGCGCGCTGTCTTCGGCGCCCGTGGGCAGGTCCTCCTTCTTGACGTTGATCACCGTGGCCGCGACGACGAGGGCGACGATCGCGAAGACGGCGGCGGTGAGGAAGCCCATCGCCGAGGAGTGCGCCTGGACGTGCGCGGTGAACATCTGCTGCAGGGCACCGTCCGGTCCGAAGAAGTGCTGCAGGGTGGCCTGCTCGGCCGCGGGCTGGCTATGGATGAATGCCTGAATCTGCTCGGGTTCCGGAGCCTTCCCGCCACTGCTGCCGAGGAAGCCCTGGACCGGTTGCTGTAGATCCTGCGGGAGCGTGGCCACGGCCTTGCCGGCGTCGCTGATGTGAGCGCTGGCGTAGTTCTTGCCGGTGGTGGCCGCCACCGTGGCCAGCACCGAGAGACCGATCGCGCCACCAACCTGCTGCCCGACGTTGAGCAGTGCCGAGGCCAGACCGGCGTCGGTGTTGCGGACGTTGGAGACCGCGACACTGGTGATCGGGACGAAGATCAGACCCATGGCAATGGCCAGGATGATCATGCCGGGCAGCAGTTTGCCGAGGTACGTGCTCTCGGCGGTGACCGTCGAGAGCAGCAGCATCGCCACCACCAGCAGCCCGGTGCCACCGGTGATCAGTGCCTTCGGTCCGGCCTTGGGTAGCGCCTTGCCGGCGATCTGAGCGGTGATGCCGATGGTGATGGCCACCGGCAGGAAGGCGAAACCGGCTTTGAGGGCGCTGTAGCCGAGTACCTGCTGGATGAAGTACGTGACGAAGTAGAAGAGGCCGAACATCGCCGCGCCCACCACCAGCATCACGATGTAGGCCCCGGAGCGGCTGCGGTTGGCGAAGATGCGCATCGGCATCATCGGTTCCTTGGCGACCTTCGCTTCGAAGACGACGAAGCCGATGAGCAGCACGGCGGCCGCTAGGAAGAGCGCGTAGGTCTCGGCGTTGGCCCAGCCGTCGTGGGCCACATGGATGAAGCCGTAGACCAGCATGAACATGCCAAGGGCCGAGGAGACGGCGCCGATGAAGTCGAACTTCCCCTTGAGTCGCTCACTCTCGTGCAGGTAGAGGAAGGCTCCGACCATCAGCAGGATGCCGATCGGGACGTTCACGAAGAGGACCCAGCGCCAGGTCAGGTACTCGGTGAGGATGCCACCCAGCAGCAGGCCCACGGCTGCACCGGCGCCGGAGACGGCGGCGTAGACGGAGATGGCGCGGTTGCGTTCCTCGCCCTCGTCGAACGAAGTCGTGATCAGCGACAGGGCGGTCGGTGAGGCGATCGCGCCACCGAAGCCCTGGATGACCCGTCCGAAGAGCAGGAATCCGAAGTTGAATGAGAGGCCACCCAGCAGGCTGCCGAGGGTGAAGAGGCCAAGGCCGATGATGAACATCTTGCGCCGGCCGAGCAGGTCACCGGAGCGCCCACCGAGCAGCAGACCACTGCCGAAGGCCAGGGTGTAGGCGTTGAGGGCCCACGTCATGTCGGTCTGGTTCTTGCCGAAATACTCACCCATTGAGGGGAGTGCGATGTTCACGATGGTGGCGTCGAGGACGACCATCACCTGGGCGCCGGCGATGATCAGCAGAACCAGCCCGGGGTGAATAGTGCGCCGCGCGGTGGAGCCAGAGGTAGAGGATTTTTGATCTGTCCCGGTCACGGGATGCTCCGTTCGAACTCGGGTGAAGCTAGGGAAAGCGAGCGATGGAAAGACGTTTAAGGGACGTCATCGTCTCTTAAAAGAGTAAGATAGTCCTGTTGCTCTAAGGTACGCAACCGTGCACTATCGTCACCAATGATTATTGACTGGGGGTCTGACAACGATGCGAAGTAAGCCGGCGGTCGTCGACGTCGAAACCCCCCTTCTGCCTGCCTCGGACGGGCTCACCCAGTCGAAGCCGACTGACCGGCTGCCGGAGAGCTGCCCCGCCGCGATCGCCATGAACGCCATCGCCGGCCTGCGCTCCCGCAAGCGAGGGGCGGCGCTGGAGCAGGCGATTCGCGAGGCGGTCTTCGTCGAGATCACCCAGCAGGGCTACGCCGGACTCACGATGGACGCCGTCGCCGCCCGGGCCAAAACCGGCAAGGCCAGCATCTACCGGCGCTGGCCCAACAAGCTCGACCTGGTGCTCGATGCGCTCTTCGCCCGACTGGACGAGGAGAGCGAGCGGGCCACCTTCGACAACCTGCCCGAGAACGTCACCACCCGAGCCGCGCTTATAGCGCTCGGTCGGCGCATCGTCGAGTTCGTCTCGGTCGCCGGGGAGGCCATGCGGGCGGTGAGCTGCGAGGCCAACCGCGACCCGAAGACGGCCGGGGCGGTGAAGGAGCGGCTGCACGAGCCAACCCACGATGCCGTGGTTGCCCTGCTGGAGCGGGGAGCTCGTCGCGGCGAGGTCAGCGCAGGCGTTGATCTGGACCTCATCGCCCAGGTGCTGCCGGCGATGCTGACTCATCAGATGCTGCTCGTCGGGCGCGCCGTGACCGACGCCGACATCGAGCGGATCGTCGACGGCATTCTGCTGCCGCTGCTGGCGAATACGACCCCGTCCGGACGTCCGAAGCCAGTGGCCGCGGGCCGCTTGGGCGCACCCTGACCCAGGCCGACTTCACACCCGCCCCGCGTATCCTCGTACTCGACCAAGTACGCAAGTGAGACGGCAGTAAATCGGGAGCGGATTCGACGGTGCCTGCAGTTGTGCAGCAGAAGCGGCAGAGCGGCCCGGGCCGCCCGGTCGACCCGACCGCCGCGAGCCTCGGCCGGTGGGCGCGATTCCGCGTTCGCTATCTGGAGCGCTCTCCGAGCATCATCGCCACCGTCGCGATGCTGCTGGGTCTACTCACGCTGCTGGATGCGGTCTGGCCGGACGAACTGTTCCGAGTCGGGTTTCTGGTGCGGATCCTGCCGGTGCCGGGGAATGCCGCGGCGACGGCCGTGGTCGCCTGTGCCGGTCTTGTACTGCTGCGGGTCGCGGCCGGGTTACGGAAGCGAAAGCGGCTGGCCTGGCGGGTCGCCGTAGTGGCCACGGTGGTGCTCACCGTTGGGCATGTTCTCAAGGGGCGGCGCGTCGGTGAGGCGCTCTTCGTCCTTATTCTGCTGGTCCTACTGATCACCGCACGCTCCCGCTTCACGGCGAAGTCGGATCCGGCGACGCGCTGGGTGGCGGTGAAGATCTTCTTCCAGTTCTTCGCCGTCGCGATCGTCTACGGCATGGCGATGCTCTACTTCTATCCGCGGATGGTCGTCGGGGATCCGTCGTTCTGGCAGCGTCTGCAGGAGGTGCTTTACGGGCTCGTCGGCGTCGACGGGGAGGTGAAGCTCAAGAGCGAACGATTCGACGACATCTTCCACTACACGCTCTTCGGCTTCGCGCTGCTCACCGTCGTGCTGGTGTTGATCCTGGCGCTGCGCCCGTCCGAGCACATCTCGCGGCTGTCGGCCGACGATGAGCAGCGGCTGCGGGACCTGCTGGAGAAGCAGGGTTATCGGGACTCGCTGGGGTACTTCGCGCTGCGGCGGGACAAGTCGGTGCTCTGGTCGCCGACCGGGAAGGCGGCCATCACCTACCGGGTGGTGCAGGGGGTGGCGCTGGCCAGTGGCGACCCGATCGGCGATCCCGAGGCGTGGCCGGGGGCGATCGCGGCCTACCGGGAGATGGTGGAGTCCTACGCCTGGACGCCGGCGGTGGTCGGCTGCAGTGAGCTCGGCGCGATCGTCTTCCGCCGCGAGTACGGCCTGGCCGCGATCGAACTGGGCGACGAGGCGATCGTCGACGTCGCCGAATTCAGCCTGGACGGGCGGGCGATGCGCGGGGTGCGGCAGGCCTGCACGCGGGTGGCGCGTTCTGGCTATGAAGTGCAGGTGCGACGAGCCAAGGACATCGACCCGGTCGAGTTCCGGGAGCTGCTGGCAGTGGCCGATGCCTGGCGCGGGGCCAAGACCGAGCGTGGATTCTCGATGGCGCTCTCCCGGCTCGGAGATCCGTCCGATCCCGAGTGCGTCGTGACGACGGCCCACTCCGAGGGTGTGCTGCGCGGGATGCTGAACTTCGCGCCGTGGGGTCAGGACGGCCTCTCGCTGGACCTGATGCGCCGCGACCGGACGGCCGACAACGGGCTGAACGAGTACATGATCACGCACCTGATCCAGGCCGGCCCGCAGCTGGGCGTGCGGCGGGTGTCGCTGAACTTCGCGGTGTTCCGGGATGCCATCGAACGGGGCGAGAAGATCGGCGCCGGGCCGATTCTGCGGGCTTGGCGTTCGGTGCTGATGTTCGCGTCGCGCTGGTGGCAGATCGAGTCGCTCTACCGCTTCAACGTGAAGTTCCGCCCCGACTGGGAGCCCCGTTTCCTGTCCTTCCCGGCGACCCGGGATCTGCCCCGGATCGTCATCGCAGCGCTGGAGGCTGAGGCGTTTCTGGTGCGTCCACACTTCATCGGGCGTCTCTTCGGACGCTCCTGAATCGTTGCGCAGTCCTTGCGCGTTGCCCTGCGTTGGGCGAGTGTCGAATCCCTTGGTAAGCTGGCGCGCTGGTAGCCAAAGCAAGAGATTTCTTGGTTTGGAGGCCACAGGAGGCTTCGCCTAGTCCGGTCTATGGCGCCGCACTGCTAATGCGGTTTGGGTCTCAAGCCCATCCGGGGTTCAAATCCCCGAGCCTCCGCCACGTTGTATGACGTGCTCTTTGACGTAGAAAGTCCCGCAATCTTCGCGATTGCGGGACTTTTTTCGTCTACTGGGTTGCTGGGTTGCTGGGTTGCTGGGTTACTGCGGTTCGGCCGAGCCGGAGGCGTTGGCCGATTCGGCCTTGTACGTGGTGACCAACCAGCGGCCGGACGTGTTCTTGACCAGCGTCAGATTGGCCGTCACGTTGGCCCGGGGCTGGGTGAGCACAGTGTTGCCGGCCGGATCGGTGACGGTGTAGCGCGTCCAGGTGGTGAGGCTGCAGAGGACGGTTGCGGTGTTGCCCTTGATGGTGATCGACCGGAACGTCAGATTCTCGATGCCGGCACTGAGGATGGTCGGCTGCAGCGCCGCCTCCTTGGAGAGCGTCTGCTGAAGGCTGGCCCGCTCCTGTGCGGCGGCGGTGCCGGTGAAGAAGGAGTTGATCGCAGCCGTGCTGCTGGCCCGCTGCAGATCGATGTCAGCGGCGGTGGGGCGGGGTCCAGCCGGCAGGTGCAGCGTCTGATCGACGGTGAGCGCGGTGTGCACGGTGCTCATGATCGGGTCCTTGGCCGCCGGGCTGGGCGAGTTCTTGCCGCCGTACTTATGCGATAGCCACGCGCCGAGCAGGACGACCAGGAGCACTACCAGGGTGGCTCGATTGCCGGCTCGTCGCCCCGGCCTACTCTGACGTCCCGAAACGAGGGTCATGGCTTGACAGTTCAGAACTGGGCGGGGGAGTGGGTGTTGCTGGGCTAGCTGAGCTTGCTGTGTTTGTTGGGGTGGCGTTCTCGGCGGCCTCGATCTCGGCCTCCAGTGCGGCGCGATGCGCGGCCCGCTGGGCGTCGGTCCAGGGCTCGCGTCCGTTGCGCCCGCCGCGGCGGTCAGGCAGGGACGGGTCGCGCGGGGTGGCGACGACCTCGAAGACGGTCTCGTCGAGTCCGGTGATGAATTCGGTGGCCAGCGAGTCGCTGAGGGCGTTCATCGCCTGGGCCAGCGCGTGCACCGTCGCCGGTGACATCGAGGGGAGCAGGTAGTCGGAGAGGCTCTCGCGGAAGCGCTGGACGGATTCGATGGCCAGCTGCTCACCGGCCTCGGTGAGCTGGGCGCGGATGACACGGCGGTCGGTGTCGGAGTGGCGCCGGTCGATGAGGCCGTCACGGGCCATCCGGTCGGCCAGCTTGGTGAAGCCCCCGCCGGTCATCGAGAGTGACTTGGCCAGCCGGCTCATCGGCAGGCGGTGGTCTTCGGCGCGGAGAAGCAGCTGCAAAACCTGGAAGGTCGCCGGAGAGACGCCGCTGCGCTCGATGTCGATGAGCATGCGGCGCTGGGCGCGCTCGACGCTATCGACGATGCTTAGCCAGTCGTCGATGAGCTTGTCGTCTTGAGTTACAGCGTTGGCGGTCATGGCCCGAAACCAGGTGTCCGATCTGCGAAACGTTGTCGTCGTCAACAGTTGTCAGCGATGTTGTATCTATGGTCACTGTAACGGTTTCTGTCCGATCCGCCTGCTGAATTGTGACTCTCGGTAGTAACTTGCTCCCGCGTGTCGTGCTTCATGGGGTTGCCGGAGCTGTTCGGGGGTGCTGGCCGGGTTGGTTCGGGGCTGGTCAGAGGAACGAAAATCGCCCTGTAGACTCACTCGTCGGTACAGAATCGCTGCGGCGCTTCGGTGCCGAACTAGTACTAGCGCCCGTAGCTCAACGGATAGAGCACTTGACTACGGATCAAGAGGTTACAGGTTCGAATCCTGTCGGGCGCACGCTGTGTTGAGACAGTCCTGGGCCCCGAATTCGTTCGGGGCCTTTGTCGTACGTCCTGTTCGAATAGGACGTCAGAATCGGTCGGGAAATCTGCCGATGCCATCAAATTGCCATCAGTCATGTCACTGCTCCCGCTCGAAATACCGGGCGACGTCGTGCAACGCGTCCAGCTCGGAGTGGACGTAGGCCTTCCTGGTGAACGCCGCGTTGGAGTGTCCGAGCCAGGCCGAGATAACTGCGACAGGCACTCCCTGAAGGTGCAGCAACGTCCCGCAGGTGTGGCGGGCATCGTGAAACCGGTTTCGAGCGTGGTGTCCCACAGTGAGGAGAGCGTCTCCGGATGTCATTTTTGGAAGCGGACGAGTCGATGGAACCGGCACCCGACCAGCGAGTCCACCAATAGCTTGACTAGGCCGTCTTGAATCTCTGGTAGGCCCGCGCCAGCAGGTCCGCATTTGGGCGTTCGGCTCGGGCATTGGGTATCACCATTAGTCGCTCGCCGTGCCGTTCTTTCAGGCCGTGCTGGAGCATTGGGCCATCCTTCTCGTCCAGCAGATCTGGTCTGATTTGCACGATGAGGTCTGGCGTGATCCCGAGGATCAGGTTGTCGAAGGCCGCGTGGTGGATCTTGCACATCGCTAGGCCGTTCGTGACCGAGGCGATGCCTTCTTCGTGCCGATCTGGGATGATGTGCGCGGCGTCGAGCAGGACGGTATGGCCCAACGCGCAGACCGCACATCGCTTTTGATAGACGCGCAGAACGGTGGCTCGAAAGACTGGCTGGTGCAGTCGTTGCTTCGTCTCTCGGAGGATGTACCGGCGCAGATGTTCCTCGACCGGACTGTTCTTCGCGACGAGGCCACGCGCTACGTCGGGATCGATGACGAACTGGTGGCTCGCAGCCTCCTCCCAGAGCAGGAAGACAGGGAACACGGGCCGATACACGCCGGGTCCGACGCCGAAGAACCAGATGAGCGGCAGTTCGAGTCGCATCGCTTCGCGCAGTGAACGATTCTCGGGATGGTCAGGATCGATGCCGCGCCACTTGTAACGCAGCAGGCCGTCGGCGCCGACGTTGTCGTCGTACGGGCGCTCCTGGGACGGTGACGTGTAAGTGGTCCGGATCGCCAGTGCGGCAGCAAACGCCGCAGGCTTGCGAATCCCGCGTTGGGCGTCGAGAAGACGGAATGGTTCACCATCAATGGCGAAATCCAAGAGATCCTGCGACGAAATCTCGTCCTGCCCGTCGTTCGTTCGGACCGTGAGCCAACGCATCGCCTCCTGGCGAACACGGTGTTCAAACGAGCCGGGATCAGTCACCAATTCCTCCCACAAAGTTCTGCCGGTCAGCGTATTCGATGTGGCGACGCGGCCACAGCCGAAGGTCCGTGCAAACGCTGGCGAGAGGATTGCCGGAAAAATGTGTGCCCGGACCGCGGCAAAGGTCATCGGAGACCCGGTCGATCACTAGAGGCATGGGATTTCACCGGGGGCGCAGTCGGGCTGGCCAGTCCGCCGAGAGGCGCTATGAAGAACTACGACTTGAGTGGATCGGACGTAACCGCCGCTTCTTTCGGATCGTCAACGGCGTCGTCGCGACGCTGGTCATCGGCTCGCTGGCTGGCAGTCGACTCTGGCCGGCCGCCGCCTGGGAGACGGGGCTGTTCGCGGGTATGGCGCTGGCCGCGGCCGTGATCGTCCGCCAAAGTCCGCCGAGCTGGATCGAGAACTGGCGCAATGGCGCATACGGCGAGCAACGTACCGCCGCTGCGCTAAGCGACCTCGACCCGGCGTTGTGGACCGTGCGGCATGATCTTCCTACGTTCGGTGGCGCGAACGTCGACCACCTTGTCGTCGGCCCTGCCGGAGTCTTTGTGCTGGAGACGAAGACAACGAACGGCACCGTCACGCGCACAGGTGAGACGTTGGCGGTGACCCGCCCGGGCGCAGATCGACCCGCTTACACGTTCAATCCGGCTGGACAGGCCCGCGGCAACGCAGCCAAAGTTCACGACGAACTCGCCAAATTGAATGGCCGGACCCCTTGGGTGCGGGCGGTCATCGTGCTCTGGGGCGAATTCAACGCCCCGCCAACTAGCTTCAACAGTACTGGCTCGTCGCTTCCAGTGTCTGTCCGTATTGCGCAGTCAACGGCTCCGGTATGCGCTGGATCGGTGGCGGATGTCGAGGACGATGACGACGCGGTTGATCTCATCGATTTCGTAGAGGATGCGCCAGTTGGTGGCGAGCCGGGCGCTGTAGACCCCGGTGAGTTCTTCGGTAAGTGCCTTGCCCACGCGGTGGGGGTTGGCCAGCAGCGGTCCAGTAATGAACTCGACGGCCGCGGCTGCGATGTCCGGCGGAAGCCGCTCGGAGATCGCACGGCGAGCAGGAGGTGCTGTTCCGAGCTCGAAGGCGTCGCTCACGACGCGTGGCGATCCTTCAACAACGCTCGCGCCGCGTCGGTTCCATACGCAACGTCACCGGCCCGGACTGCATCGCGTGCTTCGGCGAGGGCCCGGAGGGCGTCAGGGTCGGCTTTGATGTCGGCGGTCTCGCGAGCGGCGAGGTACAGCTCGAGGGCGTGAACGACCGTCTGCTGGACGCTGCGGTGCTCTTCGTCGGCCGCCACACGGACCGCGGCGTCGAGTTCCGGTGGCAGCCTCAATGTCATCGCCATAACCATAACGATACCTCTAAGCACCATTATGGTGCACGGCCAGTCGGTCGCGAACGTTAGTTGATCCCCCGGCATCCGACCGAACAGCCCAGCGTGGTTCGTTCGCTTGCGAAACGCGTGCGATGGTCAGCCTTCGGTGCAGCGTAGATCCTGGCTAACCTTGGACTCGGGCTGGGCTAACCTCACCTCTGCGCCTCGCAAGCCTCACTGCCTGTCCGCCTGGCCAGACCAACTGGCTCTCAAACTGGGAAACGTCAGCCGAACTCCGTCAGCCTAAACCGCCCGGCGCCCACGAGGCGTGGTCAGCTATCGGCCGGCGCGGCCCATCCGAGGTGGCCCTCTGCGTCGAATCGGCGGGAGGTCGGCTGTCCGGGCTCGGTGATCTGAATGCCGTCGCCTTCGATGATGATCCGATAGAGCGGCCCGTCCTGGCCGATGTTGTCGATGGCGCGGTCGAAGTCCGCGCGCTGATCGAGGGGTACGTGCATGCGGGTGGCGCAGTGAAACACGATGCGCGGTTCGCCGGCGGGGGTGCGCGTCGACCACACGGGGCACAGGTCGATGGCGTCCCCGGCCATGATCTGGACCGGCTCGTGGGTGGCGAGGGTGAGCGCGTCGTGCAGCAGGGTTGCTTTGTCGCGGTCCTCCGGCCAGATCAGCGCCTCCAGCCAGCGCCGGTCGGCCTCGACGGTCGCGTCGAGCGGGTTCAGGTCCACTCCGCAGGTGGAGGCGAGGACCGGTATGGCGTCGAGATCTGGTGGTGGCTGGGTACTGCGCCATTCGGTGGTCAGTTGAACCGGCGGATCACGGTCGCCGAACTGCCGAACGCCCAGGCGGTATCCGTAATGCGCGTGGCGCAGCAGCAGACCGGTGCTGGTGCCGACCTCGAGTAGGTGTGCTGGCTGATCACTGAGCGACGGCGCGATCGCGGCCAGGCCCAGGCGCAGGCCAACCGCCCGCCGCACCTGGTTGGTTTGCGCGAATCGGGTGGAGACGATGCCGATGATGGCGGTCTCGTGATGACGGGCGAAGGCCAGCAGGTGCTGACCGGCGCCCTCCGGGGGGAGGGCAGCGTCGCCGCGCAGCGACGGGTAGTAGGCGCCCAGCGGGTGCTCCGCGCCGTCGAGCAGCAGCGCGTGCACCGCACCGAAGAAGGCGAACGTCGGCACCTGCCCGTCGCGAGTATGCGCAGCCAAACCCACCAGGTACGGATCACCGGCCACCGCGGCCGACAGCGTACGGTACAGCGGCGAGCTCCAGAACTCCTCCGGTTCGGTGAATGCCGCGCGGACATCCTCAGGCCGTTGCACCACAACATCATCTCCGACTATGTTCCCGCGCTGATGCACAGTGTCGGTGCGGCTGGTGGGAAGGAACCTTCTGCGCTGCCGCTACTGTGCTCGGCAGAGCCGCAGCGCGTCACAACTGCGACCGTGCTTCGGCGCGTATGTAGGTCGTGGAGTCTTGGTCAGTGGTTCTGCCGCAGTATCAACTGGTGTGTCCGCTGCCGGAGAGCGGCCTCTTTGGCTCCTGTTTTCGCCGCCGGCGAGTCGGTAATGCCGTCTGAAAACGGACCCGGCTGGGCCGACGAGGATTCGAGCCGTCTTCGCAACACGTGCTGTTTGAATGGACGGTTGCAGGGCGGTCAGTGGTGAGGGCTCGGACTATGTCGCCGGTGGAGTGTGCTGTTCACGCGGGCTGGTGGCTCAGCTCCGCCGTGTGCCGCTCGGCGACTGGCCCCACCGGTGCGCGAGATCGCTGAGAAAGCTTGCGGCGGCCGGTCTCGCCGCGCCGGACGATCGCCGTTAAGGCGCCGTTCGCCGAAGCGAATAACCCAAAATTTGGCGACCCCGACGGTATGTTCCGGTCCTAAAGTGCGGTCAGGGACAATCCAAGAATGACGGACCATCGCGCCGATCCAGGTCCAGACCATCCGCAGCTGCGTGACTACGTGGCCTGGCACGCGGCGTACGACGACCATGAGTCGAGCCTCTCGGTCCGGCTGCGCCACGTCCAGCAGGCCATTCTCGAGTGGCTAGACCGCACGCCAGGCTCGGTACGCGTGCTCAGCGTGTGCGCCGGCCAAGGCCATGACATCCTGGGCGCGCTGCAGGCCCGTGGCCGGAACGACCGCGCCCGAGTGAGCGGCGCCCTGGTCGAGATCTACCCGATAAACGCCGCCGTCGCTCGCCGACGCATCGCGCAGCTCGATCTCGCCCTAAACGTTGTTCAAGCCGATGCCGGAACCACCGCCACCTATGTCGATCTCATCCCGGCCGACCTCCTGCTCCTCAGCGGGATCATGGGCAACATCTCCGCATCCGACATCGAGCGGCTCGTGCACGTGGCCCGTCAGCTATGTGCACCGGGGGCCACGGTCATCTGGACTCGCGGCGCGCAGGATCCCGATCTTGGAACGGACATCCGCCGATGGTTTAACCAAGCCGGGTTCGAAGAACTGTCCTGCGAGGAATGGATCGAAGGAACTGGCATGCGAGTCGGCGTAAACCGGCTCAACACACCACCTCAACAGTTGCACCCCGGCGAGTTGATCTTCACGTTCTACCGCTGACGGCTCCGGACGGACCGAGCGCGACCGGCTCCGACCGGCCGACGGTGTGACGTGCCGGGTCGGTGCGTTCAGTGTCGCCGGTCGGCTGGCTTGCGGTGACGACACGCTGCGCAGGTGACTCCTGGTCTCACGCAGGAATGCCGGCAATCGCGTCCAGCTTCTGCTGGGTAGAAGCGTCGACATCGATCAGCGGCATCGCCCGAGCAATCTGGTCCCGGACCCTGTCCATCTGAAGCGACGCCGCGTGAGCCTCCGGCGATTCCCATATCTCCGTCGCCCACACACCGTCGGAGTCGCCTTCCTCGATCCCGACGACATATAGTCGGCAACCGGGCAGGAGGCTGCCGCTCGCGGCTTCGGTCAGGATCGCCAGCAGGTCCCCGCGCATACCAGACTTGGCGGCCAGGCGGCCATGAAGCATAAACACCAATCGAGTATCGCAAGCGCCAAGTCATCGGTCTACCGGCTCTTCCGCATTCCAGTCAGAGTCGAGGGGGGTGCATGTCCGACAAGCCTGACATGCACCCCGACCATCAGGCGCAACGGGCAACGACCTGCAGCCTGTGCGACGCGGCGTTGCTTGATAGATGATTGGTCGATGGACGAGGTGGACGACGAGTGGTCGGAGGCCAGCGTCGATCAGTCGGGCGTGTGCACATGGTCCAGATGCGACGGTCCGGTGCTATGGGGATCGATGGCCGAGGTCGCTTCTCAGTACTGGAATGACTCGGACTATCGACGAGCGAAAGGCGTGTACGGGCCCGCCCAGGAGTTTGTGGCCAGTCTGACTCGCAGCGGCTCGCCAGCCGCCATTGACGCGATCCAGGCACTAGTCGACGCCGCCATCACCGATGCCGAACTCGAATTTGTCGGAGCCGGACCCTTGGAAGACCTCGTTAGTCACAGCGGTCACGCCTCGAAGTTTGTCGACGATGTGGAGCGCAGGGCACGGCAGCAACCACGATTCCGCCAGGCCGTCGCCAGCATGTGGCTCGGCGCAAAGGTGCCTGAGCATGTCCGCGCCCGCTTGGCTGCCTTTGGCGCCGCACCGCTCGGACCGGAATCGAAGCCCAAACGTCGGAAGTAGCCCGTACTAGGCCGTCTCTACATCGACGCAATAGCCGCCGATGCTCGATTCACAGGTTGGCTAGAAGCCTTCGGGCGGCGGCCAGCCGAGACTGGTCCCAAGGGCCGACGCGTAGCTGACCCGT
Source organism: Jatrophihabitans sp. GAS493 (assembly GCF_900230215.1). Classification (NCBI taxonomy): domain Bacteria; kingdom Bacillati; phylum Actinomycetota; class Actinomycetes; order Jatrophihabitantales; family Jatrophihabitantaceae; genus Jatrophihabitans; species Jatrophihabitans sp. GAS493. The sequence continues at coordinate 464,217 of NZ_LT907982.1, read as the reverse complement.
AGTCCAAAGGTCATAGGCCGGTTCTCGACCTCGACTTCAAGCCAGCAGACAGGGTCGCCGCCAACTTCTGTCTCGCCTTGATCCGGCGGCGAGACAGTGCGGACGTTCGTGGTTGGACCAGTAGGTAACTGGATCCGAGTCGCCCCGACGTACAGCTCGCCGCCGCTGCGAGTCAGATTGATTTGGCCGGCTTCCGGGGACCAGCCAGGGTGGGTATCAACGTGGACGCACAGTCGCACCGTGCGGCCGGCGTCGAGCCTGCGCAGCAGCCGTGCCGGCGACGAGCGCAGATCACGCAGAACATGTTCGTCGTAGGGCGCACTCTCCCCACGAGGAAAGACGAAGACCGACCAGCGCAACACCGTGGCCGCACGCCGTGCATATGACGGTCGAGAGGGCGGCTTCCAAACCATGGCGCTACTCGGCTAGTTCCGTGTGTAGGCGACGACCCACGCAACGTCGACCTTGAACACATCGCCAGGGTTGGCGGTGGGCCCGTAGTCGGACGCCTCGGTCTGCAGGACCAGGTGATGCGGAGTCGTGGCGATCTGCGTAGTGGCGGAGACGATGAGGTGCCCGTCGGTGTAAGCGGTGTATTTGCCGGGCGACCAGATCGCGGTCGCGGTGTGCCACTGCTGCGGGTCGATCTTGGCGATGGCGCCGTCGGTCGGGCAGGCCGGTGGAGTCTGCCCGCAGGCGCGATGGCTGTAGGCGCCGACGGTTGATCGGTCGGCGGCGTTGTCGAATTCGGCGAAGTCCATCTCACCGTCGCCCCAGACGTCGCTCGACGGCCAGAGCATCCATACGGATTTGAAGCCGGCGATGTTGCTCCCCGGCAGGTAGCGGTATCGCACGTCCCAGCGGCCGTAGGTCTGACCTGCCTTGGGCAACGGAAGTTCGCTGGCCGCGTACGCGGAGCTGCCTTCGGTGTGCCCGTTGAAGTGCAGCAGGCCACCGGAGACCGTCACGACCTGGGTCGGCTCGTAGACGCCGTTGGTGCTGTTGGTGATTTTGGTGTTGTCGGGGTAACCCCACCACAGACCGTCCGGCAGTGCGCCGACTTTCGTTGCGGATCCTTCTGGTGTGTTGAAGTCCTCGGAGAGTGTCTGGGTCCAGCCGTTCGGACCCTGATCGTCGGCCGGCAGGTTGCCCTTCGGGATCTTCACGTCGCCCAGGGATGCGAGTTCGTAGTCGCAGCCGGTGTCCAGCAGTGTGGCGGTGGCGCCGGTGGGAACAGTCGCGAATTGCGACACGGCTCCCCGGACTGCCCCGGTGGGCGCGACCGCGACGGTGGATACCTTCGTCCAGGTTCCGGTGGTCGCTGTGGAGGCAGCGACCGGCACATAAGCGCTGAACGTATTGCTGATGACGGTGCCGGCGGCGTTGAACCAGTCGATGCCGATCCGCACGGTGATGTCGGTGCCGATGGAACGCACCCAACCCGACACCTGCCAGGACTCATGGGCGACGACGGTCAGCTTGGGCTGGACGAGCTTCTTGCCGTTGGTCGAGATTGCCCAGGACGCGCCGCTGAGGCCGGATGCGGCAACGCGCGTGATCGTCCCGTCGGTGGATGACCAACCGGTGGTGTCGGTGGCCAACAGCGGGTTCGCGCATTTGTTGACCGTGCCCAGATCGACGGACGCGGAGGCCGCGGCGGCTGGGCTGGAACTGACGGCGATGAGAGCAGCTGCGGAGGCTGCGCCTGCGAGGAGCGCCGCGATGAGAGGGTGTCGAGTTGTGTGCATGGAGGTTCCTGGAACGTTCGGTGTGGGCGGGGGGACCCGATTGCGCTGGGGGCGCGGCAACAAAAAGCCCCCACCAGAAATGGTGGAGGGGCAGATGGAAAATAACACCGATTCGTCTGTTGCAAAAATCGGATTGAGAACGCCCACGGCGTGATCTCAGGACTTTTCCCAGCGAAACATGGGGGGTTCATTGCCAATTCACGGCTGGAATGGCTCGCTCAGCGCGGGCGGTGGGCGCTCGATCGGTCGCTTATGCGCTAACGGGCGCCGGCTAAGGAACAGTCTCGAACGAGTTCTCCAGCGCTTCGAACGGGGCACCCGTATCGGCGACAAGAAAATAAGACATGGTGGGCGACGCCATGAAGATGACTCCGGTGAGGTGCTCACCGTCCGGGGCCGTGTACGTCGCGGTTCGGGCAGCCAGGCCCCGGAACGTCGTGTCGGACTGGCTGTCAACGGTCAGGTTCGCCGACGCGGCGAAGGAACGCAGGGCGATCCGCAGAGTGTCCGCTGTCTGGTCGGTCGGTAGCCCTTCGGAGTAGGACTCGCTCTCCACCGCGGTCAGCGGGTCGCGGGTGACAGCGACGTGGACGGCGATCTTCACTCCGCTCACCGTCAGTGGGATGGACTGCTCGTCGGGTGTCGCCGGGAACCGGGCCCGAAAATGGCCCGAGCTCGAATTGATAACGACGCCTCCTGACCCGGTGTCGACGACGGTCGGGACGGCAGCGAATGCGTTGCCGCCAGAGTTGGACGTGCTCTGCGAACTGACCGCAACCGCCGTCGCGAGGCCGCCGATCAGGACGACCGCCGCCGCCATCGAGATCCACAGCCCCTTCCGTCGGCGTGGAGCCACCCGGGCCGGTGGCATCTCGGTCGCCCAATACGGTGGGGGATAGCCCTGCGGCGCGTACGGCGCCCCGACCTGCAGATTGTCGGGGGTGTAGTTCGGATACGGGGTGTGGTTCGGGTCCGACGGGTACTGGGCGTAGCTCGGGTCCGACGAATACGGCGGCGTCCACGGAGCGGCGGCATATCCGTAGGGGGCCGGGCTCACACCGTAGGCGGTGGGAGCATCTCCGGCCGGCGTGGACGCCACTGGCATATAGGGACGGGAGAATTGGCGTCCCTCGTCGTAAGGGTCGGCATCCCGCGGCGTCGTCATGCCCAGATGTTATGGGCACGAAGAAGGCCCGGCGAATTGGGAAGGCCGCGGACGCGGGCGCCAAGACTCGCCCGCCCGGTACGACGACGCCTGGCGACGGGCGATTCGGGAGCAACCACCTCCGCGGCGTGCGGCAGACTGTTGGACGTGTCAACGCCGAGCCGAGGTACCAGCCAGTGAGCGCCACTGTGGAGCCGTTGCGGGATTCGATCGCCCGGTCGCTGCGGGCCGAGATCATCTCCGGCGAGCTGGTGCCGGGCACCCGCATTCTCGAGCACGCGCTGGCCGAGCAGCACGGCGTCTCCCGCGTACCGGCCCGCGAGGCGCTCCAACTGCTGGCCCACGAGGGCTTCATCGAGATCGTTCCGCGCCGCGGAGCCACCGTCGCGCTGCCGTCGCCGCGACGCACCCGCGAGCTGATGGTCATCCGGCAGAACCTCGAGGAGCTGGCGGCCCGGTTGGCCGCCGAGCGGCAGGGCGCTCCCGTCGCCGCCGAGCTGCGGTCGGTGCTGAAGCAGGGGTCGTCGGCGACCGCCCGCAAGCAGTTCGACCACGTCGCCGGCCTGGTCGATCGCTTCCACGAGCTGGTGGCTCAGGCCTCCGGCAACGCCGAGCTGGCCACCCTGCTGCAGACGGTCCGCAGCCAGGTCAGCTGGATTTTCGAGTACAACCTCGAACAGCGCTCGCCCGACTCCTGGCGCCATCACGCCCTCATCGCCGAGGCCATCCTGCAGGGCGATCCCGAGGCCGCCGCCGCCGCCATGCGGGAAGACGTGGTGCGCGACGAGAAGCTCCTCTTCGAGATCCTGCTGACCCGCGACTGAAGCGGGCCGCCCCCCGACGCGACGTTTACAGCCCAAGCACAGCGAGGCAACAGCGCCGAAACACAGCCATCGTTGTATACGTGAATGGGCATCTCGTATACACAGCCGGCAGCGCGGCTCACCGACGTCACGCGGGTCTTCCCGAACGGAACGGTGGCCATCGAGCGGACGTCGCTTGAACTGGCGCCCGACGAGATGGTCGCCCTCGTCGGCCCCTCCGGCTGCGGGAAGTCCACGCTGCTGCGCATGCTGGCCGGACTCGACGCCCCCACCACCGGCAGCGTGGAGAGCGCGGCCTCCCACGTCGGTTACGTCTTCCAGGACGCGACGCTGCTGCCCTGGCTCACCGCCCTGCAGAATGTGACGCTCCCGCTGCGGCTGGCCGGCCGCCCCCGCCGGGAGGCGAACGCCACCGCGCGCGAGGCGCTCAAGCGTGTCGGACTGGCCGATTACGAGAAGCTCCGTCCGGCTCAACTCTCCGGCGGCATGCGCATGCGCGTCTCCATCGCCCGCGCGCTCACCGAGTCACCGGAGGTGTTCCTCTTCGACGAGCCCTTCGGCGCCCTGGACGAGATCACCCGGCAGAAGCTCAACGAAGAGCTGGACCAGCTGATGGCCCAGCGGCCGTTCTGCGGTGTCTTCGTCACCCATGCCATCACCGAGGCGGTCTTCCTGGCCGACCGGGTGGTTGTCTTCTCGGCGCGACCGGGCTCAGTTATCGCCGATATTCGCGTGCCATTCGCCCGGCCGCGCCCCGCGTCGCTGCGCTACTCGACCGAGTTCGCCGACCTCTGCCGTCAACTATCCGACGCGCTCGCCGCATCCTCACTGGCGCGGGGTGAGGCCGCGTGATCGGGACGACGGGAACCACGGGGACAACGGGATCAGCCAGCATGCCAACCGCCGCCACCCCCGCAGCAGCCGCTCCCGATGAGCCGACGACCAACTCGCTGAACCCGGTCGAGGTCATCGCCCACGCCAGCCGCACCGGCTCCCGCCTCAGCCGCTGGCTGGCGCCGCTGATCACCCTGGCCGTGGTGATCGGCATCTGGACATTCATCAGCGACCACGTGCTCGACCCGACCAGGCAGTTCCTGCTGCCCTCGCCGCTCGAGGTATGGCGCGCCGGCATCGTCGACAGCGTGACCCGCGCGGAGATCCTGAACGCGCTCTGGTCCACCACCAAGGTGGCCCTCGTCGGGCTGAGTCTCTCGATCATCTTCGGTGTGCTGCTGGCCGTACTCATGAGCCAGGCCCGCTGGATCGAACTCTCCCTCTACCCCTACGCCGTCATTCTGCAGACGATCCCGATCCTGGCCGTCGTCCCGCTGCTCGGCTTCTGGTTCGGATACGAGTTCACGGCACGGGTGATCGTCTGTGTGCTGATCTCGATCTTCCCGGTGATCACCAATACTTTATTCGGCATTCGCTCGGTCGACTCGTCGCTGCACGATCAGTTCTCGCTCTTCCGTGCCTCCCGGCTGCAGCGACTTCGTCACCTGCAACTGCCGGCGGCTCTGCCGACGGCGCTCACCGGCTGCACGATCGCGGCCGGACTCTCGGTGGTCGGCTCGATCATCGCCGACTTCTTCTTCCGGCAGGGGGAGCCCGGCATCGGCCGTCTCATCGACAGCTACCGGCAATCTCTGGAGACCGACAAGATGATCGCCGCGCTGCTGCTCAGCTCAGCCGTCGGCGTGCTGCTCTACATCTTCTTCGACCGCATCACCCACTGGGTGACCGCGCGGCGCTCACCAGCGCGCAGCTGACCACAGCAAGTCCAGCCAATCCAGCAACAAAACTAGGAGAACGCATGCCCACACGAAGGAAACTGATCGCTACGGCGGGTGCCGTCACGATCGCCGCAACCGCTCTGACGGCATGCAGCAGTGCTGCCACCTCGGCGGCGGTCGGAAACTCGTCGGCCGCGGCCGGCACGCTCGCGTCGGTCTGCCCGAAGACGGTCGTCATCCAGACCGACTGGTACGCCACCCCGGAGCGGGCCGCGGCCTACCAGCTCGCCGGGCCGGGTGGCACGGTCGACGCCAAGAAGGGTGCGTACCTGGGCAAGATCGGTGACACCGGTGTCTCGGTCGAGGTCCGCCTCGGTGGACCCTTCATCGGCTACCAGGCCGTGAGCGCGCAGATGTACACCGACACTTCGATCACCCTCGGCTACGTCTCCACCGACTCCGCCGTCCGTGACTTCGCCAAGTTCCCGACGCTCGGTGTGGTGGCGCCGCTGGACAAGGATCCGCAGATCGTCATGTGGGATCCGGCCACGCTCACCACCGTGAAGACGTGGGCCGACGTCGCGCCGACCAACGCCAAGGTGCTCTACACCGAGGGCCTGACCTACATGGATTACCTTGTCTCCAAGGGGATCGTGAAGAAGAGCCAGCTTGACGCCTCCTTCGACGGCAGCCCGAGCCGCTTCGTCGCGGCCGGCGGCAAGGAGATGCAGCAGGGCTACGTCAGCAACGAGCCGTACCGTTGGGAGCACAACGTGCCGCAGTGGAACAAGCCGGTGAAGTACCTGCTGGTTGCTGACGCCGGGTGGGACGTCTACCCGCAGCAGGTGGCGATCCGCAGTGCCGAGAAGGAGAAGCTCTCGCCCTGCTTGAAGCAGTTGGTCCCGCTGCTGCAGAAGGCCCAGCTCGACTACATCAAGGATCCGGCCGCGACCAACCAGACCCTCCTCGACATCGGAGCCAAGATCAAGGACGGCCCGCCCATCACGGCTGACGGCAACGCCGACTCGGTGAAGGTGCAGCTGTCGGAGAAGATCGTCGCCAACGGCACGGACGGAACCCTCGGCTCGATGGACCCGACCCGGCTCACCAACTCGATCAGCATGCTGGGCACGATGTTCGCCACCAAGAACATCAAGATCCAGGATGGACTCAAGCCGTCCGACATCGCCACCAACGAATACCTTGATCCATCCATCCACCAGTGAGTAACACCCTCCCCTCGCTCGCCGCGGTGACCGGCGCCCGACTGACGAACGGCCGCCTGGTCGATCTCGTTGTGGTCGACGGCGTCGTCACCGCGGTGACCGACAGCGCTGGGGACCTCTCCGTCCAAGGCTCGCCCGCATCCGGGCGGGTCTTGGACGTGGCGGGGCAGGTGCTGGTTCCCGGCCTGGTCGACGCGCACGTCCATCTGGACAAGGCCTATCTCCTCGACGCCGGTGAGTCGGCTCGCGGTGGGGTTGGGGCCGGTGCCGGGGTCGCGGGTGCCATCGCCGCGATGGCCGAGGTCCGGCAGCGAATCGACGCACAGACGGTGCTCGACGGCGCGCGGCGAGCCGTCAATACCCTTGTTCGCAAGGGGGTTGTCGCCGTGCGGGCGCACGCCGAGATCGACCGTGACGGCGGCCTGGCCCTGGTCGAGCTCCATCAGCGGCTCCGGCAGGAGTTCGCCGACGTCCTCGATCTGCAGATCACCGCCTTCCCGCAGTACGGACTCTCCGGAGGCGTCCGGGCCGACATGGCCGCTGCCGCCGCCGGCGCAGCGGTGCAGGTCATCGCCGGCTGTCCGTACGTCGAGGATGATCCACTGGCCCACCTCGATGCGGTCTTCGGCCTGGCCGACCAGCATGGACTGCCGGTCGACCTGCACCTCGACTTCGACGACGACCCGTCCGGCTCCCTCATCGCAGCCGTGGCCGACCGGACGCGCACGCTGGGGATGCAGGGACTGGTCACCATCGGTCACGTCACCAAGCTGGCGGCGATGAGCAGCGACGACCGGGCGCGCGCCTTCGCCGAGCTGGCCGATGCCGGGGTCGCGCTGGTGGTCATGCCGGCCACCGACCTCTACCTGGGCGGTGCGCACGAGGAGTCAGCGTCACTGGGTAGCCGCAGCCTGGCCCCAATCGCCGAGGCCGCGGCGGCCGGGGTGCGCACCGCGGTGACCAATAACAACATCGCCAACGACTTCGCCCCCTATGGCAATGGCAGCCTGATCCAGGCGGCATGGCTGGCCGGGATCATCGGACGGTTGCCGGGGCCGCCGGCCCGAGCGTTGCTGCTGGATGCGATCACGACGGCTCCGGCGGCCATCCTGGGGCGCGCTCCACACGGTCCAGAGGTCGGGCACGCCGCCCACCTCGCGGTGCTCGATACCACCGATCCGCGGCGGGCCATTCACGACGGACCGGCGGTGCTGGCTACCATCTCCGGCGGGATGCTGACCTACTCCGCGCAACCGTTCGCTCGAGCCGATGACCTTATCCTGCAAGGAGTTCACCCATGACCGAGTATCTGGTGCTTCGCAACGCCCGCATCGACGGAGCGCTGCGACACGTCCACATCACGGACGGGATGATCACCGCAATCGAGCCAGCCAGCGATCTCGATGACTCCCGGGACGTGCCCGCATCGGCGGCCACCCTCGACCTCGCCGGCCGCGTGGTGCGGCCACCCTTCGTCAACGCGCACGCCCACCTGGACAAGACGTTCTGGAGCATGCCCTGGCAGCCGCACCTCCCCGGCGCCACGATTCGCCAGTGCATTGACCGCGAACGCTCGATCCGCGCTGCCGCCACCGAGCCGCAACTACCCCGCTCACTGGCCCTGGCGACCCGGATGATCGAGGCGGGCGTCGGTGTCATTCGCTCGCACATCGACGTCGACACGCTGGTTGGGCTGGGCGGTGTCGAGACCCTGGTGCAGGTGCGCGAGAAGCTGGCCGGGCTGGTCGATCTGCAACTGGTGGCCTTCCCGCAGAGTGGCATCCGGGCCGACCCGGGAGTGGCCGACTTGATGGACGAGGCGATGCGCAGCGGGGTCGACGTCGTCGGTGGCCTGGATCCGCACGGCATCGACGGTGACGTCGACGGGCACCTGGACGTCGTCTTCGGGCTGGCCGAGAAGTATCACGCACCCATCGACATCCACCTCCACGACGAGGGACCCGACGGCCTGGCTGAGATAGCGCAGATCTGTGAACGCACGATTGTCTCGGGAATGCAGGGGAATGTGACGATCAGTCACGCCTACGCACTCGGTTCCGCGACGAGCGACGCGGTGGCTCCGGTGATCGCCCGGTTGGCTGAGGCCGGCATCTGCATCATGACCGACGGTCCGGTCGGGATGACGCCACCGGTGCTGCGTCTTCATGCGGCCGGGGTGCCGGTGATCTCCGGCTCGGACGGCATCCGCGATGCCTGGTCGCCCTACGGCGTGCCGGCGATGGCGCCGATCGCCACCCAACTGGCGTACCAGTCGAGAATGTATGACGACGCCGACTTCGAACTCGTCGCCGACATCGTCTCGATTCACGGTTCCCGGGTGGTCGGCGTGGATGGCCATGGGTTGGAGGTCGGCTGCCGCGGCGACCTCAACGTCTTCGACGCCACCGCGGTGGCCGAGATCGTCGCCGAGTCCATCAGCCCGACGCTGGTACTGCGCGGCGGGCGGGTTGTCCCGCCGGGGCCCAGTTCGTGGCCCCCGTTGCCCGTCACCGACCTGGCGGCGGTGGGGGTTGCACCCCACTGACGTCCGCGGATTTTCCGGGTTCGATAGCCAAACGCTTGGGTAACGGGCTACGTTCGGGCTTGTGCGGTTCGACCTGGCGCGGTGGGCGAGCGGTCGTCCCAGCCGTCCATCGGCGGGACATCGCCAGACCCGGCTGCCTGGTCGTGGCGTCACGGCTGCCCTGCTGGCCGCGCTAACCGCGGTCGCCTCGGCCCTCCCGCTGAACCCGGCCGCGGCGGCTCCAGTGGCACCGCAGGCCGCCGTCGCCGGGCAGACCTACTCGGCGGTCATCGCCTCGTCGGTGAGTGCAACCGGTCCGGCCAGCGTCGTCGGCTACACGGTCACCATCACGAACACCGGAACCGTTGCCTACACCGCGCTCAACCCGGCCTCGATCACCGGCAATGTCGCGGGCGTGCTGGACGACGCGTCCTACGACAACGACATTGCCGTCTCCAGTGGCCCGGCCGCTGTCTTCGCCGGGCCGATCCTGACCTGGTCGGGCCCCCTCGCGATCGGCGGGAGTGTCACGGTGACCTATTCGGTGACCGTGGATGACCCCGACAACGGCGACCAGTCCCTGGTCAACACGGTGATCACGCCTCCGGACAGCGGCGGCGACTGCCCGTTCGGTGCCGCAGCGCCGACCTGCACCTCCACGGTGGCGGTGAAGTCGTACTCGGTGCGGAAGTCGGCCTCGACCACGAACGCCGCTCCCGGCTCCAAGATCACCTACACGGTCACCGTCGCCAACACCGGGCAGGTGGCCTACACGGGCGCCGCTCCGGCCTCCTTCACCGACGACCTGACCAGCGTCCTCGACGACGCGACGTTCAACAACGACGCCACCGCCAGTGCCGGCCCGAGCCCGACATTCGCCTCTCCCACCCTGTCGTGGTCGGGGCCGCTGCCGGTCGCAGCCACCGTGACCGTCACCTACTCGGTCACTGTGCAGAACCCGGACGCCGGTGACGGGTCGCTGCAGAATCGCGTCGTCACCCCGCCCGCGTCGGGCGGGAGCTGCCCGGCCGCCTCGGTGGATCCGCGCTGCTCGAGCAGCGTTCCGGTGCGGACCTTCTCGGTGGTGAAGTCCGCCTCGACCACGACGGCCGATCCGGGCGACACCGTCACCTACACGATCGCCGTCACGAACACCGGCACGAAGGCCTACCCATCGACGAACCCGGCTAGTTTTACTGATGATCTGACCGGCGTGCTGGATGACGCCCAGTACAACGAAGACGCGACCGCGACCTCCGGACCGGCCCCGACCTACACCGCGCCCGTCCTCTCCTGGTCGGGTCCGCTCGGCGTCGGGGCAAGCGTGACGGTGACCTATTCGGTGCGGATCGCCTCGCCGGATGCCGGTGATCACCTGCTGTCGAACGGGGTGCTGACGCCGCCCGGGTCAGGCGGCAACTGCCCGTCCGCCACGGCCGGCGCCGACTGCGCACCACCGCCGGTGAAGGTGCAGGACTTCAGCGTGGTGAAGACCGACGATCATCTGGTGGCCGACCTCGGCGACACGATCAGGTACACCGTCGTCGTGCGCAACACCGGTCAGGTTGAGTTCACCTCGGTCGACCCGGTGGGCTTCCTCGACTCGCTGAGCGGCGTCCTCGACGATGCCACGTACAACGACGACGCGAGCGCCTCCGGCGGTGCTGCGGCCCCGACCTATGCCGCGCCGCTGCTCTCCTGGTCCGGCCCGCTCGCCGTCGGGGCGACCGTCACCGTGACCTACAGCGTCACGGTGAACAATCCCGACACCGGTGACAAGCTGCTGGACAATGCGCTCGTCACCCCGACCCGCCTCGGCGGCTGCCCCGGACCGCCGACCACGCCGAACGTTCAGCTCGCGCCGGCGGTACTGGTCACCAGCTGCCACCCCGCGGCGATACCGGTCCGCAGCTACACCGTCGCCAAGTCCTCACCCGGCACGACCGCCCGCGCCGGCGGTCGGGTGACGTATCAGGTGACCGTGACGAACACGGGCGGGGCGCCCTACACGGCGGCCGATCCCGCTACTTTCACGGATGATCTCAGTGGTGTGCTGGATGACGCGACCTACGACAACGACGCCGATCACGGGGCACGCTATGCCGCGCCGGTGCTGAGCTGGGCCGGGGCGGTACCGGTCGGGGCGAGCGTCGTCGTCGCCTACTCCGTCACCGTGAACGCACCCGACCGGGGCGATCACCAGCTCGGCAACGCGGTGGTCGGACCCAACTGCCCGGTCGGAACGGTCTCGGCGACCTGCCTGGTCAGTAAGCTCGTCCAGAGTTACGACGTCACCAAGACCACCACCGTCACCTCGGCCAACGTGGGTGACTCGGTCAGCTACACGATCACGGTCAAGAACTCCGGCCAGGTCGCCTACACCGAAGCCGATCCCGCGTCTTTTACTGATGATCTGACCGCTGTACTCGATGACGCCAGTTACAACGACGATGCCGATCACGGGGCGACGTACTCAGCGCCGCAGCTGCACTGGTCCGGCGCCCTGCCGGTCGGCGGCGTGGTCACCGTGACGTACTCAGTCACTGTCCTGGCGCCCGATCCGGGGGATCAACTCCTGACCAACGCGGCGGTGACACCGGTCGGCTCCGGCGGGGATTGCCCGGCAACTGCGGCCAATCCGGCGTGTGCCACCTCGACTCCGGTGAACCAGCAGTTCGCGGTCGCACCGATCGGTGGGGGTGAAGGTCTCGCGCTGACCGGCACCGACCTGCGGTTGCCGCTGATGCTGGCCCTGCTCCTCATCGTGGCCGGTGTCGCCGCGGGTGCCGGCGCTCTGACGTTCAAGCGTCGTCGGGCTTAGCCCCGGCTCTCACCGGTGGGACGGGCCGGCTTCGGCGGGCCGCGGCTCATCCTGGTCGTGGAAGCGTACGGCCAGCACCGCCACGTCATCGGCCGGCTGAGTGCCCACCATGTCGTAGATCGTCGCGTCGAGCATCTCGTCCAGCTCGAGTTGGTGGTGGCGTTTCAGTGCCGTGACCAGTGCGGCCTGCCCGGTGTCGAGGTCGCGGTCGCGTCGCTCGGTGAGGCCGTCGGTGTAGAGCAGCAGCGTCGAATCCGGCGGCGCCGAATGGAGATGGTCGTGGCGGGGTCGTCTTGGGTCGACGCCCAGCAGCACATCAGGTGCGCCGTCGAGGACGATCACCGTGCCATCGTCGTGTACGAGGACCGGCGGTGGGTGCCCGGCGTTGCTCCAGCGCAGCGTCCGGTTGCCGGTCGCCTCGTCCTCCGCGTCCTGCTCGACCCGCACCATCGCCATGGTGGCCAGTGTCGAGACCTTGAGATCGCGAATGGCCCGGTCCAGGCGTTTGACGATCTGCGAGGGCGGCTCGTCCCGGTCCCAGGCCAGCGCGCGCAGCATGTTGCGCAGCTGTCCCATCATCGCGGCGGCGCCGATGTCGTGGCCGACGACATCGCCGATCATCAGCACCGTCCGGCCGCTGGGCAGGATCACTGCGTCGTACCAGTCGCCGCCGACCTGATCGCCCTCACTGGCGGTGAGGTAACGCGCGACCAGGTGCAGATGGTCGGGTTCGGGCAGCCGGGTGAGCATGGCGTCCTGCAGCGAGCGGGCCACCGTGTGTTCGTGGCGGGCCAGTTCCAGCAGCCGGCGGTTGGCCTCGTGCAGCCGTTCGGCCGTTTCCCGCTGCTCGGTGTAGAGGCGGGCGTTGTCCAGGGCCATCCCCGCGCGGGCGGTGATACTCGTGGCGATGCTGAGCTCCTGGGCCGACAGCGGTGGCCGGTCAGCGCCGCGGCAGATGCTCAGCACACCCGCCACCCGCCCATTGGCGATCAGCGGCAGCGCGGCCGAGGATTCCGGGGCGAGTGCGGTGATCGCGTCCCGGGCCTGTGGCGAGCGAACCGCGGCCAGCGCGAGCGCGAGCACGCCGCCGTCGGAGATGACCGGCGTCGTCGACGCCGCGGCCAGGCCCATCGGGCCCTGCTCGTCTCGGCCGTCGAATCGGCTGCTGGCGAAGACCTCGACCGCCTCGCGCAGTAGCGGGTCGACGTGCCAACTGGCCACGTCGCGGAGCACCCCATTGGAGTCGATGACGGAGACGATCGACCAGTCGGCCAGGCTCGGCACCACGATCCGGGCCAGTTCGGTGACCGCCGCCTCCGTGTCGAGGTAGCTGGCCAGTTCACCGGCGTGCGCCGTCAGCTGGACCAGCGCCTCAGCCCGATGCCGCTCGGTGACGTCGTGGAGGTAGATGGAGAGGGTCGATGCCGTCGGCCAGGCCCGGATCTCGAACCAGGAGTTACCCGGGCCCATCGCCTCGAACGTCTCGGGGCTCCCCGACTCCATCGCCCGCCGGAAGCTCGTCTCATATGCCGTGCCGAGCGCGGTCGGGAACATCTCCCACAGCGAATGACCGATGACATCGCTGCGGACGGCCCCACTCAACTTCTCGGCCTCGGCGTTGAGGTAGGTCAGCCGCCACTCGCGATCGACCGAGACGAAGGCGGCCGGCATGGATTCGAGGAGGTCAGCCGCGCGCACCTCATCGTCTTCGGTCATGAACGCACCATGTCACAAAGCGGCGCTCAGCGTCACCTGCCGTCACTTGTCGGCAATGTGCAGACGATCACGAACCAGCGTGATCAGGGCTTAACGGAGGGTATGCCCACCCTCAAGGCCGCGCCGGTTGTGCGCCGCCTCCTCATGCTTGCGATGCAGCTCTTCGGTCGGTGTCTCCTGCAGCGCTCGGGCCGTGGCGGTCACGCGCTCGCTGTACACCTGAAATGCCCGGGTCGCCGTCAGTTCGCGGCGCTCCGCCTTCACAGATTCGCTCTCGACACCAGCACCCGCGGCGTCCGCGCGGTGATAGGTCGCCGGAGCATCGGCAGCCGTCGCTGCGTCATCGTCCGTCGTGGGGTCTGGGCTCACCTGACTGATTCTGCACTCACTCGCGCTAAACATCGGACTGAAATCCAGATTTCCAGGTAATTCATGCCTTCGAGTACGAAATTTGGGGCCAACCAGCCGCGCAGACGCGAGAATGGGGCACAGAGACCCATACGGCGACCGATACGGGGACCGATATGGGGACCGATTCACGCGCCAACAACCACCGGGGAGCGAGTTGCCAGGTATGAGCGTCGATCCCCGCGTACTGGGCGACGTCGCCGCCGGTGCGGCGGCGGACGCCGGTGGCCTGCCGGTCGAGCTGCTGGGTGACTTCCTCGAGGTCGTCTCGGCCGCGGTGGCCGGCGGCGACCGGCTGAGCGCGGCCGAAGTGAGCCGCTTCCGCCCGGTCGGGGAGTCGGCCGCCCGTCAGGGCGTGGCGCTGCGAGCGCTCCTGGACCTGTACCTCTCGGCCGGGTGGCGGCTGTGGCGGCACCTGCCGGCCGTGGCCAATGCCGCTGCCGACCCGGCTGCCGTCGTCACCGCCGGCGAGGTGATGCTGCACGCCGTGGACGATGCCGTCGCCGAACTGGCTGAGGGGTACCAGCTGGCCCGGCGCGGGCTGGTCCGCGAGCAGGAGGCGCAGCGCCGGGAGTTCATCGACGACCTGCTCTCCGGACGGGGCGACGTGGCCGGGTTGCTGCAGCGGGCGAGCGGTTTCGGGCTGGATCTGGCCGCCCCGCATGCGGTCGCCCTGGTGCGAGCGGAGCGGATCTTCACCGACGGGTCGCGGATGCTGTCGGCCGTCGAGCGGGCAGTGCAGGGCTCGAAGGGCGACGCCGGGACGATGGTGGCCAGCAAGGAGGGGCAGCTCGTCGTCATCTTCGCCGTCCCCGACCAGGCTGCCGTGGATGAGGTGCTGGAGCGCGTCGATCGTGTCCTCGGGGTCGAACTCGATCAGTGGCAGATCGGTGTCGGACGGCCCGGCCGGGGCGGCGCCGGGGTGCTGAACTCCTTCGACGAGGCCCGTGAATCGCTGCAGCTGGCGGCCCGGCTGGGGCTGCGCTCGAAGGTCGTGCCAGCGGCGGATCTCCTTGTTTTTCGGGTACTTCTGCGTGATCGGGCCGCGATGGTGGATCTGGTGCTGACGCTGCTGGAGCCGCTGCAGAGCGCCCGGGGCGGGGCCGAGCCGCTGCTGCAGACGCTCGCCGCCTACTTCGAGGAGGGCGGAAACTCCGCGCAGACGGCCCGCCGGCTGCACCTGTCGGTGCGGGCGGTGACCTACCGGCTGGAGCGGGTGCGGGAGCTGACCGGGCAGGACCCCACCCGTTCGACGCAGCGCTTCGCGTTGCAGGCCGCGGTGCTCGGAGCTCAACTGCTGGATTGGCCGGCCACCCCGCTGCCCTGACACTCTCTGGGTTGATCGGCTCTGCCCCGCCGGACGTCGGAATCTGCCGCCGGATCGACGCTTCCCGGGACAGAGCAGCGAGCGCAGCCCGCCGGCTCAGATTGCCGGTATCCGGCAGTTTTAACCCCCCGACAACGTCCAGAATCGCCCTGGCCGGGCCAGTATCGCCACATCAGAATGGAGACAGCGGGTCGGACCATATCGACCCAAGATCAGTAGGAGGAGCTATGAGCGTCCCGCTCTGGGCCTGGGTGGCATTCGCCGCAGTTGTCGTAGTCATGCTCGCGATCGACCTGCTCGCCCATCGCGGGGCGCACACGATCAAGTTCAAGGAGGCCGCGATCTGGAGCGCCATCTGGGTCGGCGTCTCGATGATCTTCGCCCTCGTCGTCGGCCTCACCCTCGGGGCCGGGCCCGCCGTCGACTTCACCACCGCCTACCTGCTTGAGAAGAGCCTGTCGGTCGACAATCTCTTCGTCTTCGCGCTGATCTTCGGCTACTTCAAGGTGCCCCGCGAGTTCCAGCACCGCGTCCTCTTCTTCGGCGTCATCGGCGCGCTCGTCTTCCGTGGCATCTTCCTCGGCGCCGGGGTCGCGGTGGTCAGCCAGTTCACCGCCATCCTCTTCGTCTTCGGCGCCATCCTGCTCTGGAGCGCGTTCAAGCTCATCCGCGGTGGCGAGGACGATGCGGTCGATCCGGGTAAGAGCGTCGCGGTCCGGCTGCTGCGGCGGGTCATCCCGATCAGCGACGAGTACCACGGGGCCAAGTTCTTCTTCGTCGAGGCCGGCAAGCGCATCGGCACTCCGCTGCTCGCGGTCGTCGTCGCCGTCGAGGCGGCCGATCTGATCTTCGCCGTCGACAGCGTGCCGGCCGTGCTGGCCGTCAGCGACAGTGCCTTCATCGTCTACACCAGCAACGCATTCGCGATCCTGGGGCTGCGGGCGCTGTACTTCCTGCTGGCCGGAATGCTCGAGAAGTTCTACCTGCTGGATAAGGCGCTGGCCTTCATCCTGGCCTTCATCGGAGCCAAACTCTTCCTGCAGGCGGCCCACAAGACGATCAGCACCTCCATCCCGGAGATCCCGACGCTGGTCAGCCTCGGCGTCATCGTCGCTGCCCTCACGATCGCCGTCGTCGGCAGCCTGCGCCATCCGCAATCATCCGAGCCAGAGCCCGAGCCGGAGCCGGCGGTCGGCGGCGGCGAGCTGACTCCTCAACTCGCCGGACGCACGCCTGTGGATATGGATTGATCTGCGGCGTGTCGCGCTTACGCGCGGTAGCGGGGGTGGTGTTCCGAGTACCGTAGCTGGTGCAAAGAGGCAGTAGAGAGCTTGTATTTGCTGGAATTATTGCGATCGCGGTCTCGCGGGTTCGTCAGACCGCGATCGCCACCCGACGTCCGGTCGGATCAGTGCCACACACCGCTGGGGTTCGTACTGATCCGACCGGATCCGGTCGTCTCTGGTGCCGGTTCCACTTCGGTGCAAGTATCTCCCCATGACCGACATCGGTGTTGGACAGCTCAACGCGACCGAACAGCCCATGATTGCCAGGCGAAACAACTGGCCCAACCAGATCGCCCGGCACGCCCACCAGAATCCAGACGGCGTGGCGCTGCGCTTCCTCGGTGCCGACATCACCTGGCGGCGGTTGCACGAACGAGTGGAACGCACCGCCGACGTGCTCGCCCGCAACGGCGTCATGCCGGGTTCGCGGGTGGCCATCCTGATGCTGAATCGCCCTGAATTCCTGGAGATTGTCTTCGCCGCGCATACCCTCGGGGCGATGGCGGTGCCGGTCAACTTCCGCCTCACCGCGACCGAGATCGAGTTCATCCTCAGTGACTGCGAACCGGCCGTGCTGGCCGTCGACTCGTCGCTGGCCTCGGTGGCGATCGCCGCCACCGCCAACCTGGCCGCGCCGCCGGCCACCCTCATCGTCGGCGACGTCCCGTCCGGGGTTCACCTGCCCAGCCTCGACGAGGAGATAGCGGCGAACCCACCGCCGCACCCGCTGGTCGACGTCCCCGATGACTCGCCGTCCCTGCTGCTGTACACCTCCGGCACGACCGGCCGCCCGAAGGGAGCGGTCCTCACCCACCTCAACATGCAGATGCAGACGATCACCCTGGTGCGATCGCTGGGGCTCATCCACGACGACGACCTGAACATCTGCGCGGCACCGCTCTTCCACATCGCCGGCATCGGGCTCTTCGGGCCGAGCCTGCTGGCCGGCGCGCCGACGGTGCTGATGCCCAGCGGCAACTTCGACCCGGTAGTGCTGGTCGATGCGTTGGAGAGCGAGGGGGTCACCAGCGTCTTCCTGGTGCCCACCCAGTGGCAGGCCGTCTGCGCGCTGCCTGACATCACCTCCCGCAAGCTGCGCATCCGCACGATGTCCTGGGGCGCGGCGCCGGCCACCACGGCGCTGCTGCAGCGGATGGCCGAGGTCTTCCCGGACGCCGAGAACGTCGCCCTCTTCGGGCAGACCGAGATGTCGCCGGTGACCTGCGTCCTGGACGGGGCCGACGCGATCCGCAAGATCGGCTCGGTCGGCAAGCCCATCTCCACCCTCTCGATCCGGGTGGTGGACGACGAGATGAACGACGTGCCCACCGGCGAGGTCGGGGAGATCGTCTACCGAGGCCCCACCCTGATGGCCGGCTACTGGCGCAATCCGGTGGCGACGGCCGAGTCCTTCCACGGCGGCTGGTTCCACTCCGGAGACCTGGTGCGCCGCGACGAGGAGGGCTTCGTCTACGTCGTCGATCGCAAGAAGGACATGCTCATCTCGGGCGGGGAGAACATCTACTGCGCCGAGGTGGAGGACATCATCGCCAGCCACCCGCTGGTGGACGACGTGGCGATCATCGGGCGTCCGGACCAACGCTGGGGTGAGGTGCCGATCGCGATCGTCGTCGCCACTGGCGCCATGACCACCGCCGACCTCGATCTCTGGTGCGGTGGGAAGCTGGCCCGCTACAAACGACCCCGCGACGTGGTGCTGGTCGACCAGCTACCCCGCAACGCCAGCGGCAAGGTGCTCAAGGGAGAACTACGAGCAAAACACTCGGTCTCCAGCTAGCTGGCCGGTGAGTGCCGACCGGCCACCAGCGCGAGGCCGGCACTCGCCGCGATGAGCAGCAGTGACATCACCACCACCCCTGACCAGCCCTGGGCCGCCCACCGCGCGCCGGCCAGTGAGCCGAAGATCGAGGAGCCCAGGTAGTAGGAGAAGAGGTACAGCGAGGCCGCCATCCCGACCGGCGCTCCGATCCGATGGGCCCGCGCCGTCACCCAGCCGCTGGCCACCCCGTGGGCGGCGAAGAACCCGCCGGTCATCACGCCCAATCCGATCACCACCCAGACCAGGCTCGACTCGACGGTGAGCAGCACGCCGAGCGCAGTGATACCGATCCCGGCCAGCACCACCTGGGCCCGGCCGACCCGATCGGCGACCCGGCCGGCGAGGGCCGAACCGATGCTGCCGATCGGATAGACGAAGAAGACGAGCCCGGCCACGCCCGCCGAGAGCAGGTAGGGAGCGGCGGCCAGGCGGAAGGACATGGCGTTGTAGACGGCGACGAAGCTGCCCATCATCAACCCGCCGACGGCATACAGCGGGAGCATCGGCGCGCTCAGCAGCACCCCCAACTGGCCGGCGCTCCACCCGGCCTGCGGGACGAAGTTCTGCGACGGTGGCAGCAGGGCGATCACCGTCACGGCGCAGGCCAGTCCGAGCAGCCCGATCCCAGCCGTGGCCAGCCGCCAGCCACCGAGGTCGGCCAGCAGGCCGGAGAGAATTCGTCCGAGCATGCCACCCAGTGCGGTCCCGCCGATGTACAGCCCGGTCGCCCGGGCGTGCGCCTCCGGGTGGATCTCATCGCGCAGGTAGGCCATCGCCACCGCCGGCAACCCGGCCAGCGCGACCCCCTCCAGCAGTCGCAGCGCCAGCAGGGTGTCCCACGTCGGCGCGGCCGCGGTGGCCAGCCCGATCGCCGACGCGCTCAGCAGTGATCCGAACATCAACTTGGTCCGCCCGGTCCGGTCGGAGATGGCCGCCGCCGCGATCATGCTGATCCCGAGGGCCAGCGTGCTGAGCGAGAGGGTGAGGGTGGCGGCGGCCGGGGTGACGTCGAAGTCGGCCGCCAGCAGCGGGAGGAGCGGCTGCGGCGCGTAGAGCAACGCGAAGGTGGCGACCCCGGCGACGAAGAGGGCCACCACGATCCGGCGGAAGCCAGGGTCACCGACCCGCAGCCCCGGTGAGGCTAGCTGGCTGTGTCGGGTGGGCACTGCGGTCACTGAAACCATGATCCCCGTCGGGCCTGCTCCGCGCTGTGACCCACAGAGCAGAAAAGGGTGGAGGTTCGCCGTCGCAGGCCTCAGCCGGCCTCGGGGTAGACGTCCAGTTCCGTCGCCTTCACCGAGAGCCAGACCTGCCGCCCGGGCGCCACATCGAGTTCGGCCACCGCGTCGCTGGTGATGTCGACCAGCGCGTTCGGGGACCCGAAGGTCTCCAGCCGCACCCGGTCGCCGAGCAGTTCGAGGCCACCGATCCGGGCCGGCCAGACGTTTCGCGGGCTGGCGTTGACCGGCTGCCCCGCGTGCACGGTGATCGCACTGGGACGAAGCGCGACCAGCACCCGCCCGCTCGACGCGGCACTGGAGTTGGGACCCGCCTCGGCGCAGATGAATGTGCCGCCGCCGTCCACCGTGATCTGCCCGAGCGGCGAGCGGGTGCCGGCGTAGAGGTTGAGCCCCATCAACTTGGCGACGTAGGCGGTAGCCGGGCGGCGCGCCACCTCGCTCGGCGTGCCCTGCTGAACCACCCGCCCGTTCTCCAGCACCAGCAGCCGATCGGCCAGCACCATCGCCTCCAAAGCTTCGTGGGTCACCAGCACGGTGGGCGCACCGACTGCCCGTAGCTGCGACTTGAGCAGCGCCCGCACCTCGCCCCGGGTGCGGGCATCGAGGGCGGCCAGCGGCTCGTCGAGTAGCACCAGGGCGGGATCGGTGGCCAGGGCCCGAGCCAGCGCCACCCGCTGTGCCTGACCGCCGGAGAGCTTCGCCGGCCGGTTGCCGGCGACCTCAGCGATCCCCAGGCGCTGCAGCCAACCGTCGGCATCGGCGCGGGCCTGCGGCCGGGAGGCACCCCGTGAGCGCGCCCCGTAGGCAACGTTGTCGCGGGCATTGAGGTGTGGAAAGAGGCGATAGTCCTGGAAAACGTAGGCTATTCGCCGATCCTCCGGCGCGAGATCGACCCGTTCGTCGGCCGGGCCGGGCCCGGCGTAGGTGCTCGCGCCGACGACGATCCGCCCGGCCTGTAGCGGCTCCAGACCAGCCAGCGCGCGGAGCAGGGTCGTCTTCCCGGCGCCGTTCGGACCGAGCACGGCCAGGATCTCCCCGTCTTCTATTGAGAGTTCGACGTCGAGCTCGAACGGTCCGCGACGCACGACCACCTCCGCCCGCAGGCTCATGAGGTGAGCCCCGGATGCAGCCAGCGTTCGCGCAGAGCCACCAGCACGGCCACGGCCACCGCCAGCAGCACCAGGCTGATCGCGATCGCCGCCTCCGGGTCAGACTCCAACGCGTTGTAGACGGCCAGCGGCATCGTCTGGGTGGTGCCGGGGTAGTTGCCGGCGAAGGTGATGGTCGCGCCGAACTCGCCGAGGGCCCGAGCCCAGCAGAGCACCGACCCGGCCAGCAGCGACGGCGCGATCAACGGCAGCGTCACGGTGCGGAAGATCCGCATCCGGGAGGCGCCGAGGGTGGCCGCGGCCTCCTCCAGCCCGACGTCGGCCGAGCGCAGCGCCCCCTCCACCGCGACGACCAGGAACGGCATCGCCACGAACGTCTCGGCGACGATCACGCCGGCCGTGGTGAAGGGCAGAGTTACCCCGAACCACTGGTCGAGGTAGCGGCCGAAGACACCGTTTCGTCCGAACCCGTAGAGCAGCGCCACCCCGCCGACCACCGGCGGCAGGATCAGCGGTAGCAGCACCAGCGCGCGCACCAGCCGGATCCCCGGAAATCGCACCCGGGCCAGCACCCAGGCCAGCGGCACGCCGAGCAGTAGCGAGATGCCGGTGGCCGCGGTGGCGCAGATCAGCGAGAGGCGCAGAGCGGTGAGTACATCGCTGCTGCGCCAGAGCGTGGTCAGTGACGACCACGGCGCCCGGATGAGGATCGCAACCAGCGGCAGCAGCAGGAAGAGCAGCGCGATCGCGGCGCCGATCCCCAGCGGCAGCGGCGGGGCAGTGCTGCGCCGCGCCGTACCGCGCCGAGCCGTGTGTGGGCCCGCGCGCCGCCCGGCGCGTCGGCCCGACAGCTGACGGCGGAGGGTCTCCATCCGTTTCAGGCTACGGCTTGGCGAATCCGCCGTCGGCCAACACCTTCTGTCCGGCGTCGGAGAGGACGTAGGCGACGAAGGCGTCGGCGCCGGCGGCGTTGGACGCCTTGGTCAGCGGTGCGATCGGGTACTCGGTGGAGACGTTCACCGACGGGTCGATGGCGACGCCCTTCACCTTCGTACCGGCGGCCAGTACGTCGGTGACGTAGACGACTCCGGCGTCAACCTCGTTCGACTCGACCTTGGCCAGCGTGGCTTTCACGTCGGCCTCCTGGGTGACCGGCTTGACGGTGATCCCGGCGTTCTTGAAGAGCGTGACCGCCGCCGCTCCGCAGGGGACGGCCGGCAGGCAGACCGCGACCTTGACGCTCGTCTTGGCCAGGTCGTTGACGCCGGTGACGTTCTGTGGGTTCGACGGGGGAGTGGCGATCTCGAGCACGTTGGAGGCGAAGTTCTTCACGTCCGCCTCCGCGGCGCCGCCCTTCGTCACGACCTGGGTCATGTTCTTGGTGGCGGCCGAGGCGAAGACGTCGGCCGGCGCTCCCTCGTTGATCTGCAGTGCCAGGGCCGAACTACCGCCGAAGCTGAGCTTCACGGTGGTGCCGGGGTGAGCGGCCTCGAACTGCTTGCCGAGCGTGGTGAAGGCCTCGGTGAGCGACGCGGCGGCCAGCACCGTCACGGTGCCGGTGACCGCGGGTGACGAGCTCGTGCCCGCGGTGGTCGCACTCGACCCGCTGCTGGTCGAGGAGGAGCTGCACCCGGCCAGCGTCAGGGTTGCGGCGCTCAGCAAGACAACGGTGGTGACGGAGGTGCGCATCTATTCGGCCTTTCCGGCTTTGGTGGTGAGTTGGGCGAGTTCTACGACGACGTTGGTGGCCTTGACACTGGCGTAGGCCAGGACCCCTGGTTCCAGGGCCAACTCGTCGGCCGCCTCTCGGCTCATCAACGACACGATGCGATTGGCGCCGGACTGGATCTCCACCTGGGCCATCACGGTGTCACGGGTGACCTTGGTGACCAGGCCGAGGAACCGGTTGCGGGCCGATTCGCGCACCGCCGGAATGGCGGCCGAGATGTCGGGGTGGGGCGGCGCGGTGTTCTGCTCAACCGCGAATCCGGCCAGCGTGGCACCGTCGATGGCCTGACGGCCGTCGACGACGATCGTGGCGATGCGCCCGGCGTCTATCCAGCGTCGCAGCGTGTCGTCGCTGACCCCGAGGAGGTCAGCGGCGTGGCGTATCCGGTAGGTCGGCATGCGCGAACTATATCCCGCAGCTACGGTCGTATTGTTCGCTGCACTCCGCAGTTAAGGATTCAGTAACCGATGGCGGGCCGCTCGCGCGGGAAGCACTTCTATGTCCCGCTGCGCATCGGTGAACCGTGCCCATGTCCCGCGAAGCGTCGCCCCGCCGGAACATATCGACGAAGCGCGGGGCAGAGCTGACGGGCGACCGCGAACCCGCCGCGGCCAATCGGCCTGAGCGGTGCCGGTCAGCCGCCGCTCTTGCGACGGAAGTTGCGCTGGGTGGCGGCGGCGGCGTGCTCGCCGTGCACCTTCGACTCGGCGTCGGCATGCGACTGCCGGTCGGCCTGCTTGCCCCGCTTGCGGTCCAGGGCTTCGCGGAACTTCGCCTTGGCGTCGTCCGCCGCGGATCCGGACTCGGACGTGTTCGTGTCGGATTCACTCATGCGGTCAGCATATGCCCGGGGGGCCTGCCGTCAGCCGCCAGTCGCGAGCCGACCTCAGGACTTGGCGGCGGTCGGGGTGACGATGGCCAGGTTCGGTGTCGCGTCGAAGCGCAGCGCGGCTGGAGCGTGAGCCGGAACCGCGGGATTCTTCGGGAAGGTCGGCGTGATCCGGGTGTAGGCCGAACCCAGCGGTGGCCGCTCATCCCGCTCGCCGGCGTTGGGCCAGAGACTCATGGCCCGCTCGGCCTGGGCGGTGATCGAGAGTGACGGGTTCACGCCGAGGTTGGCCGACAGTGCCGAGCCGTCCACCACGTGCAGGCCTTCGTAGCCGTAGACGCGGTGATACGGATCGATGACGCCGTCCGCGGCCGAGGCCCCGATCGTGCAGCCACCGATGAAGTGGGCCGTCATCGGGATGTTGAGCAGATCGCTCCAGAGACCGCCGGGCTCACCGTCGATGTTCTTGGCCAGGGTGCGGGCCGCCTCATTCGCCACCGGAATCCAGGTCGGGTTCGGCTCGCCGTCGCCCTGGGTCGAGGTGAGGCCGCCGAAGCCGAAGCGCGACTTGCGCCGCATCACGGTGATCGAGTTGTTCAGCGACTGCATCACCAGCAGGATGATCACCTGCTCGGACCACTTCCGTGGCCGCAGCGCCAGGATCATCTTCGGCCTCGTGACCAACTGCTTGACCAGTGCGGCCAGTCGCTGCGGGCGCGAGCCGCCGTCCGTCAGTCCGGTGTTGAGCAGGGCCATCAGATTGCTGCCCTTGCCGTAGCGCACCGGCTCGATGTGGGTGTTCTCGTCCGGGTGCCAGGAGGAGGTGATGGCCACGCCCTGGGTGTAGTCAGCCGCCTTCTCGCTGCTTCGGGCTCCGAGCAGTGCCTCGGAGTTGGTGCGGGTCAGGTAGCCCAGACGGCCGGAGATCTTCGGCAGAGTCGTCGCCTTCAGCTTGTGCAGCAGCGTCTGGGTGCCGAAGGAGCCGGCCGCGAAGACCACGTGATCGGCGGTGAAGGTGCGGTCGGGGCGCCGGGTGAACCAGCGTCCGGTGCGTACCGTGTCGACCGCGTAGCCGCCGCCGCGCAGCGGACGCACGTTGGTCACCGTGGTGAGCGGGTGTACCTGCGCGCCGGCTCGTTCAGCCAGGCCGAGGTAGTTCTCGTTGAGGGTGTTCTTGGCGCCGAAGCGGCAGCCGGTCATGCACGAGCCGCACTCGATGCAGCCGGTGCGCTCCGGGCCGGCGCCGCCGAAGAACGGGTCCGGGACCCGCTTTCCGGGCTCCTTCTGGCCGTCCCGGCCGAAGAAGACGCCCACCGGGGTCATGTGGAAGGTGTCGCCCTTACCGAACTGCTCGGCCAGGCGGAGCATCTGCACGTCGGAGCGGGTGGTGCTCGGGTTGACGGTGACGCCGAGCATCTTGCGGGCCTGGGCGTAGAACGGGGCGAGCTCGGAGCGCCAGTCGGTGATGTCACGCCACTGCGGGTCGTCGTAGAAGGGCTGGGGCGGTTCGTAGAGGGTGTTCGCGTAGTTCAGCGAACCGCCGCCGACGCCGGCGCCGGCCATCACCACGACGTCCTTGAGCAGGTGTAGGCGCTGGATGCCGCGCATACCGAGCTTCGGTGCCCAGAGGAAGTTGCGCAGGTCCCAGGACGTCTTGGGGAGGGTGTGCGGGGTGAAGCGCTGACCGGCCTCGATTACGCCGACCCGGTAGCCCTTCTCGGTCAGTCGCAGCGCGGTGACGCTGCCGCCGAATCCCGAACCGATGACCAGTACGTCATAGTCGCCCACCGCGGCATCCACCTCGCCAAATCGTTGTGTCCGCGGCCCCGTTGCGGAGAAATCAGACTATTGACAAAGAGTCAACGAAGGAAAGGGTATGGGCTGTGGGGAGTTGGGTCAATGTGACTGCGCCCCCGGCTGCGGTACCTGGTTCGTGGTTGCCAAACGCAGATCGATCGACGGACCGTTGGTCCCGTCGATCGCCCACCGGTTGATCCAGGCGTTAAAAGTGGATCGGCCGGATTTAACAGGGCCTTCGCGTACGGGTGATGAGAAAGTGGCGGTGCTCGCCCCGGCAGGGGAGCCGGGGCGAGCCACGCGCAGGGCGGCGCTCGGGGGTTAGCGCCGCACAATCACCCTGGCTCTGGCGGATCGATTACGACACGCCGTGCTCTATTGGTGATGACGTAAATATGGCACAGCAATAGACGAAGTAACATGGCGGGTATACGACATGACGCTTATGCGTCACCACGTGTATCAACGCGACTACTCAAGAGCATTACGAATAGAAAAGATCCGTAAACAATGCTGACAGCCATTGGTCTGACCCAGGAGGAGTCCGCGCTCTACCGCGAGCTGGTAGCCATCCCGGTGGCCGAGGTGGAGCAGCTGGCGGCGGTCCTCGAAACCACTCAGGCCGAATGCGCGCAGCTGCTGCAGCAGCTGGAGGCCCGCGGTCTGGCCAGCCCGTCGCTCACCTACCCCGGGGCCTACGTCGCTGTGGCGCCTGATCTGGCCCTGCGTGGGGCCCTGGTGGCCCGTCAGGCCGATCTGCACCGCGCGGAGGCCGAGGTGGCGGCGTTGGCCCGTATCTATCACCTGGGCGGCGCCAGTCGAGTCACCACCGATGTCATCGACGTGGTCTCCGGCTGGGAGGAGGTACAGCGCCGCGGCTATCAGGTCAACGAGGCGGCCGAGCAGCAGATCAGCACCACGTTCAAGAACCCGATGCTGCGCGGATCACGTGAGCTGGCGGCCAATCACGTGGACGCCTCAAAACGCGGCGTACTGAACCGGATGATCTTCGAGGGAGACGGCCTGGACCCCTCCGAACTGAGCTGGGGCATCCGCCAAGTGGCCGAGAGCAACTCCGATATCCGGGTCTTCGGGTCGGTGCCGGCGCGGATGATGATCGCCGATCATCGGCTGGGGCTGGTCGCCCTGGACGATCGACATCTGAATCAGGTCGGCGCCGCGCTCATCGTGCATCCGAGCGGTCTGCTGGACGCGATGGTCGGGCTCTTCGACATGCTCTGGGCCGTGGCGCTGCCGGTGAATCACTCGATACCGCCCGGCAGCGGCATCAGCGCCATCGAGAACCGGGTGATGAACCTGCTCGTCGCGGGCTTCACCGACCGGGCGATCGCCGGCATTCTGAAGACGTCCGAGCGGAGTATCCAGCGCCACGTCCGACGCATGATGGACGAGGTGGGCGCGCAGTCACGCGTTCAGCTCGGCTGGCAGGCCGCCAAGGCGGGTTGGCTGGTGGCCGCCGCCCAGTCGGGGTCGAACAACCAGACGGGCTCAACCAACCCGACGGGCCCAACTGAGCAGCGAACTCAGCCGAAGCGACCGGAGATGTAGTCCTCGGTGCGCTGATCGGAGGGGTTGGCGAAGATCTTCTCGGTGTCGTCCATCTCCACCAACTGCCCGGGCTTGCCCACCGCCGAGAGGTTGAAGAAGGCGGTGCGCTCGCTCACCCGAGCCGCCTGCTGCATGTTGTGGGTGACGATGACGATCGTGTACTTCTCCTTCAGCGTCTGAATCAGGTCCTCGATGGCCAGCGTCGAGATCGGGTCCAGCGCCGAGCAGGGCTCGTCCATGAGCAGCACCTGCGGCTCGACGGCGATGGCCCGGGCGATGCACAGGCGCTGCTGCTGACCACCGGAGAGGCCGGCGCCGGGCTTGTTGAGCCGGTCCTTCACCTCTTCCCAGAGGTTCGCTCCACGCAGCGACTTCTCCACCACGTTCTCCAGGTCGGACTTCTTCATCCGCCCGCTCTGCAGCTTCAGCCCGGCGACGACGTTGTCGGCGATGGACATGGTCGGGAACGGGTTCGGGCGCTGGAAGACCATCCCGATGGTGCGGCGCACGTCCACCGGGTCGACCGAGGAGGCGTACATGTTGTCGCCGTCGAGCAGGATCTCGCCCTCGACCCGGGCCCCGGAGATCACTTCGTGCATCCGGTTGATGGTGCGCAGCACCGTCGACTTGCCACAGCCGGACGGCCCGATGAAGGCGGTGACCGAACGGGGCGCGATGGTGAAGTTGACGTCGCTGACGGCCAGGAACTTGCCGTAGTAGATGTTCAGGTTCTTGGCGTCGATGCGCTTGGCCATCAGTGATTACTCCTGTGCGAGTGGGAAATCGGGGTCGAGTTAAGGGGCCGGACGTGCGGCATTTAGTTGGTGATCTTGCTGAAGCGGGTGAAGAAGCGAGCGAGCAGGTTGAGGCCCATCACGATGAGGATGAGCGTCAGGGCCGCACCCCACATCCGGTCGGCCGGGTGCGGGAGGGTGTAGTTCGGGGCTTGGTCGTTGATCATGCCGGGCAGCGATCCCTGCGAGCCGGAGAAGAGGTCCCAGTTGGTGGTCTGGGAGTACCCGACGAGCACGAGCAGTGGTGCGGTCTCACCGGCGATCCGGGCGACACCGAGCATGACGCCGGTGACGATGCCCGACAGCGCGGTCGGCAGCACGATCCGAACGATCGTCTTCCACTTCGGCACCCCGAGCGCGTAGGAGGCCTCCCGCAGCTCATTGGGGACGAGCTTCAGCATCTCCTCGGTGGAGCGGACCACCACCGGGATCATCAGCATCACCAGGGCCAGCGAGACGTAGAAGCCCTGCTGCACCCCGCCGAAGCTGGTGACGAAGACGGCGTAGATGAACAGCGCCGCCACGATCGACGGAATACCGGTGAGGATGTCGATCATGAAGCTGGCCCAGGTCGCCAGCCGGCTGTTGCTGCCGTACTCGATCAGGTAGATCGCGACCATGATCGAGATCGGGATGGCGATGATCGAGGCGACCGCGACCTGCTGCAGGGTGCCGATGACGGCGTGCAGGACGCCGCCCCCCGCGCGGCGGTTGGTGATGCCGGACTGATCCTCGGTGAACCAGCCCTGCTGGATGATCACCGAGTAGCCCTTGCTGATAACCGTCCAGAGCAGCCAGACCAGCGGGATCAGGGCGAGCAGGAAGGAGCCGGTGATCACCGCGGTGGCGATGTTGTTCTTCGCCTTGCGACGCCCCAGCCCGGGCGCTGACTGCAGTGACGAGACGGTTGCCGTGGTCATACGAAGTCCTTCTTACGGTTGACGATGGCCCGGGCGGCCGCGTTGACGACAAAGGTCAGCACGAAGAGCACCAGGCCGGCGGCTATGTAGGCCGGGGCCTGCGCGGCGCTCATCTCGCCGGCGTCCAGGGCGATGCGGGAGGCGAAGGTGAGTCCACCCTGCATGATCGAGAAGGAGAAGGTCGACGGGACGTGCAGGATGAGCAGCACCGCGATGGTCTCGCCGAGCGCGCGGCCGAGGCCGAGCATGGCGCCGCTGGTGACGCCGGCCCGACCGTAGGGGAGCACGGCCATCCGGATCATCTCCCAGCGGGTGGCCCCCAGCGCCAGGGCGGCCTCGATGTTGGCCCGCGGGGTGCGTTCGAAGACGTCCCGGCTGACCGCGGTGATGATCGGCAGGATCATGATCGCCAGCACGATTCCGCCGATGAAGATGGTGAACGGGTCACCGGAGGCGTACTTGAAGAGCGGGATGACACCGCCCAGGTGGTAGAACGCCCGCTGCACCGGCTCCATGGCCGGAGCGAAGACGGTGAAGCCCCAGAGGCCGTAGATGATCGAGGGAACCGCGGCCAGCAGGTTCACCACGAAGGCGACGCCGCTGGCTATCCGCTTCGGGGCGTAGTGCGAGACGTAGAGCGCGATGCAGACGGCGATCGGCACCGCGATGACCATCGCCTCGAGCGAGATGATGATGGTGACCCAGAGCAGCGAGGCGATGCCGAACTCGAAGTGGCCGGGCGTGCTGAGGTCCCACTTCGTGGAGGTGAGGAAGTTGGCCTTGTCGGCCGCGATGGCCGGGACGGCCTTGACGATGAGAAAGGCTGCGACCAGGCCGATCAGCAGGACGACGAAGAGGCCGCTGCCGGCCGCGAGACCGGAGAAGAGCCGATCACCGAGGCGCACCTTGCTCCGGCCGTCGCCGCCCAGGGTGACGCCGGTCGCCTGGAGGGTGTTCGCCGTGCCTTCGGCGCCGATGAGCACCGCTTCGAGGTGGCTCTCCTCGATGTCCGGGGCGAGCCGAGTCGGCCCCGGGTCGGCCGAGTAACGGACGGCCGTGGCTTCGTCGCCATCGCCCAGCTCATCGCCGATTGGTCCCGTGCTCATGACTGACTCCCCACCGACTCGCGGCGGGAAGACCGGACCGGGCTCCGGACGAGCAGATCGGTGCGCGCCGCCGCCGCTGGCGGAGCTGCCGGCGTCATCAGACTTGTCGTCTGCGCTCTCAGTCACTGTTTCCCGCTCTACCATCTGTTCCTCTTGGGGCTCGTGCGAGCCGGCGAAGCTGGTGGCTCGCAATGAGCAGTCCCACCGGCGTGTCGAGGGTCTCGACCGGTCACCGGTGGGACTGCTACATCGTTGGTCTTCAACTACCTGTTCTGCAAGTACCGGCGGCCGGAGACTTCCGGCCGGTCGGAGTTAGCTGATGGCCGATACCGAGGACTGGACCTTGGTGACCAGGTCCGACGGGAGCGGTGCGTAGCCCAGGTCGTTGAGGGAACCCTGTCCCGCGCCCGAGGTGTAGCTGAAGAAGGCCTTCACCATCGCCCCGATGTTCGAGTCGTTGTACTTGGTGCAGACGATCTCGTAGGTCACCAGGACGATCGGGTAGACGCCCGCGCCGTGCTGGGTGTAGTCCAGCTTCAGCGTCAGGTCAGGGGCAGTGCCCGTCACCGTGGCGCCGGCCGTCATGAACTTGCTGGCCGCATCGGAGCTGATCTCCACCGCGCCGTCGCCGCTGTCGATCGCGGCCATCTTGACGCCGGCATCCTGAGCGGCGGAGAGCTCGACGTAACCGATCGAGCCGTCACTGGCCTTGACCGCACCGGCGACGCCGGCGCTGCCCTTGGCTCCGGCACCGATCTTGACCGGCCACTGCTTGGCCGGGGCCTCGGTGAAGTCCGCCGGGTCGACCTGGCTGAGGTAGCTGGAGAAGTTGAACGAGGTGCCCGAGCTGTCCGAGCGGGTGATGACCTTGATCGGGGTGCTCGGCAGTGAGACGCCGGAGTTGGCCGCCTTGATGTCGGCGTTGTCCCAGCTGGTGATCTTGCCGGTGAAGATCTCGCCGAGCAGCTTCGGGGTCAGCGTCAGCTTGTCGACACCCGAGACGTTGTAGGCCATCGAGATCGGGCCGACCACCATCGGGATGTTGATCGCGGTGCCGCCGGAGGCGCAGTTGGCGTTGGCCTTGGTGACGTCGTCGCCCTTGATGGCGGCGTCGGAGCCGGCCCAGTCGAGCTGCTTGGACTGGAATCCGTTGATTCCGGCGCCCGAGCCCGAGCCCTGGTAGTTGATGGTGATGCCGGAGCACTTGGACTTGAAGTCGGCCGTCCACTCCTGCACAGCGTTCTTCTGCGCGCTCGATCCGTCGCCCTTGAGGGTGCCGCTCGCGCAAGTGATCGGCAGACCGGATGCGGCCGCGGTGTTCGCCGCGGCGTCAGTCGATGAGTCGCTCTTGCTGGAGCTACATGCGGTCAGGAGGACCGCGAGAGCGGTCGAGCCAGCGATCAGGCCGGCGATCGCGCCAGTCCGGTACAGCTTCACGTGTGTGCCTCTCGTAGAGAATCTCTTACGAGACGGACGCTAGGTGCCGCAGGTGACCTGCTGGCATGGAGGAGGTGAACGAGGAGTGAACAGCGAGTGCCGCTATTGAGACCCTGGCCTGAAGAGAGGACGAACATCAGGTGACCACTATTGAGTGACGCCCCCATTACGGGTAGTGGCGATGTAACGCGGGCAACGGTGACCCGTGCTCAGTCCTTCTGGAGCTGAACGTCCTGGTTGTAGCGGCTGAATCCATTGCGTTCGTAGAGGTGCAGCGCGTTGCGGTTGGAGTCGTCGACGTAGAGCAGTACGCCGTCGGTACCTCGCTGGCGAAGGTGATCGAGGCCGGCCTGCAGGAGCACCCGCCCCAGTTGCATCCCCTGGGCCGCTGGGGCCACCGCGAGGACGTACACCTCGCCCACATCGTCCGGGTGGACCTTCGTCCAGTGAAAACCGAGCAGTTCCGCCGTGGCTGCCTGTTCAGCGACCAGCAATCCGTTCACGTCGAACCAGCTGGCGCCGAAGCGATCGGCGAGATCGTCCAGGGTCCAGCCGCCCTGATCGGGTAGTTCGGCGAAGGCGGCCCGGTTGATCGCCAGCAGTGCCTCCTCGTCCTGGCCGAGGACGAACGGGCGGATCACAACTCCCGCCGGCACCTCGACCCGTCCGGACGGGCCCGGCTCAGCGTTGGGTGAGCGCAGCTGCCAGAGGATTCGCGTGGTGCGGTAACCCCGCTCGCCGGCCGCCGGGGCCACCGGGCTGAGGGTGCCGTGCGACCAGACCGTGAGCTTGGGCGCAAGCGACTCCACCTCGCCCAGCAGTGCATCTACGGTGGCCCGGTCGCCGAGAACCTCGGCTGCGGCACCGTTGAGCTGCGCAGAGCTGCTTAGTTGCGTGGAACTGTTTAGCTGCGCAGAGCTGCTTAGCTGGGCATAGCCGGTGAGGCTGGCGCTGCCGTCGGTACTGATCAGATGGACGCGCTCCGGATCACCGAGGTGCATCAGCGCGTCATCGGAGAGCGGTGGCGCCCCATCCCGTCGCTCGACCGCGGCGGCCAGCTTCTCGACACTGTGGCGCAACTGTTCATCGAGCCCCGGTCGGCGCTGCACATGGATCACGCCGACCATCATCTCGCAGGTCACAGACGGTGGTCAGGCCCGGTGCATCGCTCCGAAGGCGACTGAGTCGGCCTCCTCAGATAGATCCAGCTCCGCACTACGGGATTCGGTTCCAGCCGCACTCGGTCGGACGAACTTGTAGCCGACGTTGCGAACCGTGCCGATCATCGCTTCGTGCTCGGGTCCGAGCTTGGCCCGCAGGCGGCGGACGTGGACGTCCACGGTGCGGGTACCGCCGAAGTAGTCGTAGCCCCACACCTCCTGGACCAGGTGCGAACGGGAGAAGACGCGACCCGGGTGCTGGGCCAGGAACTTCAGCAGCTCGAACTCCTTGTACGTGAGGTCGAGTGCGCGTCCGGCCAGCCGGGCGGTGTAGGTCGTCTCGTCGATCGTCAGGTCACCGACGTTGACGTGCTCCGGCGGGGCGTCCACCAGCTGTGCGTTGCGGTCGGCGACCAGACGCAGCCGGGCATCGAGCTCGGCCGGCCCGCAGGTGTCGAGGACGATGTCATCGACGGCCCACTCAGCCGAGATGGCGATGAGGCCACCCTCGGTGAGGACGGCGACGACCGGGACGTTCATCCCCATCGCGGTGAGTACGCGGGTGAAGGCGCGGGCGGCGGCCAGGTCACGGCGGGCGTCGACCAGGATCACATCACCCACAGGCTGGTTCAGCAGGGCTCCGGCGTCGAGCGACAGCACTGTCACCGCGTGCGGGAGGAGGCCGAGGGCCGGAAGCACCTCGGTGGTCGGCTGGGAGGCGGCGGTAAGGAGTACCAGATCCACGCGAATCTCCTGAAGTCGGACGAGTCTGCGAGCGATCCGGATGGGGCAACGTTGACCGACCCGGGCGGACCCAACCTGGGTGAGTCCGGCTCCGCTCGGGCACCGGCCCGGCGAAGCTAGTAGCAGAATAGCAATGTGGGTCCAGTCGAAACCGTTAGCCTCAACACAACTGATGGCGTGAGGCTCTCCGGGGCCTTCCGTCCGGGCCCGCCCGGGGGGCTGAGCTACGTGCTGGCCCACGGTTTCACCGGGTCCTCGTCCTCCCGCCAGATCACCGCCGTCGCCGAGCAGCTGGGCCGGGCGGGAAACTCGGTGCTCGCCTTCGACGCTCGCGGCCACGGCCGCTCGGGCGGCTACTCGACCCTCGGTGAGCGGGAGATTCACGACGTCGCGGCCGCCGTGGAGTTTCTGCGGGAGCGTCGCCCGGACAGTCCGGTGGTGCTGATCGGCTGGTCGATGGGGGCCTCGTCGGTGCTCCGGCACGCTGGTCTCGGCGGTGACGCGGATGCCGTCGTCTCGGTGAGCTCGCCCGGTTTCTGGTGGGAGCGCGGTACCCGCCCGATGCGGCTGGTGCACTGGGCGGTGATGACCAGGACCGGCCGGCTGGCCACCCGGCTCACCCGCCGGACCCGGGTCGGCTCCGGCTGGGTCTATGAGCCGGAGCAGCCGGTGGACGTCGTCGCCGCCATCGCGCCGCGCCCGGTGTTACTCGTCCACGGGGAGAATGACCATTACTTTCCGATACGTCACGCCCAGGCACTGGCTGACGCCGCAGCCGCGGCCGACTTCTGGCTGGAGCCGCAGATGGGGCACGGTGAGCACGCGACCGATGCCCAGTTGGTCGACCGGATAGATGCCTGGGCCCGTCAGACGCTGGGTGGCGGCTGAGGGGGCGATCGCCGAAGTTGAGCGGCGTCTCAGGTGCCGTCTGCGACGATGTCCGACGTGAGTGAGGAATCCGCCATCGCGCCGAAACCAGCGACCGAACCCGGCAGGGAGGTGGCGACGGCTCCCGGCAAGGAACTGGAGACGGCCCCGGGCAAGGACCTGGAGGCGCTCGACCCGTCGAAGCCGGCCGGGCCGGGCGAGCTGCCGCTGCTCACCGGTGCCATCGTCGCGGCGGTCTTCGGCCTGCTGCTCGTCGTCACGGCCGAGATCGGGGCGGTCGCCCTGCTCGTCGGGGTCGCCCTGGCCCAGGCCGCGTTGATCGTCTCCTGGGTCTTCGGCACCCGCACCCCGGGGCGCATCGGCGCCCTGATAATCGGCTCGGCCGCGGCGATCGGGGCCGACGTCGCCGTCTCGGTCTCGCCGCACGGACAGCTCGGCGCGCTGCTTCCGGTCCTCGGCCTGGCCGTGCCGGCGCTCTTCGCGCACCAGTTGATGCGGGGGATCGCGCGCAATCGAGTGGTGGAGTCGCTGGCCAACGTCGCGGTGCTGGTCGCCGCCGTGGTGGCGATCGTCGCGCTGATTCAGCTGCGCCACGAGAGCTCCGGAGGCAGCGTCAGCGCGGCCGTGGCCGGTGCCGCCGCGATCGCGCTGGTCGTCGGCTACCTCACCGACATGACCTTTCCGATCGCCCGCTTCGACCCGGAGGTGCCCCGCGGATTCGTGGCGGTGCTGACCGGGGCGGTGGCCGGCGCGGCGCTGGCCTTTCTGATGCTGCGCTCGCTGGTCGATTTCCAGGGTGGCCGCGGAGCGTTCCTCGGCTTCGCCGTGGGGTTGCTGGTCAGCCTGCTCGCGGTCGGAACCGGATTCATACAGCTGGCCAGTGCGCCGGCCTCCGAGCTGAACGCGCGGCTGCGTCCTGTCTACGGTGTGCTCATCCCGATCTGCTTCGTCAGCCCGATCGGCTACCTACTCTTCTTGGCGATCAGGAGCTAACGCAGTGCATCGAGGACTCAAATGGCTCATCGGCATCGTCGTCGTACTGGGCCTGTTACTGGTGGCCGCCGATTTTGTCGGCAAGAGCGTTCTGCAGGACAACGCCTCCAAATCGCTGGCCACCTTCTCGCAGTTCCAGGACACCCCGGACGTCACGCTGCACGGCTTCCCGTTCCTGACCCAGGCCATCAGCGGTGACTACAAGGACATCGAGATCACCAGCAATTCGGTGACGGTGGGTGAGATCAGGGGTGCTTCCATGGACGCCCACCTCAAGGGCGCGAAGCTGCCGCTGAGCCAACTGCGCAGCAATAGCATCACCGAGGTCCCGGTCGACGAGGTGGAGGGCTACGTGGTGGCGCCGTACGCCGAACTGGAGCGACTCAGCAAGGTGAACGGGTTGAAGTTGTCGGCCCAGGGCAGCGAATTGGTCGTGCAGGCACCGGTGACGGTGCCGGTGCTCGGCAGCGTCACCATCAACGCCACCGGCGGCTTCGACGTGGTCAACGGCACCCTGAAACTGGACGTGCACTCGCTCAAGGTCGGTGGCCTCGATGTACCGTCCGCGGTTCTGCCGCTGGCCACATCTGCGCTGAACAGCACCATCGAGATCCCGCCGCTGCCCTACGGGCTGCACCTGACGTCGACGACGCCGACTCCGAACGGGCTTCAGCTCAATGGCGCCGGCACCGACGTGGTGTTGAAGCAGCAGCCCTGATCGGGCGTGAATTAGCTAGATGCGCCCTGCTACGGCTACCCTGCTCGGTATGGGCCCTCTGAGCATCATGCTCACCTCACGCCGCGCGGTCGACCTGTGCCGCGTGGGCAGCTGCCTGTGTCGCGCCAACTGACGCGATTGCCCCGAGCGTTCTGCTCGTAGCCGATCCCACCCAGCGGTCTGCCCGTCGCCCAGACCGCGTCCGGGCCAGCCAGCCAGCCCACACAGACGCCAATCAAAAATCCATCTCAAGCCTGAGAACCACCACGAACTAGGAGAAACGCATGAGCCGCGCAGACGCGCTCGTCTCGGCCGACTGGGCCGAAGAGAACCTGAACACCGCAGGAGTTGTCCTCGTCGAGGTCGACGAAGACACCTCGGCCTACGATGGCGGGCACATCCCCGGCGCCGTGAAGCTCGACTGGAAGACCGACCTGCAGGACCAGGTCCGCCGCGACTTCGTCAGCAAGGAGCAGTTCGAGGCGCTGCTGTCGGCCAAGGGCATCAGCAACGACGACACCGTCGTCCTCTACGGCGGAAACAACAACTGGTTCGCCGCCTACGCCTACTGGTACTTCAAGCTCTACGGTCACAACGACGTGAAGCTGCTCGACGGTGGCCGCAAGAAGTGGGAACTGGACGGCCGCGAGCTGAGCAAGGACGAGGTCACCCGCCCGGCCACCGAATACAAGGCCCAGGAGCAGGACCTCTCCATCCGGGCCTTCCGTGACGAGACGGTCGCCGCGATCGGCGTCAAGAACCTCATCGACGTCCGCTCGCCCGACGAGTTCTCCGGCAAGCTGCTCGCCCCCGCGCACCTGCCGCAGGAGCAGTCGCAGCGCGGCGGTCACATCCCGACCGCACTGAACGTCCCGTGGAGCAAGACCGCCAACGAGGACGGCACCTTCAAGACCGACGAGCAGATCAAGGCCATCTACGCCGAGGTCGGCCTGGACGACTCGAAGGAGACCATCGCCTACTGCCGCATCGGTGAGCGCTCCAGCCACAGCTGGTTCGCCCTGCACGAGTTGCTCGGCCACGAGAACGTCAAGAACTACGACGGTTCGTGGACCGAGTATGGCTCCCTCGTCGGCGTTCCGATCGAACTGGGAGCCTGACATGTGTGGCGCGCCTCCGCAGACGCCGGCCCTGCCGGCCCACGTTGACCTGAACAAGGAGACGGTCATCTACGGCACCGTCTCCAAGGACGACGCCCCGGTGGCCGGGGCCTACGTGCGGCTGCTGGACGGCACCGGCGAGTTCACGGCCGAGGTCGTCACCAGCGCCACCGGTGACTTCCGCTTCTTCGCCGCCCCCGGCCAGTGGACCCTCTCGGTGCTGCACCGTGACGGTTCGGTTCGCCAGGACGTCGAGGCGAATGAGCCCGGCCTGGTGCCGGCGGTACTGGTCCTCTCCTAGTAGCGGGCCGTCCCTGCGCAGTTTCCCAATCGGGTGCTGTGCTGATCACCTCCTGATCAGCACAGCACCCTTTTGCTTTAAGGTGACTGACTATGGAAGCCACCTATCTCGTCCTGCTCATCGTCGCCTTCCTGGCGATCGGCGCGATGTCGCTCTACATCCTCTTCAAGCTCTTCGCCGGCCAGCGCTAGCCGATGAGCGAGGCCGACTCGCCGGAGCCGACGAATCCGACCCCGGACACCACCGATCTGCGCACCGGGGCTCCGCTGCATGACCGGCTGCTGGCCGTGCTCCCGTTGGTCGGGCAGTGGCGAGGGGCGGGCCAAGGCGTCGTCCCCTCGACCGGAGTCGAGTTCCACTACGGGCAGGAGGTCACCTTCTCCCATGACGGCCGCCCGTTCCTGGCCTATCAGTCACGAAGCTGGCTGCTGGACAACAACAACGAAGTGATCCGGCAGGCGCAGCGGGAGACCGGCTTCTGGCGCTGCGGGCCGGGTGAGGACGACATCGAGGCGCTGATCACCACGATCGTGGGGGTGAGCCTGCTGCACGCCGGCCGGGCCGGTGATCTGCACTGGGAGTTGGAGTCGGTGAGCTCTGCCAGCACCCCCACGGCCGAGCGGGTCGGTGGCGAACGCCGTTTCTACGCACTCCGCGGCGAGGACCTCTTCTACGCCACCGAACTTGCCCCGATCGACGCGTCAACCGGGTTGGCCGGGGCCTTCGCGCCGCACCTGAACGCCTCCCTGCGGCGCGTCTGATTGTCGACCCGCGGCGAATGACGGAGCACCCGGGCGAGCAGCTCCGATCCGAGGAGCGGGCGGCCGATCGCCTCATCTTCTTCTCCGATGCCGTCGTCGCGATCGCCATGACGCTGCTCGCCCTCGACCTGCCGGTGCCCACCGGCGCGACGGCGGCCCAACTCTGGAAGTCGATCCACGGCTTCGCGGACAACTACCTGGCCTTCGTCATCAGCTTCACGGTGATTGCCGCGACCTGGAGCCGTCACCACTACGTCTTCCGGTACGCCGAGCGCACCGACCAGCGTCTACGCACGCTGAACATGACCTGGCTGCTGGTGATGGTGCTCAATCCCTTCGCCACCCGGCTGCTGACCTCCGAGGGGCACGACAGCCTCGGCGCGCACGCCATTCGCTTCGGCTTCTACGCCGGGCTGCAGGTCGTGGCCAGCGCCGTATTCCTGTTGATGGTGCACCGCATCGCCTCGGCCGGTCTCGGCTCCGACGACATTCCGGCCGATATCTTCCCGGACCAGTGCTGGGAGCTGGCTGGCGTCTTGATCGCCTTCGGCGCGTCGATCCCGCTCTTTCTGGTCTTCCGGGATGCCTGGCTGGTCTGGATCGTGGTTCCGTTGGGGCTGGCGCAGGTCCGCCGATACCGCCGCCGACGTGCACTGGTCAGCCGCGACGAGCGTTGACACCGCTCCGGGCCCGCCCACAATGGGTACATGGCCGACTACAACACTTCGATCATTGCCGAGTTCCGAGCCAACAGCGGACGGGTGGGCGGCAATTTCGCGGGTGCCCCGCTGCTCATCCTGCACAGCACCGGCGCCCGGACGGGTGAGGCCAGGCTCAATCCGATGATGTACCTGGCGGACGGTGACAAGTTCTACGTCTTCG
This sequence comes from Jatrophihabitans sp. GAS493, assembly GCF_900230215.1. Lineage (NCBI taxonomy): Bacteria > Bacillati > Actinomycetota > Actinomycetes > Jatrophihabitantales > Jatrophihabitantaceae > Jatrophihabitans > Jatrophihabitans sp. GAS493. Next base: position 425,503 of record NZ_LT907982.1, on the reverse strand, counting down.
CATCCAAGGCCGGGGCCGACACCAACCCCGACTGGTACCACAACCTGACGGCGCACCCGGAGGCGTCGATCGAGGTCGGCACCGACAAGGTGGACGTCACCGCGGCCGAGGTGACGGGACCCGCGCGCGACGAGATCTACGCCCGCCAGGCCAAGCTCTACCCCGGCTTCGCCGAGTACGAGGCCAAGACGAGCAGGGTCATCCCGGTGATGGAACTGACCCGTCGCTGAATCTCCCGTTCTCGCGTCTTGGGGAGTTAAGTTCCCGGAATCCGGGAACTTAACTCCCCAGGACGTCGTGGGTCGGGGAAGTGGGCGGCGGGGCCGGTCTGGGTGGGAAGATTGCCGGGTGAGCACCGATGCCCATCCGCACGACGACCAGCCTCCGGTCGCCGACGACGAGTTGAGTCGCCGGCTGCGCGCCCGCGGCCTGCGGATGACCGAGCAGCGGGCTCAGGTGCTGGAGACGGTGCGGCGGCTGGAGCACGCCACTCCCGACCAGCTCAGCGAAACCCTGCCCGACGTCGATCTGGCCACCGTCTACCGCACGCTGGAACTGCTGGAAGAGATTGGGTTGGTTCGTCACACCCATCTTGGACACGGCCCGGCCTCCTACCGTCCGGCCGAGGACGACCACATCCACGTCGTCTGTCATAGCTGTGGTGCGGTGCTGGACGCGCCGGCCGATCTGGTTGACGCTCTGGCCCGGCGGCTGCAGTCCGAGCAGGGATTCGCCCTCGATCGGGCGCATTTCACGGTCTTCGGCCAGTGCCGCAACTGCCAGTCCTCCGAGCCCGCACCGAACGCCTCGCCGGCGCTCCCGCCATCAGCTTCGACGCCCCAAGGCCACTCGCACGGGAACAAACACAGCCACGAGGGGGATTCACACTAGGTGAGCACCGTTTCCAGCATTCCAGTCAGCAGCCCCACCGGTTCAGCCGCCGACAGCCCCGGTCTGGACGCTGGGGTGCCGTGGCACTTCGGCGAGCCGCTGCGCGAACAGCGCGCGTTGGCCGAGGGGGCGGCCATCATCGATCGCTCCAACCGCGGTGTCCTGGTCATCCCGGGTTCGGACCGGCTGAGCTGGTTGCACTCGATCTGCTCCCAGCACGTCTCGCAACTGCGCGACGGCGAGTCCACCCAGACGCTTATCCTCTCGCCGAACGGACACGTCGAGCAGCACTGGCAGATCACCGAGCTGGGCGAACAGCTCTGGCTCGACGTGGAGCCCGGCATGAACGGCGAGGCGCTGGAGTACCTGGAGAAGATGCGCTTCATGAAGCGCGTCGAGCCGACCGACGTCTCCGACTCCTACGGCGTCCTGACGATCATCGGTCCGAACGCCGCCGTAGTGCTGGCGGGCTCCGGCTTGCCGCTGCCGGTCACGGTGGCCGCGGTCCCGGTCACACCGGCCGACTCCAAGACCGCCCCCAGCTCGAAGATGAATCCGGTGCCCGACGTGGTCGGGCCGACCACAGACGCCCGTCCGCTGCCGGAGGGTGGCTTCATCCGCCAGGTGGCCGAGGGTCGCTATGACGTCATTGTCCCGCTCGTGCACCGGGCCGAGACGATCGACGCCCTGCTGTCGGCGGGCGGGGAGCGGGCCGGTAGCTGGGCGCTGGAGGCGTGGCGGGTGGAGCACCGGCAGCCCAGGCTCCGCTTCGACACCGATCACCGAACGCTCGCCCATGAGGTCGGGTGGATCGGCTCAGCCGTGCACCTGGACAAGGGCTGCTACCGCGGGCAGGAGACGGTGGCCCGGGTGCAGAACCTCGGACGGCCGCCGCGCCGGCTGGTGCTGCTGCATCTCTCCGGCGAGTCGGACACGCTGCCGCCACCGGGCACTCCGGTGGAGCTAGCCGGGCGCAGTGTCGGGTTTCTCGGCACGGCGGCCCAGCACTACGAACTCGGACCGATCGCACTGGCCGTGGTGAAGCGCTCGACCCCGGACGAGTCCGAGTTGAACGTGGGCGGGTTCGCCGCCGCCATTGACCACTGACCTAACGCCCGTCTCCTGCGCGCCCGCCCCTGCTTCGCGAATCTCCTGCATTTCGGGGGCTATGGCGCTCAGGATGCAGGATGTTTGCGAGGTGGGCCGCGATTGAATCGGGACTAGCCGACCAGCCAGCCGAGTTGGGCCGCGCCGATTCCCAGCAGCAGGCTCGCGGCCAGGTAGGCCAGCATCACGCCGGCTCGGCGGTGACGCCGTAGCTGCACCGACTCCACGGCGAACGTCGAGAAGGTCGTGAGTCCGCCGCAGAGGCCGGTACCGACCAGGGCCACCACGCGCCCACCCCAGTGAGCGTCGACTGATCCGGCCGTGACGACGCCGAGGATGAAGCACCCGATCACATTCACCAGCAGCGTGCCGTAGGGAAAGAGATCGCCCGGACGAACGCGCTCCCGCCAACCGGTCACCGAACGATCGGTGAGGTAGCGCAGCACCGATCCGAGCGCACCGCCGAGGAAGATCAGGGTGAGCGTCACGGCAGGTCCGGATCGACGTCGTCCTGGATCGAGGCGTGCGGCGCGGGTTCCGGACGTGCGCCGAAGCAACTCCGGACCGTCCACATCCCGAGGTAGGCGCAGCCCAGACCGCCGAGAACGCTGGCCGCGACGTACCCGACGCTGGTCGCCAGCGGTAGCCCCCGGGACTGCACGGCGAACGTGGAGTAGGTGGTGAAGCCGCCGAGCACACCGGTACCCAGTGCCGGGCGCAGCAGCGGATGCGGGCTCCAGATCTCGGTCACGGCGACGACGAGCACGCCGAGCAACAGTGAGCCGAGCAGGTTCGTCAGCAGGGTGGCCAGCGGAATCGCGTCGGCGGCCGAGTGCACATTCTGGGCCAGCCCGTAGCGAGCCAGGCTCCCCACTCCGCCGCCGAGTGCCACGACGAGGCTCGCCCCCGGCACGCGGGGTGCCGGGGGCGAGCTCGTTGCTGTCTCTGAGGCTTCGATACCGCTGAGCCTAGCGGGCGGTTAGACCGACACCGGCTCCTTCTCGGAATCGGTGACCGGCTCCTCCGGCGGCTCCACCGAAAGCTGCGGGACGATCCGGTCCAGCCACTTCGGGAAGTACCAGTTCGAGCGACCCAGCATGTGCATCAGCGACGGCACCAGCACCGTCCGCAGCACGAAGGCATCGAGGAAGACCGCTGAGGCCAGACCGAAGCCGAAGAGCTTGATGATGCGGCCATCGCCCAGGATGAAGCCACCGAAGACGGCCATCATGATGAGTGCGGCGGCGGTGATGATGCCGCCGGTCTCGGCCTGGCCGACGGAGATGGCCCGCCGGTTGTCCTTGGTGTGTACCCACTCCTCATGCATCCGACTGACCAGGAACACCTGATAGTCCATGGACAATCCGAAGAGGATGGCGAAGAACATCACCGGTAGGAAGGGTTCGATTGGACCGCCCTTGCCCACGGCCAGAGCGTCGGAGAACCATCCCCACTGGAAGATCGCCACGACGATACCGAAGGAGGCTGCTGCGGCCAGCAGGTTCATCGCCGCCGCGGTGAGTGGCACGACGAGGCTGCGGAAGGCGACCATCAGCAGCAGGAACGACAACCCGATGACCGCGGCGAAGAAGAGCGGCATCTTCGAGGCCAGTACCTTCGCGAAGTCCACGAAGATCGCAGTGATCCCGTAGACGTAGATATGGTTGTCGGTGCCCTCGTAGAGCGGTGGCAGCACCTCGCTACGCAGATGCTTCACCAGATCGGTCGTCTTCACGTCCTGCGGCGACGTGGTTGTCTTGAAGCTGATCAGTGCGATGTCAGATCCCAGCGGGACGGTCTGCACGCTGGCTGGCGCGACATAGGGCTGAGTCTTGAGGGTGGTGGTGACCTTGGCCAGATACGCCGGGTTGTCGGCGTCGGGGCCGCTGACCACCAATTCCAGCACGGAGTTGTATCCCGGGCCGAAGCCCTGCGCGATGAGGTCATAGCCGACGCGGGTGGTCGAGCCGGCCGGGTCGCTGCCCTGGTCGGAGTTGCCCAGCTGCATCGAGAAGAACGGAATGGCCAGCACCGCCATCAGGACGAAGGCGGCCAGACCGAGTTTGAGCGGGTTGCGCTCGACGATGCCCGACCAGCGGTGCCAGAAGCCCTCGTGCGGCCCCTCCTGGAAGTTGCCGTCCCGCACCGCCTGTCGAGCCTTGCGCGGCAGCACCTTGAGCCCGAGGAATCCGAGCAGGGCCGGCAGCAGGGTGAGCGACGCGATCATGGTGAGCGCGACACCGATCGCGGTGGCCAGCGCGACTCCGTAGAGGAAGCTGACACCGAGCAGCAGCAGGCCGAGGATGGCGATGCAGACGGTGGTGCCGGCGAAGAGCACAGCCCGGCCCGAGGTGTTGATCGAGGCGGCGATGGAATCCTCGACCGACATGCCGCGGGTCAGGTTGCGTCGATGTCGGGTCACGATGAATAAGGCGTAGTCGATGCCGACACCAAGCACCATCAGCGTCTGCAGCTGGGTAGCGAAGTCGGCCACGGCCATCGAATGGGTGAGCAGGCTGGTGATCGCGGTTCCGCTGCCGAGGGCGGCGACGGCGCTGGCCAGCGGTAGCACGGTCGCGCCGACGGTGCGGAAGACGATCGCCAAGATGATGAGGGCCGCCGCGAAGCCGACGAGCTCAGGCAGGAAACTGGCCTTGGCGAAGGAGAGCGCCTGGAAGGCGTTGCCGGTGAACTCCACCTGCAGCTGCGGATTCGCCGTCTCCAGCTTCGTCAGCTCGTCGGCGAGGGCGCTGACCTTCTTCGGGTCGGGATCCTGCGAAGTCCAGGTGATGTTGACCAGGCCGATGGTTCCGTCCTGGCTGGTCAGCGCCGCTTCGCGCGCCTTGTCGACGGCGGTCGGTGGCGTGCTGGCCGTCGTCGGCGCCGCGCAGTTGATCGAGCCGAAGGGGGAGACGATGGTGGCTACGCCGTAGTCCTCAGTGCAGAGCTTCTGCAGTGCGGGCTGCACGGCCGACTCGAAGTCGCTGACCTTGCCGCTCTTGGCGTGCAGCACGACGGTGCCGCTCGCGCCGTTCTGGGTGCCGAGGTTTGCCTTGGCCAGCAGATTGGAGACGGTCGCAGTCTCCGTGTGGGGGAGTTTGAAATCGTTCTTGAAGTCAGATCCGCCGGCGGCTGAGGCGAGCGCCTGCAACACCACGATGAGCCCGACCCAGGCCACGACGATCCACCACCGCTTGCTTACCGCGAAACGGGCGAGCTTATCCATCTGTTGTTCTCCGAGATTCTTTCGGCGTTCTCTGCGACTGGGGGGTATGGCGGGAGTAAAACTAGCAGCGCGACTGAAGCCTCTACCTGGCGTGTTTCGCCGCTTTCATTATTCTCAGCTTCTCATCAGGTGTGCACCTCATTTTTACAGAGGGTGACGCGCCTGTGACCTATACCCTAGCGCAGCGCTTGCAAGAGTTAGCACCCTGCAAGCACAATGGGGTCATGAACGTCGACGGCCTGCGCGAACAGGCGAAGCGGGGAGTCGCCATCGGTGACTTCATCCGTGAGCAGCGCGAGCTCGCGCAGGTGTCCATGCGGCAGCTCGCCCGTCTGACCGGGGTCTCGAACCCGTACCTGTCTCAGATCGAACGAGGCCTGCGCAAGCCGAGCGCGGAGATTCTGCAGCAGATCGCCAAGGGTCTTCGAATCTCGGCCGAGCAGCTCTACGTCCGGGCCGGCATTCTCGAGGCCCGCTACGGCGACCCTGAGATCGTCGCCGCGCTGCTGGCCGACGAGGGGCTGACCGAGCGTCAGAAGCAGGTTCTCGTGGAGATCTACGAGTCGTTCCGACGCGAGAACGCCGCAAACACAGCGCACGCGCCGCTCGACGATGAGCCCGACGGGCGCCCAGCACAGACCACCGCAGCGCCCGACACCGATTTGCCGCACCACGGATTTCCTGACGGCGCAGCCGAAAAGGCCAGCGCGTAACCGTACGTACCGACCAGCCACACCGAATTGAGGAGAGCTACATGTCCATCGCTACTGATCTGAAGGCCTACGCCGACGCCGCGGCCCAGACGGCCAAGACGTACGCCGACGCCGCTACCCAGACCGCGAAGACCTACGCCGACTCGGCCACCAGCACGGCGAAGAGCTACGCCGGGTCGGCCACGCAGACGGCCCAGACCACGCAGTCCCGCATCGTTGGGGCAGCCGGAAAGGCTCAGGGGGAGGCGCTGGGCTACGTCGGAAAGGCGAATGGTGCACTGGCCGATGCCCGCACCAAGGGCGAGTCGCTGATCGCGGCGACGCCGCTGCCGACCGTGGTCTCGACCGCCTCGACCACCGTTGAGCCCTACGTCGGCCAGGCGAAGGAGCAGGCCAAGGCGCTGGCCGCCACTGCCACCGGAACCGTCGAGCCCTACGTTGATCGGGCCAAGGAGCAGTCCAAGGCGCTGGCCGCCACGGCCACGACGACCGCCGAGCCGTATGTCGACCAGGCCAAGGCGCTGGCCGCCACCGCGTCGGCAACGGTCGAGCCGTACGTCGACCAGGTGAAGGCCTTCGGCGCTTCGTTCACCGGCAAGATCAGCGCACAGGCCGAGAAGATCCTGGCCGACGTGCAGCAGGAGCCACACGTCGCGAAGCTGATCGACGCCGGCCAGGCGCTGGCCGTGAGCCTCCTCGGGACCGTGACCGAGAAAGTCATCACCCCGGTGCTCGCGTTCACCGGCCGCAGTGACGAGGTCGTGCCGCCGGCGCCGGTGAAGGCCGTCCCGACGACCCCGACGACCCCGACCCCGGCCAAGGCCACTCCGGCCAAGGCGACCGCGACGAAGACGACCCCGGCGGCCAAGAAGAGCGCTCCGGCGAAGACTGCGGCCAAGACGACTCCGAAGGCCACCGCAAAGGTCACACCGGCGAAGAAGGCACCGGCTAAGAAGGCTCCGGCCAAGGCTGTTCCGGCTACCCCGGAGGGCTAACACCGCCCGCCAGCGATTCCCAGACTGCCCCGCACGGCTCCTACGCCATGCGGGGCAGTTGTTTATCGCTACGCTGGAGCGATGCTGATCGTGTACAACATCCAGCTCTGGCTAGACCGCGTCCTCTGGATCGGTCTTCTCGCGCTGCAAGCGTGGGCCATTGCTGACTGTGCCAGCCGTAAGGCAGCAGCCTTCCCCGCGGTTGATCGGCTCACCAAGCCGAGCTGGCTGGCGATCCTCATCGTGGCGGCGGCCCTGACGGTGCTCGTCGGCTCCGCGGTCAACATCATCGCGATGATCGCGGCCGTCGCCGCCTCCGTATACCTGGCTGACGTGCGACCGGCGATCAAGGAGATCACCGGCGGGAAGCGCTGGTAAGCCGCCAGCAGGCCGGTCATCGGCGCTGGTCGCGCTTTTGCCGGCTTAGCTAAGCCGATCAGCTGACGCTGCCGAGTACCAGCGGATACACCGCTCCCGCCCCGGCCCGGCGCAGCAGCCGGGTGACGACCGTGATCGTCCAGCCAGTGTCGGTGAAGTCATCCACCAGCAGTAGCGGCGCCCCGTTGAGCGGGCCTGCGAGCTGATCGACTAGCTCCTCGCTGAGTTGGTATGCGCCGCAGACGGCCCTCAGCCGCTGGGCGCTGTTCGAGCGGCCGGTCGCCGACTCACCTAGATGAGCGACGCCCCCGAGCTGGGTCAGCCGTCCGATTCTGCTCAGCTGGCCGGCCAGATCGGCGATCAGCTGCGATCGGCGGTGCGATCCGATGTGCACCACCGCCTGCGGGCGCTCGGACCAGTCCCAGGCCGACAGCACCTGCACGCAGGCACTCACCACATCGGCCGGCACCTCGGTGGCGGCCGGCTCGCCGCTCGCGGGCTCGCGCAGCAGCGCCCGGACGCGCTGGCCGAGTCCGAGGTCGGTGTACCGCGCGACCGCCCGCCCGGTCTCACTCACCTCGGCGGCTGGGATCTTTCCCTTCAGGTCGATACCGAGCGTCGGCATCGCCGAGGGCCACATCCGCCGAGGTTCGATGGGCACGCCGGGCCGGGAGAGCGTCTCGTTCGCCTTCTGGGTGCCCGCTTCGCTTACCTCGGCCGAGAGCGTGAGGCCGCCGCAGTTGTCGCAGCGTCCACAGCGGGTCGCCGACTCGTCGTCTAGCTGGTGGCGCAGGAACTGCAGCCGGCAGTCGCTCGTCGCGATGTAGTCGAGCATCGCCTGCTGCTCGTCCCGCCGCACTGCGCTGACCTTCGCGTAGCGCTCTTCGTCGTAGGCCCAGACCTGGCCGGTCGCGCTCCAGCCGCCCTTGACGCGCCGCACCGCCCCGTCCACGTCGAGCACCTTGAGCATCGTCTCCAGCCGGGACCGGGAGAGGTCGACGCGAGTCTCCAGGGCCGCCGTGCTCATCGCGCCACCGTTCTCGGCCAGCGTCTCGAGCACCGTGCGTACCTGCGCTTCGCGCGGGAAGCCGACCGAGGCGAAGTACTCCCAGATTGCCCGGTCCTCGCTGCCGGGCAGCAGGATCACCTGCGCGTTGTCGACGCCGCGACCGGCTCGCCCGACCTGCTGGTAGTAGGCGATCGGCGAGTTCGGCGCTCCGAAATGGATGACGAACCCGAGATCAGGTTTGTCGAAGCCCATCCCGAGGGCTGAGGTGGCGACCAGGGCCTTCACCCGATTGCCGATCAGGTTCTCCTCGGCCTCCAGCCTTTCGCCCTGCTCCGTCTTGCCCGAGTAGGCGGCGACGGGGAATCCGCGTTCGCGAAGGTAGTCAGCCACCTCCTCGCTGCCGGCCACGGTGAGCGTGTAGATGATCCCCGAGCCGGGGAGCTCGTCCAGGTGCTCGGCCAGCCAGGCCAACCGGTGCGGCGTCGAGGGCAGTTGAAGCACCCCGAGGTGTAGCGACTCGCGATCGAGACTGCCCCGTAGCACCAGCACGTCCGGGCTCTCCTCGCCGAGACCGAGGACGTCGGCGATGTCGGCCACCACCCGTGAGTTAGCGGTGGCCGTGGTGGCCAGCACCGGGATCGCCGGCGGTAGCTCGGGCAGCAGGGTGCGCAGCCGCCGGAAGTCAGGGCGGAAGTCATGCCCCCAGTCGCTGATGCAGTGCGCCTCGTCAACCACCAGCAGTCCGCAGGAGGTGGCCAGCTGGGGCATCACATTGTCCCGGAAATCCGGGTTGTTGAGCCGTTCGGGGGAGAGCAGCAGGACGTCCACCTCGCCCCGTCGGACCGCCTCGTAGGTCTGGTCCCAATCCTCGAGGTTCGTTGAGTTGATGGTGGCCGCACGGATGCCGGCCCGCTCGGCGGCCGCGATCTGGTTGCGCATCAGCGCGAGTAGCGGCGACACGATCACCGTCGGCCCCGCCCCCTCCGCGCGCAGCAGCGCCGTGGCGACGAAGTAGACGGCCGACTTACCCCAGCCGGTGCGCTGCACGACCAGTGCCCGCCGGCGGTGGCGGACCAGCGCCTCGATGGCCGTCCACTGGTCGTCGCGCAGGACGGCCGAGTCGCCCGCGAGCGCGCGCAGGACACCCTCGGCACGCACCCGCAGTCCGTCGGCGCTCTCGCGCGGGGCACCGGCCGTGGCCGGTGGGTCGGTGGTGCTCGTCGTCATCTGCTCTGTCTAGCAGTTCGTACCGACAGTTGCCGCTGGCGGCCTTTCTGTCGTAGGTGGATGGGAGGGTATAGCTGTGATGGAGCTGGCGGCGTGATGGATGTGGTGGTGGGTGCGGGCGGCTGCCTCACCGACGTCGACTTCGATCAGCATCTGCGCCCGTCTGGCCCGGGGTTGCTCCTCGACCTGAGGCAGGCGCGTTTCGTCGATCCGTTCGGGTTGGTTGCGCTGGCTGCGCTCACCGACGACGCGGTACGGGCCGGTGTCGACGTGAAGTTTCTCGCCCCGCTGGATGCGAGCTGCGCCCATTACCTGCATCGGATGGGAGTGGCCGACCTATTCGACGGCTTCGGGGTCGCCCACCGGCTCCCCGCCGTGCGCCGTAACGACCTCGGTGACCGGCTCTTCGAACTGCAGCGGTTCGGCGCGGACGCGGAGGCCGCCGATCTGCTGGCCGAACAGGTCTTCCGCATCTTCGCCGCCGACGAGCCGGCGACGGCCCGCGAGCTCTACAACTCCGTCTCCGAACTGGCCAACAACGTGCTGGAGCACAGTGGTGAGTCCGGTGGATATCTCGCGCTGCAGCAGTTCGAGCGCTCAGCCGAGGTGATCTTCGCGGTCTCTGACGCGGGTTGCGGGCTGCGGGAGGCCCTGCAGCGGGCCACCAGCGTCCGCGATGACGGGCACGCCATCGCGCTGGCCGTGCGACGGCATGTCACCTCGACCGGAGAGTGGGGGCGCGGGGTGGGGCTGAACGGGCTGGTGCGGCGGACCCACCGCGGCGGGCGCCTGCAGCTGTGGAGCGGGCGGGCCAGCGGAGTCTTCCGCGGCGGGCGCATAGTGCCGAAGCTCAAGCGACACGTCGCTTCATTTCACGGAACCGTCGTGCAGGCTAGAATAGCCAGAGAGTAGGGGGTTGATGATGTCAGTAGAGCCAATGACAGCAATGCTGGAACTTCCGCAGCTCAGTGGTGGACGTCGCCGGGCGGCTGCGCTGGTCGACGCCGGGCACCTACCTGATGATCTCAGTGATGCCTCCGTCACCATCGACGCGCGCCAACTGCTGGCCGGAACCGAGTCCTTCGCGGACGAGCTGGTGAAGATCCTGCTGCTCGACCGTAAGGCCGAGACGCTGAACGTCATCAATGTCTCCGATGATTTCGCGCTCTTCCTGGAGCAGGCCGCCAAGACCCACTCCGTATCGCGTCGCCTGGTCGTCGACCGTTTCTAGTCCGGAGTTCTAGCTCAGAGCTCCGCCCGCATCCCCTCGCCGCAGGCGGTGAGTGCCGCCTGCCAGGCGCGCTGTTCGGCCGCCGCCGAGTCGTCGTCATTCACCCAGCGCACTGCGGTGTTCTTCCAGATGTGCATCTTGCTGCGCACCAGGTCCGACTCGACCCGCGGTACACAGGCGTCGAAGACACTCATCGATTCACGTAACGCCTTCTCGAGTAGCTCGTCCGGGACATCGACCGACTGATACTCGATGAGCACGTCGTGCAGCCGCAGGGCGGCGCCTTCGAGCTCCTCCAGCGCGTCGAGGTGGAAGCGGCGCCGGATTCGGTCCCGCCCCTCCTCGCGTCCCTTGGTGGCGACCCTGGCCTTGACCAGCTCCGCCGCACCCTGGCCCATCACCGTGAGGAGGCTCCCGACGATCACCCCCCACAGCGCGTTCATGTCCCTACCTTAACTGCGGGTACCGACGTTTCTGCGCTGCGTCATCGCCAGCTGTGGCGTATCCCCTTATCTCTCCGAATGCTCTGCCGATAAAAGATCTGAGGCCCGCTTCCAGAGGTAGCGCGGCACGGTCACGGCAGTGAGGAGACGTGATGGGCATGGCGATCCGGGTACCCCGGTCACTGGACTACTTCGCTCGTCGTGCGCGGAACCGGCAGCTGCTGGACACCGCCGAGCGGATCGTCGATATCGAATTACGGCTACTGCTCATCGCGCGGCACTGCGTGCAGAACTTCGGTGGCGACGGGCTGCAGATCTCGCGCCACGCGAACGGCTATGACGTCACCGCCGAGCTCATCGGCCCGGAGCGCAACGTCGACCTCTGTGCCCTCGACCCTGAACGTTGGAACGCCTGTGTGAGCCTCGCCCGCTTCGGCGTGGCACCGGGCCAGACCAGACTGGTCGCTCCCTAGCTGCTCCGGAAGCCGGAGTAGACCACCCCAGACTGCGGTGGGGGCCGTACCGCGCGCGACGCTGCGGCCTCCACCGAGCCAACTCTCGCCGCCCGCTGACCACGTCGCAGGCAACTTGGTCAGCGGTAGGGTCTTGCGAACCGCATACTCGGTATGCATACTCAGTATGCACGCGGGGCGACCCTTCGTCCGGAACTCTCGTGCGAAATCCTTGGGAGGGGGAACATGTCAGTTCGCTACGCCCTGCTCACACTGCTCGAGCGGCAGCCGATGTACGGCTACCAGCTTCGCCAGGAGTTCGAGTCGAGCACCGCATCGACTTGGCCGCTCAATGTCGGGCAGGTTTACACGACCCTGCAGCGCCTTGAGCGGGACGGGCTGGTCGAGACGTCAGAGCCTTCCTCAGAGTCGGATACGGACGATCCCCAGCGAATCTATGCAATAACCGACCGCGGTCGGGTCGAAGTGCAGCACTGGTTCGCCACCCCGGTTCGCCATCAGGCGCCGCCGCGGGATGAGTTGGCGATCAAGCTTGCGCTGGCCGTGCGGATCCCGGGTATGGACGTCCGCTCAGTGATCCAGACCCAGCGCATCTCGACGATTCGGGCGCTACAGGAGTACACCCGTTCGCGGGAGGCGGCCGGAGGTGACCTCTCTTGGCTGCTGGTGGCTGAGTCCCTTATTTTTGCGGCCGAAGCCGAGGTCCGCTGGCTGGATCACTGCGAGGCGACGCTGCTGCGTCACTCCGCCGGGAGCGCGGCCTCGAGTGGACCGCAGAATGATGCGGCGAAGGCATCCCATCCGGGCGAGTCGGCCAGGACACAGGTCTCATCGACGGCCCGGAAGGGTGGTCGTCGATGAGCGCGCCGGTCTTGGAGCTGCGCTCGGCGAGTCGGGTGCACGGTCACGGAGATGCGGTCGTCAAGGCGCTGCACGATGTGAGCCTGAGCATCTTCGCCGGCGAACTGGTGGCGGTGATGGGGCCGTCCGGCTCGGGGAAATCGACGCTGCTGAACCTCTGCGGTGGACTCGATTCCCCCACGTCTGGCGAGGTGATCGTAGAGGGGGAGGTGCTGGCCGGGCTCAGCCGGTCGTCGCTGGCTTCGCTGCGCCGGCGCTCGATCGGGTACGTCTTTCAGAGCCTCAACCTCATCCCTTCGCTGACCGCGGCCGAGAATGTGATGCTGCCCCGCGAGTTGGACGGGGTGTCGACGCGCCGCTCCCGACGTGAGGCGGTCGCCGCGCTGCGTGAGGTTGGCCTGGCTGAACTGGCCGATCGATTCCCGGATGACATGTCCGGCGGGCAGCAGCAGCGAGTAGCCATCGCCCGGGCAATTGTGGGTGAAAGACGGCTCATTCTCGCCGACGAACCGACCGGGGCGCTGGACTCACATACCGGTGAGGACGTGCTGCGGCTGCTCCGGGCGCGCTGTGACGCCGGAGCGGCCGGGGTGTTGGTGACCCACGACGCGCGGCTGGCCGGGTGGGCCGATCGCGTGGTCTTTCTGCGTGACGGGATCGCCGTCGATGAGACCCCGGCGCTACCGAGCGTCGAGTCGTTGCTCGCCGAAGAGCGTTCATGAGCGTCGCCTCTTGGCGCGCCACCCTGCGGATCGCGCGAAGGGAGGCCTCCCGTTCCAAGCGGAGGACCGCCCTGGTGGTGACGCTTATCGGACTTCCAGTGCTGGCACTGAGCATGGCCGACATCGCCTATCGCACCTATCAGCTAGATCCGACTGAGAAGATTGCCCGGGAGCTCGGCTCAGCGCAAGCGGCGATCCAATGGTCGGACGGGCGTGTGATGCAGGGTCCACAGGCTTGGCTGAGCGGGTTCGAAGTCGAAAGTCCCGCCGTCTCGTCATCCCCGCAATTGGCCGGCGGCCAGCCGTTCGTGGACCAGACCCCGACTCTCGTCCAGCACCTCCCGGGGCGCCGGCTCATCGCGACGACGACCGGCACGCTCGAGATCAAAACGGCCGCGGGGATCAAAACCGCGTTGGTGAACGGCATGGACTATGCCGATCCGATGGCCCGCGGACTCGTCCGGCAGGTGAGCGGACGAGCACCGCGCGGCGACTCTGAAGTGGCGCTCACCGTCGCGCTGGCCAAGTCGACCGGGCTGCACCTCGGCGAGCAGATGGTCCTCACCGGCCTCGCCAAATCATTCAGTGTCGTCGGGATCGTGGAGGACACCACGGCAAATCACGCCGAAGCCGCCTATCTGCTTCCGGATGCTGTCGCGTCGGCGATGCCGCATTCAATGGGCCGCATCCCTCCGACGAGTTGGCTCGTCGCCTCGCCGACACCGGTGACGTGGAGCGACGTGCTGGCCCTGAACAAGTTGGGTTTTGCGGTGCTATCCCGCGAGGTCTATCTGAACCCGCCCCCGAAGTCGCAGGTCCCGCTCATTCAGGACTCCTCCACTGACCGGACCGTGCCGACAACGGCCGCGCTCGTCGTCGGCCTCGCGCTGCTGGAGGTGGTACTGCTGGCCGGCCCGGCGTTCGCCGTCGGTGCCCGACGGCAGCGACGCGACCTGGCCCTCATCGCGGCGAACGGCGGACGCCGGGGCCAGCTGCGAAATGTCGTTCTATCCAACGGGATCGTTCTTGGAGCGGTCGCCGGTGTGGTGTCTTTGGTGGTGGCCGTGACATTGAGCAGGCTGGCGCTGCGATTGTTCGCCGGCCTGCCGTCCCGGGTTCCGGGTCACTTCGACCTTCGCCCGGATGAGCTGGCCGGGTTGGCCCTTCTAGCCGTGTTGACGGCGCTGCTGGCGGCTGTCTTTCCCGCTCGGGCGGCGGCCCGGACTGACGTCGTCGCCACCCTGGCCGGCCGCCGGGGTGCACTGCACACCTCGAAGTGGAGCGTGATCCTGGGCTGCGCGCTGGCCGGGTTGGGAGCCGCTCTGGCGCTCGGCGGCTTCACCTCGACCGAGGCCGGGCCGGTGGCAATCCTCAGTGGGGTGGGCCTGGCCGAGCTCGGTCTGATCTGCTGTACGCCGGCGATGCTGGCGGTCATCGCCGGGCTCGGCCGTCGGCTTCCGCTGTCGCCCCGGATCGCTCTACGCGACGCCGGGCGGAACCGCTCGTCGGCCGCGCCGGCAGTGGCCGCCGTGATGGCGTCGATGATCGGCGCAATCGCGGTGACGATCGGCGTAGTCAGCACCGAGGACCAGAACCGTCGCAGCTATACAGCTGGGCTCCCGCTGCACGACGTGTTCACGTACGCCTCGGCGTACTCGGCAACGGACGCTAAGGAGGTGCAGATCGATCCGACGACCATCGCCGCCACGCTGCGCTCGACCCTGCCCGTCCGGCAAGTGATGACGGTGCTTCAACCGGATATGAGCTGCCCCAGCGTCGGTGCCCCGACCGCGACCCAGTGCTCCGTCCTGTAGTTTTCGCTGGGCCCGGACGATCCGGGTGGCGCCGTGAACGGGCCGACGTCTTTTCCCAAGGTGCTCATCGACGACGGCTCAGGGGTAGACACACTCTTCGGTGGTGACTACCCGGACGCCGTACGCGCGCTCGCCGCCGGTCAAGCCGTCGTGACGAGCCCGCGTCTGTTGCATGACGGGAAGGCGCAGCTGGAAATTGACACCGCGACGATGGTCGCGCAATCGGGCCAGATCCTCGGGGAACAGAAGACTCATAGGAAGCAGTTGTCCGCGATCGCCGTCACGCCCCGGTTTGACCCGTCCTATATTGTGCTTCCGCCGTCAATGGCCAAGTCCCTGGGAATCAACGCGATCCCGTACGGAGTGCTCGCCTCGATGACACGCCCGGCCACCGACCACGAGGTGCAGGCGGCGCGGGGCGCACTGGCCAATCAGGCTGATGGGCTCGATCTGCAGGTAGAGGACGGATTCCAGAATTCGGACGCCTGGCTGGTCTACGCGTTGGTTGGGGTGGCCGCGGTGCTCGCGGTCGGGGCTGCGCTCATCTCGACTGCGCTGGCGAACGTGGACAGTAAGCCCGACCTGTTCACCCTGGCGGCCATCGGTGCGAGTCCGCGGACTCGGCGGGTGCTCTCGATGGCGCGCGCCGGGGTGATCGCCGGTATCGGTTCGCTGCTGGGCGCGGTGGCCGGACTCGTCACCGCAGTGGCCTGGGTTCGTTCAGCTGGTCACCCGACGCCGACCGGCTCGGCTGACTTCTATACGGCAGTGACGTCGCCCTCTCCGCAGCTGCGTCTGGTGGTGCCCTGGCTGCCGGTAACCCTGGCGGTGATCGGCATTCCGGTTATCGCCGCGCTGGTGGCCGGAGCCTTCGGGCGGTCCCGGCTACCGTCCGAGCGCGTCTCGCTCTGAAGCGCCGGGGCGGGTGAGTGGCTAAAGATCGGATGACGTCGGCCGACTAGGGAAGGTAACGACTGTCGCTGCGCAGGATGCGCTTGGCGGTCGGGGAACCAACGGGGACTCACGGGTGCATTCCATGGAAGGAAGCGTGACCGCCACTCATGCCTGGCCTGATCTCATCGACCCGCACGACCGCAGCCGCGAGACGAGCCGCCGCGAAGAAGGCCGCGGCCAAGAAGGCCGCCGCCAAGAAAGCTGCCGCGAAGAAGGCCGCCGCGCAGGCCGCGGCGAAGAAAGCTGCCGCAGCAAAGGCCGCCGCCGCCAAGGCTGCAGCCGCCAAGAAAGCAGCAGCTGCCAAAGCCGCGGCAGCCAAGGCCGCCGCCGACAAGGCCGCGGCGGCGAAGAAGGCAGCCGACGCCAAGGCCGCGGCGACCCCGGTGCCGCTGAAGGTCTACCCGACCGCCGCTGCTGCCATCGCCGGTGCCCAGAAGACCGCGGTGGCGCCGCTGGTCTGGGATCCGGCCTCGCACCTGCTCTCACGCTTCGCCTTCGGCCCGGACCTGGCCTCCCGCAACACGGTCACCGCGACCGGGGCCGACGCCTGGTGGAGCAGCCAGGTGGCCCTCGGGAAGAGCGCGTCCGGCTACGCCGGTAACGGCGCGGTACAGGCGCAGGGCACGCTGCTCGGACTGAATCCGACCCAGGTTCGGGCCTGGCTGAAGAGCAACGGCAACGAGTACGGCTGGAACCTGATGGACCAGCTGAGCAAGGTCACCCTCGGCCTGCAGGTCTGGAGCAAGGCCCAGCTCTACGAGACCGTGGTCGACTTCTTCGCCAATCATCTGAACGTCGCCAACCACTCCGACTCGGTGTGGATCAGCCGGCACACCATGGACCGTGACGTGGTGCGCAAGTATGCGTTCGGATCCTTCACCGACATGCTGCTCGCCTCGGCCAAGAACGGCGCGATGCTCACGTACCTCAACCTGGCCGAGTCCAACAAGACGATCGTCAACGAGAACTACGGCCGGGAGTTGCTCGAACTGCACACCGTCGGTGTCGGCAACTACAGCGAGTCGGACGTGGTCAACTCGGCCCGCATTCTCACCGGCCGCACCGTCGACAAAGACAACAACTACCTGTACAAATCGACGATCCACTGGACCGGTGCGATCAAGGTCATGGACTTCACGCATGCCAACACGTCGGCCGCCGGCGGCGAAGCAGCCGGCGATGCCTACTTGACCTACCTGGCCCATCACCCGGCGACGGCGGCTCACCTGGCCCAGAAGCTCTGCATCCGCTACGTCTCCGACAACCCGTCGACAGCGCTGGTGAACGCCGTCGCCGCCGCCTACCTGGCCAACGACACGCAGATCCTGCCGACGCTCAAGACCATCTTCTGCTCGACCGAATTCTGGTCGAGCCGGGGGGCTAAGGTGCGGCGGCCGACCGAGAATCTCGTTGCCACGCTGAGGATTCTCGGCACGACGCCCAGCACGCTGAGCACCGCGCTCAACTCGCTGCACTGGATGTGCAACCTGGTCGGCAACGTCCCGCTCGACTGGGTTCCGCCGAATGGCTACCCCGACGTCGCCGCCGCTTGGCGCTCGTCGGGATCGCTGCTGGACCTGTGGGGCTACCACCGCGGATTCGTCGGCGCCTGGTACGACGGCTTCAACAAGCTGACTCCGGCCTCGCTCTACGGCGGCTCGCCGGCCACCAGCGGCGCCGCCATCGATCTGCTCACCAAGCGACTGACGAACCAGACGTTCTCCGCCGCGCACAAGGCTGTGCTGCAGACCTTCCTGGCTGAACCGGCCTCCACCCCGATCGCCAAGTCGAACCTGCGCTGGTACCTCATCCACCTCATCCCGCTGATCCTGGACGGACCTCACCATGCACTCCGCTGACGCCGCAGACATCAACCCCGCCCACGTCGCGGCTGACCTGCAGTGCCAGGCGGCCACCGTCAAGGAGGACCTGCGGGCGCTGGAGGCCCTGTGGGACAAGGGCTTCACCCGGCGCAAGTTCCTGGCCGGGGTCGGTCTGGTCTCAGTCGCGGCGCTGGCCGAACAGCTCGTCACCACCCGGGTCTCCTTCGCCGAGGCTGCCACCAGCAACGGCAACACGGTGATCAACGTCTTCCTCCGCGGTGCCGCCGACGGACTGCGGATCCTGGTGCCGGCCAGCTCGTCGCTCGGTGTTGACTACCTGCGCAGCGTCCGCTCGTCGCTGGTGCCGGCTGATGCCAAGCTGCTGCCGCTGCCGGGAAGCGCCGGCTGGGCGCTCAACAGCGTGATGGCTCCGCTGCTGCCGTTCTGGACGTCCAAGGAGCTGGCCTTCGTCCCGGCGGTGTCGGCCGAGGGTGTCACTCGCAGCCACTTCCAGGCCCAGCAGACCCTGGACCGGGGCGGTTCGGCCACCTCCTCCACCGGTTGGCTGGACCGCACGCTGACCCTGCTCGGTCCGGGCACCACCTTTCGCGCGGTGGCCGAGGGCAGTTCGGTTCCGGCGTCGCTGGCCGGTCCGGAGACCGCCCTGGGGCTCGGCGCCCTGAAGAACTTCTCATTCCCCGGCTGGGATGGCATTGCGACGCAGTCGGAGACCGCCCTGGCCGGGCTCTACCGCGGTATCAGCGGGCCGCTCGGGGTCGACGTGCCGATGGCTTTCTCGGCGCTCGGGACAGCGGCCAAACTGAAGGCGGCGGCCGGGGCCAAGAACGGCGCGGTCTACCCGTCCGGAAACTTCGGCGCGGCGATGGCCGACCTGGCGACGGTGATCCGCGGCAACGTCGGGCTGCAGGTTGCGACGGTCGACGTCGGCGGCTGGGACACCCACACCAACGAGGCCTACGAGCTGGATCTGTCGCTCACGTCGGCGGCGAAGACGCTGGCCGCATTCATGACCGACCTCGGCCCGACGCTGCGCAAGAAGGTCACCGTCGTGGTGATGACTGAGTTCGGCCGGCGGGTGGCGATGAACGCCAGCGGCGGAACCGACCACGGTCACGGCAGCGTGATGTGGCTGCTCGGCGGCGGCATCGTCGGTGGTCAGGTGCACGGCAAGTGGACCCCGCTGTCGTCGTCGGTGCTCGATCAGGGCGACGTGCCCGGGCTGAACAACGCCTTCGACGTGCTCGGTGAGGTGGCGCAGAAGCGGTTGGGCGTCGGTGGGCTGAGCAGCGTCTTCCCGGGCCACTCGGTGTCGACGATCGGGCTGGCCAGCACAACCTGACGCGCTCGCGGCGGCCTGTCTCGTTTGCCTGCTACCGGTCTTGTCCGCCAGCTTTTCGCTGGGAATTGCCGGTTTCTGCGCGAAAATCGGCAATTTCGCGTGAAAAGCACGCGGCGAGCCGAGCCCGCCGGCGTCGACTCAGCGGCGTGCCGTCGCGGACTCGATCCGGGCCAGCACCCGCACGCCGCTGGTCGTCTTCTTCGTCTCGTAGCGGACGGACAGGTCGGCCTGCGCGCCGCAGCCGCAGAGCGCGACCGTCTCGCTGACCGCGTCCATGCGGGCGTGGTGGCAGGTCGGGCAGCGGACATTCGTCATCGCGTTGGCCAGCGCACGCCGGTGCGAGGCCTTGCGGGGCAGCTGGCCAACGTCGTCACTCATGTGTGAGCCTCTCCCGCGGCCAAATTTCGGGTGGGTGGGGTGACTCCGATGCCAGATTGATGGACGCCGTTACCCTTACGCGCAGCACCTTCGATGCCGAGAGTCGCAAACCATCCGAAGAGTGACGATGACGATGACGGGACGGCATCCTGGGCTTCTTCGCGTTGCTCGCTATTCATCCGCCGCGCGCACGCCACTGGAGACGACTCTTGTCCGGCGCCGCGCTCGGCTTCGGTCTTCGTGCCGTCTAACGAATCCGTCGATAATTCCGAAGACGACGCTACTTCCTGCTATGGCAGCCAGGGTCAGGAGCACCGCACGGGTCGGAAGATTCGCGGTCCTCCACGTCGCTTGGGTCGAGTACCCGATTGCGATCGCGGTCCAGAACGCGACTGCACCAGTCGGTCGAACCGCCCGTCGCCAACGAGGCCAAGTCGCTCTCGTGCGAAGGGCCACGTCGGGATCCATCCACGTCCAGTCCTCGAACAGAAAGTAGCGACGCGACCACGCCACAAAACGAGACCAGTCCGCTCGTCGCGTGGATGTCATGCGGGGAGTATGCCGTACCAGCCGCGTCCGCACGACTTATCGGCGAAAAGGCAACGCCTCGGCCAACTACCTCTTCGTCCCGAAGCAAATGTTGGGTGGCCGATCACCCAGGCGGTGCGCGAAGATCCGCCGTCATGCCACACTTTGCGGCATGGGCCTGGTGCGCATCCCGCCGCGTATTGCGCTACTAGGCGAGAAGTATGTTGCTGACACCTACGCTCGGCCGGCCCTGGCCGGACTGTTCTTCCTGCTCCCTGTCGCTTTCATGGCCGGCGGCGGACTGGGCCTGATTCACCTGTCCTCTCGTCAATCAACGCTGCCGCGCGCGCTGCTCGTGGCGGCGGCCGTCGTTGTGTTTCTGCTCGTTGCAGGAATATGCATCGCGTACGCGGCAAAAGCCAGTCGCATCTCGCAGGAGAAGACCGACCGCGCAACGAGGAAGATTCCGGTTCAGGTACTCCTGTGGCCCGAAGACCACAGGAACAAACCGATGCGCGCCGGCGTCGACGAAACGAAAGCTGGACGACACCGAGCATGACCCGAAACGGGACAGGCATCAGCAGATGCTGGGGCATACGTCGGCGGCGATGACGCTGGATGTGTACGCGGGGCTCTTCGCTGACGACTTGCACGCGGTTGCGGCTGCGCTGGATCCGCTTGTGCCCCTTCGGTGCCCTGCGGGGGACGAATCGGATGATTCGCCTCAGCAGAATCGACCTTGAGAACTACACATGGGCCTGAGTTATCGGGTGGGTGGGCCCCGTCGGGCTCGAACCGACGACCCGCGGATTAAAAGTCCGCTGCTCTACCAACTGAGCTAGGGGCCCCTACTTGCAGGTCGTAGCCTACCTGTGCGCCGGCTCGAGTTCGGCCCGGCACGGCTGATCGCCGCCCGTCGTCGCGCACGTCCGGTCCGCAGTCATGCGGCCGCAGTTGCGCTGCTGCGGGCCCGGCTGCGCCCAGCCACGCGCGGCCTCCCGCTAGATTCACCGGATGACCTCGACGCAGCACCTCGTATTCCTGGCGGTGGTGCTGGCCCGGCTGGTTGTGCCGCTGTTCATCCCGCGCTACCCGTTGCCGGCCATCGTGGCCGCCCTGATCATCGACGGCGTCGACCAGACGATCTTCCAGGCGTTTCACGTCACCCAGGTGCTCGGCGTGTACCAGAGCTACGACAAGGCCCTGGACATCTACTACCTGGTCATCGCCTACACCGCCACGATGCGCAACTGGGACGACCCGTTCGCCTTCCGCATCGCTCAGTTCCTCTGGTACTACCGCCTCGTCGGGGTGCTCGCCTTCGAACTCTCCGGCCAGAACTGGCTGCTGTTCGTATTCCCCAACACGTTCGAGTACTTCTTCATCGCCTACGAAGCGGTACGCGTCTTCTGGGACCCGCGTCGCCTGTCGCATCGCCAGCTGCTCTGGGGTGCCGCCTTCATCTGGGTCGTCATCAAGTTGCCCCAGGAGTGGTGGATCCACATCGCCAAGCTGGACGCCACCGACGAGATCGCCGCGCACCCCGTTCTGGCCACCGTGCTCTTCGCGCTGCTCGCGGTGGTGCTCACCGTCTTCGTCGTAGAGGTGCGCCGCCGGGCTCCGGCACCCGACTGGCGACCCCGCGTCCGGGTGGACGCACCGCCGTCGGAGAACGTCCCCGAAGACCGGCGCGACTGGCTCCTGGCAACCGGTGAGAAGGCCGTGCTCATCAGCATGATCCTGGTGATCTTCGCCAACATCGTGCCGACGTCGCTGCGCTCGATCGATCTGGCCATCGTCGTGGTGGTCGTAGTGGTGCTCAACGGGGTGGTCACCGAACTGCTGGCCTCGACGGGCCGGCTACCGCTGTCGCTGATCAAACGGTTCGCCGCGATCGTTGTCGTCAACGCCGTGATCTTCGAGTTGCTCTACTGGCTCGGGCGCGATCGGCACGTCAACGTCGCGGCGGCGCTCTTCGTGCTGCTGCTGTTGTCGCTGATCATCACGCTCTTCGACGAGTACCGCGGCGTGCGCCACCGCAAACTGGCAGCGGTCGGCTGACCCAGCCGGTCAGCCGGTCAGCCGGTCAGCCGGTCAGCCGGTCAGTCGGTCCGGCGCCGGGCGGTCCAGACGGCCAGCAGGCCCAGAGCCAGCAGACCCAGCGCGGCTAGCAACTGGGTGAGCACCGGGTCCCCGGTGGCCGCCAACTCCGCACCACCCGGGTTGTCGCTGGTCGAGGTCGCGTCCACCGCCGCGCCGGCGACCGGAGCCGTGTCGCTGGCCGATGCATCCGGACTGCCGGGGCCACTCACCGTCGCCGTGTTCAGCACGGACGGGATCGCCGCGTCGTCGATCTTCACGGTCAACGTGATGCTCGACGAACCGCCGGCCGGGATCGGATCGGCGTGCCTGCAGGTCACCGTGTTACCGGGGGCGGCGCAGGTCCAGCCGATCCCGGTCGCCGAGACATAGCTGAGGCCGGGCGGTAGCGGGTCGGTCAGCGTGATCGGCCCCGGCGCCGCCGTCGGGCCACCGTTGGAGACGACCAACTGGTACGTGCCGTTCGAACCGGAGACGAAGGCGTTGGTGTGCCGCTTGGCCAACGCCAGGTCGGCGTCCGGGTCGACGATCACCGTGTCGTCGTCACGCGCCGAGCCGGGCACGTCCGGGTCGGCGGAGGAGACCGTCGCGATGTTGGTCGTGCTGGCATAGGCCGCGGCGCCGACCGTCGCGGTGACGGTCAGCGGTGGCGCGTCCTCACCGCTGGCCAGCGTCCCGGCCAGGGCGCAGACGACGTTGTCCTGCGGGCCGATACACGTCCACCCGGTGCCGACTCCGGAGACGTAGGAGAGACCATCCGGCAGGGGATCGGTGACGACGATCCGGTCGGCGTCCGACGGGCCGTCGTTGTGCACCTGGATCAGGAAGCCGAGCGGAGCGCCGACGACGCCGTGGCCGGAGTGTGACTTGACGATCGTCAGGTTCGCCGTCCGCTTGACGTCGATCGTTCCCGTTCCCGTCGCGTGGCTCGGGGCGCCGTTGGCATCCGGGGTCGGCGACGAGACGTCGGCGGTGTTGACCACGGTCCCGGCCGGTGACGACGCGTCGAGGCGGACCAGCAGCACCAGTGACGGAGCCGTGCCGCCGACTGCGAGCCCGGACGGGATCGTGCAGGTCACCGTCTGCCGATCGGTCGGCGTCGCCGGGGCCGCACCCGCGTCGCAGGTCCAGCCGCCGATGTTGGCGACGTAGGACTGGTAAGCCGGAAGGGTGTCGGTGATGGTGAGTGGCCCGGCGGCATCGCTCGGCCCATTGTTCTTGGCGCTCAGCGTCCAACGGAAGGTCGTACCGGCGACCGGTGTCGCGGTGCTCGGAGTCTTGGTCAGCTCCAGATTGGCCTGCGCGATCACCGGAACCGGTACCGGCGCCGGGTTCGTCGGCGTCCCCGGCGACACGGTGTTCACGAACGCGTTGTTCACCAGCACGGTGGTGCTGCCCGGCGGATCGAACGGGGTCGCGGGGTCGACCTTGGCCACCAGCGTGATCGGTGGTGCGGTCGGGCCGGGTGGGTCCGCCGTGAGGACGGCCCGGGTACAGATGACGTCCTGGCCGTGGGCCACGCAGCCCCAGCCGCTGCCGGTCGCCGAGACGTAGCTGAGGTGGTCGGGGAGCACGTCGGTGACCACCACCACGCGGGCATCGCTCGGGCCGGCATTACTGGCCTGAAGGGTGAAGGTGACGTCGCTGCCGGCCAGTACCGGAGTCGCCGTCTCCAACGTCTTCGTCAATGCAACATTGGTATCCACGACGATCGTCGTCGGGTCGTCGTCGGAGTTGTTGGTCAGATCCGAGTCGTCGGTGTCGCTGCGGACGCTGGCCGAGTTGACGATCGTGCCGGAGCCGTTGGCGTGGTCGACGATGACGTTCACCGTGATGTCAGGGGCCGTGTCTCCCGCCGCCAGGCCGCTCGCCAGCGTGCAGGTGACGACCTTGGTGACCGCTCCGTAGGCGCAGACCCAGCCGGTGCCGGTGGCCGGGTTGGCGGCGTCGTAGGTCATCCCGGACGGAATCGGGTCGCTGGCCGTCACCGTCCCCGGGATCGTCGAGGGCCCGTTATTGGTGACGGTCAGCAGGTAGCTGAACGCACCCCCGGCCGTCGCGCTGCCGGTGTGGTGCTTGTCGATGGCCAGGTCGGCCTCGCGGGTGATGTCGGTGTTGTCGTCGTCGGCGTTGTTCGTCGGGTTGGAGTCCGGGGTGGTTCCGCTGACCACGGCCAGGTTGATGATCGGCAGCACGGCGGAGGCATCGACGCGAACGTTGAGGGTCACCGAGCTCGTAGCGTCCGCGGGCAGCGGCGCGGCATGGACACAGGTGACCCGCTGCCCGGCCGCCGAGCAGCTCCAGTCCGCGTTGCCCGACGGCAGGAACGCCAGCCCGGCCGGCAGCGTGTCGATGATCGTCGCATCGGCGGCATCCGACGGGCCGAAGTTGGCCACGGTGAGCGTGTAGCTCTGGTCGGTCCCGTCGACGAACGTTCCGTCGTGACTCTTCTGGATCGTCAGGTCGTCGAGGGGGGTCGGCGTGGTCGTCACCGTCGCCGTGTCGTTGGCCGGGTTCGGGTCGGTGGTCGTGGTGGAGCTGATCCGGGCGGTGTTGGTGACGGCACCGGTCTGGGCCGCCGGGACCCCGACGGTGACCGAGATACCGCGCGTCGAGATACCGACCGGCAGGCTCGTCGCGTGGGTACAGGTGAGGGTCGCCCCGACGGTTCCTGCGGCGATCGGGTCGCAGTTCCAGCCGATTCCGGCGGCCGAAACGAACGTTGTGCCCGTCGGCAGCGTGTCGGTGATGACGAACGGCCCGGCCGACTGTGAGGGCCCGAGGTTGGTCACGGCGATGTTGTAGGTGGCCGTCTCGCCCGGCACGATCCCGCTGCCGCTCAGTGTCTTGCTGATCGCGAGGTCAGCCGAGGCGGTGACGGTGGTGGTCGCCTCGTCGGTGTTGTTCACCAACTGCGGATCGTAGGTGCGGTTGACCACGGTGGCCGAGTTGGTGAACTCGGTGTCGTCGGCCACGCTCGGCGCGACGTGGTAGCCGACCGTAATGGGCGGGAAGCTGGCGCCGACGGCCAGGGTCTCCGACGGGTCGCTGCGGACACAGTTGGCCGGCGGGGCGCCGGTGCAGCTCCAGCCGGCACCGGAGGCGGTGACTGCGCTGACGCCGGCCGGTGGCGGGGAGTTGAACGGATCGGTGACGGTGAACGGTCCGACCGCGACGTCCGGTCCGACGTTCTTCACGACCAGTGTCCAACTCCCCGACTGGCCGGCGATCGGGCTGGCCCCGGCGGTCTTGGTCATCGTCACATCGGCCGAGGCGATGCGCCCCACCGCATTCACCGACGGGCCGCCGTAGGAGGCGGTCCGGTTGCCGGACGCGCCCGTCGCGTCCTGCGCGCCGGGAGTGGCCTCGTTGATGTCGCTCACGTTGAAGCCGACGCCCGGGTTGAGCACGACGTCATCGCCGGGAACGGCGGAGTAGTTGATGGTGAGAGACCCGCCCGGGGCAAGCGTCCCGAGATCGCTCCAGGTCAGGGTCTGCGGGTCACCGCTGAGGGTCGGTTCGACCATGGTGGCGGCGGCGCCGTTGACCGAGACCCGGGCGCTGTCGTTGTCGTAGGTCCAGTTCGGCGGCATCACGTCGACGGCGCTGACGTGGTACGCCGTGCCGGCGCCGCTGTTGGTGAGGGTCACCTGCCAGTTGAAGGGCTCACCGATGTACGCCGTGCCACCGCCGGGAGTCGTCTTCGCCGCCACGATGTGCGGGAAGGCCGGGGTGATGCTGGCCGTCGCCGCCGGACTGGCCGGGTAGACCCGGCCGCCGCTGGGCAGCGAGGCGTAGGAGGTGACGGCCGCTGAGTTGACCTGCGCGGCGGTGCTCAGCCCGGCCGAGGGAGCCAGCACGGCGCTGTAGGTGAAGGACGTCGAGGCTCCGGGTGCCAGGGGTCCGGGGACGCTCCAGGTGATGGTGCCCCCGGCCCCGGCCGTCGTCCCGGCCAGAACACCGCCGCCGGAGATGGTGGCCGGGGTGACCACAACTCCGGCCGGGATCGTATCGACCACCTTGACGTTGTACGCGTCGCTGACGAAGGTGCCGGTGGCGTTTCGGGCGGTCACCGAATAGTCGACGCTCTGTCCCGGCTCGACGGTGCTGTCACTCACCGTCTTGCTGATCGTCATGCTCGGCTCGACCACCGTCACCGGGGCCGTGGCCACCGCGGCCGACCGCTTGTTGAAGGTCGCGGCGGCGTTGGCCGGCGGGGTCTGGTGGCTGCTGTTCCAGGCCACCGTCGCGCTGTTGACCAGGGTCGCTCCGGCCTTGGCGGCGGCGACGTCGGCGACTCGGGCGGTATAGGTGATCGTCACCGCCCGGGCCCGGGGAGCACCGATGACATCACCGAAGTAGAAACCGATCTTGGTCGTGCCGTTGCTCTGCGCGACCGCCGGCAACGGTGCGGCCGAGGTGAGATCACACGGCGTTCCGTCGGAGGAGCCGCACTGGATCGTCTGCAACTGCACCGAGGAGCCGTCGATACCCGCCGGGAGTGTATCCAGCACGGAGGCGTTGAAGTAGCTGATGTTCGGGCTGGCGATGAGGGTGACGGTGTAGGTCACCGTCTGGCCGATCGTGGCGATGGTCGGCGTGACCGATTTGGTGATGTCGGCCCCGAGCACGGTGACCTTGCTGGTGGTCGACTTGCTGTACGGGCGTCCGTCGGGGTTACCCGGGTTCGCCGGGGTCGGGCGGGTGCCGGCCAGCGAATTGCCGGTGATCGTCGCTGTGTTGGTGAAGGTCTGTAGGCCGGTCGCGTCGGCGGTCACCGTCGCGGTGTAGGGCAGCGTGCTCGAGGCGCCGGGCGCGAGATCGCCGACGTTCCACTCGATCTGGGTGGTGTTGCTCGCGCAGTTCGCGCCATCGCCGGCGGTGGCCGCAACGGTGCTGCCCTGCCCGGGCGTTCCGTAGGCGACGAAGGTGAGCCCGACCGGCAGACAGTCGACGACCCAGCCGTCGTGCAGCACCGAGCTCCCGGCGGGGTTCGACGCGGTGAGGGTGTAGGTGACCCGCTGGCCGCCGATCACCCTCGTCGGGTTCGCGGACTTGGTGATGTTCGGTGACGGCTCCACGATGACGACGTTGGCGCTGGCCGCCACGTCAGCCGGGGCGCTGCCGCCGGGCGGTGCGGTGCTGCTGAAGGCGGAGGTGTTGGTCAGGGACGCCCCGGCGGCGTCTGTGGGGGCGTTCGTGACGCGGGCCAGGATCGTGATCGCGTACCGCCGGGCGGTGCTGCCGGTGTTGTCGTAGACGGGCGGCAGGGTGAGCGTGGCCGTGGCCGAGTTGAAGGTGACGCCGGCCGGAAGCGCTTGGTTTGCCGGCACATTCCCGGCGTCGGGGGAGTAGGCGGCGGTCGCCGACACCAGGGCCAGCCCGGTCGGGAGCGGGTCGGTCACGATGCCGTTGTAGACCGTGCTGTGCGCCGGAACGTCGGTGTTCACCGTGAAGGTGACGAGTTCGCCGATGGTCGCCTGGGTTGAGGCGCCACCAGGAGCCGCTTCGCCGCCGACGTTGCCGGCCTCATCGACGGCGGAGGTAACCGTCTTGGTCTGCGCGACCGGGGCCAGGTACACATCGGACGGGTCGCTGGCCGCCGGCGCCTGCTGATCGGCCGCCGGGACGCTGGTGTCGATATTGCTCTTCGGGTAGTAGGTCGAGGTCGACCCGGGGACGTTCGTCACGGCGTCGTAGGAGCGCAGGTAGGCGGTGTTGACGAGGTCCTCGTCGGCTCCGATGCCGTCCGGGATGGTGATGGTGTAGCGGTAAGTCGCGCTGGCGCCCGGGGGGAGTACCTCGCTCGGCGGCCGGACCCAGACGATGGCGCTGCGGGTGGCCGAGTCGGCGAAAATCGGTTGTCCGCCCGCACCGGGGTCGGTACACGCGCCGCCGTCCGTGATCGCGCTGACCTGGGCGCAGCTGATCCCAACCGGCAGCACATCCCAGGCATTGACGCTCTGAATCGCACCACCGCCGGGTTCGCTGGTCGGCGAATTGTTGGTCACGTCGACCCGGAAGACGACCTGGTCCTCCTCCTGAACGAGCACGTGGTCGACGTTCGGACCGCCGCCACCCGCGGTGGCTCCGTTGACCGAGTCGACGCCCTTGCTGATGGCGACGGGCGAGGCCGGGGCGATATCGAAGTCGACCGAGGCTCGCTGCGCGCCGGCCGCTCCGGCGGTGTTGTTGGCCCGTGACTTGGCGTCGTTGTGGGTGCGCAGCAGCGTTGTGCCCGGGGCAGATGCGGTGACGATGGCACTGAACCGGGCGACGAAGACCGAGCCCGGGACGAGCACCTTCGACCCGTCGGGCTGGTTCGCCCCAAGTTGCCAGGTGAGTTCATTGGGCGCGTTGCTGAAGTTGATCTGGCCGGCCGGGATGTTGTTGCCCGGGCCAATCGTGAAGGAGGCTGCCTCGTAGGCCAGGTCCAGCGGGAGGATGTCGCTGATGATCGAGTTCCGGGTCGGGTTCTCGGTCGAGTAGGCGAGTTCGATCTGGAAGCAGACCCGGTCGCCCTTCATGAAGGTGGTCTGGGCGTCGGTGAGGGTGTCGGAGTCCGCGTAACTATTGGTCGAACAGTCCTGTGCGGCGGTGCGGGGCTGGATCAGCTTCGTCAGTACCCCACCCTGGCTGGAGAGGGTTGCGCTGCTGGAGTCGGTGATGGTGGCCTCACCGCTCTCGGACGTGCCCAGGATCGGGGTTGAGGTGGCGCTCTCGGTGGCAGTGTTGGTGAATGAGTCACCGGCGACCGTTGGTTGGCCGGCTGCGGAGCCACCGGTATAGACCGACCGCATACGAGCCTGGTACGTGATCGAGGTGCTGGCGTTGTGATTCACCGTGATCGGATCGAAGACGACCGTGAAGGTCCCGTCCGGATTCTGGGTCACCGACTGGTACGGCACAGACGGCGCGACCGCACCGGCGGCGCACTCGGCCGGAGCTCCGGTCACATAGTTGCGGGTGGTGTCCAGCGGGCAGAGCCCGTTCGGCAGCGTGTCGGTGACGACGATGCTGCTGTTGGTGTACTCGCTACCGTCGATCTTCAGGGCGTAGGTGGCCAGCCCGCCGGCGGTGAACTGGGTCGGCGTCACCGTCTTGATGACCCGTAAATCATTGGCGGTTACCGTGTGGCTTCGAGTGACGTCGATCGCCGGCGTGCCGCCCGCAGCCACTGTGCCCTCGTAGTCTCCGGTGACGTTCACATAGTTGGTGAGGCCGACGGCGGTGCCGTTCTGGCGAGTACTCGGGCCGGTGTTGTTGTCCAGGTTGGCGGTCTGACCGAGAGACTCCGGCGACGGCACCGGGCCCGGGAAGTCCGTGGTGTTCTGCTGCAGCGGAATGCCGGCCGCGTACTTGATCGTCAGGACCTCATTGGGGGTGAGCGCCCCGATGCTCCAGGACACCTTGGTATAGACGCCCGGCGGGTAACCCTCGGGCGCGCTCACCGTCTCGACGGATGTCGCTGTGCGGCAGTCCGACGGGACGGCCGGCGTGCTGGTCAGGTCACCGGAACCTGGGTACTCCGGGCCGGTGGTGGTGTTGTCCACGCCGCCACAACCGAGGAACTCCAGTGAGGCGGGCAGATAGTCGGTCACCACGACGTTGTCGGTGGCGGCCAGCTTGCTGTTGGTGAACTGCAGCGTGTAGACGGTGGGATGATCGTGAACGCCGCGCAGCAGCTTTGCCTCTGGACTGGGCTCGTCCTTGGTCACGTCGAGCGCCGTGACGGTGGTGGTGGCGGTGCTCGGCGACGAGGCGGTGACCGCAGGGTCGCTCGTCGGATCGCCGGTCGCGAAGGACGGGATGACGCGTGGGTCGCTGCTGGCGTAGGCCGTTCCGGTGTCGCTGAAGGTGCTGTCGACCGGCCAGACTGAATTGTCGATCGCCACGCTGAAGCCGAAGGAGGCCGAGCCGGCCGGCGCCAGGTCGAAGAGGTTGACCCAGGTCAGCGTCTGGGCGCCGCTGCCCGGATCGGTGCTGATCGTCGGGTCGCCCTCCTGGGCTGGGGTGGTTGAACCGCCGATGTAGGTGGTGCCCGGCGCGAGCACGTCGGTGAAGGAGAGATTGAACTGGTTCACCCCGCCGGCTGCTGCCGTTGGGTTGCTGGCGGTGAAGCGGTAGGTCGCGGTGCCCCCCTCGACGACGCTGCCCGGGCCGGACTTGCTCAGGGTGATCGGTGCGGCGGCGGCGTCGGCGGATTGCGGTATCGCTACCAGTCCGAGCACAGCGATCGTCACGACGACGCTGCCACTGACCAACCGCTTCACGGTGCCCCGCCGCACCCGCACCATCGGCATGTTGGCTTCTCTCTCTGGT
The DNA here is from genome assembly GCF_900230215.1 of Jatrophihabitans sp. GAS493. Lineage (NCBI taxonomy): Bacteria > Bacillati > Actinomycetota > Actinomycetes > Jatrophihabitantales > Jatrophihabitantaceae > Jatrophihabitans > Jatrophihabitans sp. GAS493. The sequence goes on along the minus strand of NZ_LT907982.1, from coordinate 394,948 downwards.
GGTCCGATTCTCCCGCAGCTCAGACTCTGCGGCCTCCTCCACCGTCACCCGTGGGTCGAAAAGGGTCATCATTCGTCGAGGGTGAGCCGCTTGCCGATTGCCGATAGCCGCTGTGAATCCTTCAACTTCTCCGGGTGGCACCCACCGGAAGCCTGCGATCACCGAATGTCGCGGCGGTCAAAAAATACGGCTGTCAAAACATTGACTAGACAAATTATCGATCTCGCGAATTGGTGTCCCGCCCCTAGCGCGGCGACCTCTACTTCGAATGTCTAGTTCAATCGATGAACAAATAACTGACGGAAGAATGGCCCTGAACAGCAGAACGCGGCCTGCGATCGGCATTCGTCGATCGCAGGCCGCGTCTTGCGCTGCTAGCGCGCGAGGTTTGGAAACCTGAACTGCTGGTCGAATCCCCCGAAACAACCAACCGCTGCGTCAACCAGTCGAATCCCCCGAAACAACTGGCTGGTGCTGCCGCCCCTGCGCTGCTTTGCTGTACCCCCAGGTACCGCCTAAACAATGTTTCCCTGGAAAGCTTTAGAAGTCCACGGAATTTCGAAAATGTGGCGGGTATCACAGGCTTGAAGGGATCGTCAGAATGCGTCATCGGAGCGGTCGGTGGCGTCCAGGCGATTGGCCTGGATCTAACACCGTTTGTCGTGAATAGGCCGGGGTTTAGTGCTTCCACCGCGGCCTCAGGGGAGGTATGTTCTTCCCGCGAAGGCACGCAACGATCTCGTCGGATCAACGTGACCAGGACGCCGTCCCCCCGTCCTCTTTGAGCAAGGTGATGAATTTCCGTGTCTGACGAATCCTTCATCTACGTGATCGATCGGCTCACCGCCGAATTCGACAACTCGCTTCCGCGACTGGCCGTCGTCGATGTGGTGCACGAGTGCCGGGTCCAGCTCTGCTGTTCACCCGCCCCCGCACTCCCGGAGTTGGTGGAGAGGCTGGCCCGGCTGCGGCTGCAGGAACTCACCCCCGAACTTCCGGCGCCGCTCATCAGGCCACTCGCCAGTCCGCTCGTCGGCCACGGCGTCGGCCACGGCGTCTGATGGGCGGTAATTCGGTGGCCTCAGCTGGTCGGGCGCTGATTGGCGGCACTGTCTCAGGGGCGATGAACCTCCCGCCCGGTCGGCTGGCCCGATTCCTCATCTCGACGGCTGTCCCCGGTGCCTACGCTCGTGGCGTGCGCGATGCGCACGAGCGGGCTCAGCGGGTTCAGGACGCGAACACCATGCAGGTGCTGGCCGCGATGACTCTCTGGGCCGCGAAGAGCGAGACGCCGGCATCCGGTGAGCAGGCCCGGAGCCTGCGCAGCGTCCTCAACGCGTTCAGCCAGCAATCGGACGTGGAGTTGGCGACCGTGCTCGACCCGCATTCGGCGTCGGTGACCAAGGCCCTGCTCAGTCGCAGCGCTTCGTAGCAGTCTCGTCAGGGTTCGCGCCGTCAGATCGAGGTGCGGGCCAGGATGAACGAAGCGGCGTCGCCGGTGTCGCTGCCATAGGAGACGTGGGCCGCCAGATTCAGTCCGAATGGCTGACAGATCGGATCGCCGGAGGCGCAGTACTCCTTGGCCCGGCTGGCGTACCGGCCGCCGATGTGCCGGTCGAAGAGCGCCATTGGGTTGCCGAAGGTCACCACGGCGGAGATGTGAGACGCGGCCCAAGCCGGCAGTCGGCTCGAGGCCGGGCCGCCGAAGAGGGCCTGCGTGAAGTCCCAGCCGAGCACGTCGTCGACCACCACCGCGCCCTGCGAGTAGCCGGAGAGGACGACCTGCTGGTGGGGACAGGCGGTGAGGGCCGAGGTGATCTCCCTGACCAGGGCCGTGGCGCCGATCAACGTCGACGAGGCGAAGAAGTAGCTGGCCGGGTAGTCGACGGGTTCAAACGCGAACCCGTCTCGGCGCGAGTTGAGTGTGGCCGCGAGGCGGTCCCCGACGACGCTGCCGAGCAGGCCTGGTTCGTAGGTGCCGCGGGCGACGAAGACGGTAGCGGTGGCACAGCGCTGGCTGGCGGTGGCGGTGGCGGTGGCGGTGGCGGTGGCGGTGGCGGTGGCGGTGGCGGTGGCGGTGGCGGTGCTGGCCGTGCTGGCGGTGGCGGTGGTGGCGGCGCAGCCGAGCGCGCCGACGGACACGAGCACGGTCGCGCTCGCGACGAGGAATCTCATTGATCTGCGGGGGACAGATGTCTTCACTGTGAAGTTCTCGATTCGGACGGACGGACGGGGGATCCGTCATCTCATAAGGGCCGAGGACATCGGCTGGGGGCGGACCGCTGATCGAAATTAAGCTAATAACACTAGCTAGAGCTCGATGTCAGGTCTTGCGTTCGGTCACCGCGCGTCGCGCCGACCCCGGTCGCGCCGCGCGGCTCGGCTCCCGAGATCTCTCCCCGATTTCGTAGGCAATCACACTACGCCACTGAGCAATGACCCGCCGTTTTCTCCGCGGGTCGTCGGCTTCGGCTCTTAGCTACCCGACTTCGGATCGGCGCTGAAGGACCCGGTCCAGACCGCCTTCGAACCTGACTCACCGATTCGATAGACCTCGACCACCGCCCCCACCGAAGCGATCACCGCCAGCGCGGCGATCGTCACCGTGATCGCGGTTCCGGCTCCTCGCCTGCTCGCCGCCGGGGCGTTGGCGTAGAAGCGGTGATAGGCCCACTGTCCGGCCGCCACCACGAAGAGTCCGATCACCCACGGGAGCAGCCCATCGGCCAGGTCGGCGTGCCGCTCGACCAGCGGCGTCGCCCCGACGCGGGCCTTCAGCCACTCACCGGCGTGCGTGGCGAGCGGTACCGAGATGAGCGCGGCGAGGGCAGCGATGAGGGTCAGGATGCCCAGCTTGCGCCGCGCCGCCGGCCAGGCCGCGCTCAGTACGGTCAGCAGTGCCGCCAGCGGGACCATGACGATCACGACATGCACGATCAGGATGTGCGCCGGCAGGCCGCCGATCTCGGTCGGCCCCACCGTCAGGCCTTCTCGGCGTAGATCGCGCCGTCGGCGACGGTCACCTTGAGGGCGGGTAGCGGACTCTGAGCCGGACCACCCAGCACCTGACCGGTGGCCGCGTCGAAACTCGATCCGTGGCAAGGGCAGTCGTACTTGGTGCCGCTCGGTGCCACGGTGCAGCCCTGGTGAGTGCAGATCGCGCTGAACCCGACCACCGTCCCGGCGGTCTTCTGGCAGAGCACGATCGGGGCTCCGTCCAGCGTCGCTGCGGCCGACCCGCCCACCGGCACGGCCGACAGCGCCGCGACCTTCGTCCCGCTGGGCGTGCCGCCACCGGCCGAGGAGGCGGCCGCCGTGGAGTCGTCGCTGGTCGGCGCTGACGCTGAAGCGGAGTCTGAAGCGGAGTCTGAAGCGGAGGTCGAAGCGGCGGCCGAAGAGGAGGCCGAGGAGGGGGCCGCCGCCGAACCGGAGGAACTGCAGGCGGCGACCACGGCGGTGGCGCCGAGGCCTAGGGCACCGGCGGCGCCGGTACGTAGAACGGTTCGGCGGCTGATCTCGGTGGCAGTCAAGCTGGTCCTCCATCGGGTCGGGGTGACGAACGGTGCTGTGTTCGCATGCGGACGAAGGAGTACACATGAGGTACTCCTTCACCGGTCATACGAGTTCACCCAGCCGACGGTTCAGCCGAGTTCGAATTGGCGAGCGTCTCCTCACCAGCTCACAGGCGCAGCGGCCGGTTGAGCCGAATTCCGCCAATTCGGCCGGCGGTTGAACCAAATGCGGGCGCATCTCGTATTCGGGAGGGAATGAGGAGCACAACCATGCGCGAGCCAGCGACGGGAGTTGGAGTGGCCGACCGGCAGGCCGAGCAGATGCGGGCGCTGCACGCTGAGTACTCCGACGCCCTGTGGCGCTACGCGCTCCGCCTGACCAGTGACCCGATCCGAGCCCAGGACGTGGTTCAGGAGACGCTGCTGCGGGCCTGGAAGCGCCCGGAGGTGCTGGAGCAGAGCGACGGTCCGGTCGGGGCCTGGCTCTACACCGTCGCCCGCAACATCGTGATCGACGATCAGCGCAGCGCGCGAATGCGCCGCGAGGTCAGCACCGACGCCCCGCCCGAGCAGCCGACCGCAGATCACGCCGACGCCGCGCTGGACCGCTGGTTGGTGGCCGACGCGCTGGACGGGCTCTCGGCCGAACACCGTGAGGTCATCGTCGAGTGCTATTACCGCGGTAAGACGGCGGCCGAGGTGGCGGCGGCGACCGGGATACCCGCGGGCACCGTGAAATCGCGGCTGCACTATGGCCTGCGGGCGATGCGGCTCGTACTACAGGAGATGGGGGTGACCAGTTAGGTGAGCGACGTAGCTGACAGCGGTTTCGACCGTTTCGCCGATTGGGATGCCGCCTACGTGCTGGGCGCTCTCTCGCCGCAGGAGCGCCGTGACTTCGAGACGCACCTGCGTGGTTGTGCGCGCTGCTCGGCCGCGGTCACCGAGTTGGCCGGTATGCCCAGCCTGCTGGGGCGGCTGCCGGCCGACACGGTGCCCAGCACCGATCGCCCGTCCGGACGCCCCGAGCTGCCGCCGCTGCCCGACACCATGCTTGCCTCGCTGATCGGGCAGGTGCAGCGAACGCGGCGTCGGCGGCGCAGGATTGCCGTGGCGGTCGGCGCGCTCGCCGTGGCGGCGGCTGCGGTCGCCGTGCTCGTGATCGCCCCGTGGACCCCGCGGGCTTCGGCGCCGCGCCCGGTTGCCCTCGACCAGGTCGTCGCCAGTCCGGTGCACGCCCAGATCCGGCTGGTCTCCGAGCATTGGGGTACCCGGGTGGAGGTGATGTGCCACTACGACCGTCCAGCGCCGCCGAACTCGGCGCCGGAGACCGACCCTAGGGCGGGTGAGGTGTATGACTACACGCTGCGCATCACCGACCGGAGCGGACACAGTTTCTCGGCCGCCTGGTGGAGCGAGCGCTCCGGGGAGTCAACTGCTGACCCGACGGCCAGCGTGAAGCTGCCGATCGCGCAGATCGCCCGGGTCCAGGTGCTCGGTGAGGATGATCGCGTACTGCTGCAATTGGATCGCTAGACGCACGCTAGACGCACCGTGCCGAGCCGATCACGCATCGCCTCTGGACATCTTCAATTTTCGCTGCGGTAACGCAGAGTTGGGCTGAGGACACAACGCCGTAACGCGACGCTGAGAGCGTTTGTTCATGCGCTCAACTTGCCTAGCCAATGCCCCCGTAGCGGTCAATCGTTTCGCGCGTCCAGCCATGGCGGCTCGCCGTCACGCCGGACTGGTCGACCTGGTGCCGCACCCGTGGCTGCTTCGGGTCGAGCGGACCACCCTGACGATCCGCCCCGTTCACCCCCGTGAGCTCTCCTCAGTCGCCGCGATGCACTCCCGCTGCTCGCCGAGCACGCTGCTCGACCGGTTCCGGGCCGGCGGCAAGGGCCCGTCGGTGCTGGCGATGGACCAGATGGTTCGCAGCAGCCTCAGCTTCGTGGCCGTCACCTCCCGGGGCGACATCGTGGCGATGGCCGTCGCCGAACCCGATCGCCTTCACTCCGGTGACGCCGCCGATGCCGGCGTCCTGGTCGAGGACAAGTGGCAGGGCAAGGGAATCGGGCGGGAACTGCTGAGCCATCTGGCCGGTGCCGCGCTCGTGCACGGTTACTCGGAACTGATCACCTACACCGCGACCTCCGCCGCCGACGCACAGCGCCTGCTGCTGGAGATCGGCTCGACCCGCGTCGTGAACGACCGGCAGCGTCCGCACCTGCACACCTACCTGCCGGAGTCGGCGGCGCTCGGACTGGGCGCGGTGCGCGAGCGGCTGGCCAGCTGAGCGAACCGGCTAGCCGCCTCCGGAGCCGGTGCCACGGGGAGCGACCGCGCTCCAGGCGACGGTGAGTTCCCCGTGGCGCCAGCGGGGCCTGCGGTCCAGCAGCGGCCAGCGTTCGGCCAGTGACTCGGCCATCGCGACCCAGCGCTGACGAGCGCCGAAGACCGCCAGCGGTGCCGCGGCGTCCCAGGCGGCGTCCGCTTCGTGGAGCAGGGCGTTGACGGCCTCGCCGGAGACATTGCGGTGGATCAGGGCCTTGGGTAGCCGGGGCGCCAGATCGCTCGGCCGTCCCAGATGCTCCAGGCTGGCGGCCAGGGTCAGGCTGAGCGGGCCGGTCGCGTCCAGACGGACCCAGCTGGCCAACCGGCCGATCTCGTCGCAGGTGCCCTCAACGATCGTCCCGCCCGGAGCCAGCGCCGCCTGCATCGCCGCCCACGCCCCGGCGACGGCCTGCTCGTCGTATTGGCGCAGCACGTTGGCCACCCGCACCAGATCGGGCCGGCGGCCGGCGAGTTCGAAGCCGCCGCGGGCGAACTCCAGCGCCGGCGGTGCGGCACTGGCCTGGGCTGCGGCCACCCGCTCGGGGTCGATCTCCAGGCCCAGCACCCGCGTGCCGGGCAGGCGGGCCGCCAACTCGATGGTGGTGATCGGGGTGGCGCCGTAGCCGAGGTCGATCACCAGCGGGTCGGTTCGCTGACGCAGCGACGGGCCGAGGGTGGCGCCGATCCAGCGATCCATCCGGCGCAGCCGGTTCGGGTTGGTCGTTCCCCGCGTCGCGACCCCGAGAGCGCGGGCCCGTCCGGCCGCCAACCTGGGGGATTTCGCCACGGGCCTGAGCCTAATCGGCGAAGCTCCTGCACCTTCGGTACCGCAGCGCACATAGTGCAGGACCATTGCCGCGGCCGGCCTCTGACTCAGTTGCGCCGGGCGACCTTGTGCGGGGCGGCCTGGGCGATCGGCTTCACTACGAGCAGGTCGACGTTGACGTGCGGCGGGCGGGTTACCGCGAAGCTGATGCAGTCGGCGATGTCGTCGGCCGTCAGCGGCGCGTCCACCCCGGCGTAGACCCGGGCGGCCGCGGCGGCGTCCCCGCGCAGCCGGACCAGCGAGAACTCCTCCGTCGCCACCATCCCCGGCGCGATCTCGGTGACCCGGATCGGCCGTCCGTTCAGCTCCAGCCGCAGCGTCTGCACCATCGCCGATGCGGCGTGCTTGGCCGCCGTGTACCCGCCGCCGCCCTCGTAGACCAGGTGCCCCGCGATCGAGCCGGTGAGCACGATGTGGCCGCCCGCGCCACGCTCCAGCGCCGGGATGAGGGCCTGCGTCACCCGCAGTGCCCCGATGACGTTCGTCTCATACATCTGCTGCCAATCGGCCGGGTCGGCCTCGGCCACGGTATCGACGCCGAGCGCGCCGCCGGCGTTGTTCACCAGCACGCTGACGTCATCCAGTCGAGCGGCCAGGGCCGCCACCGAATCGGTCGACGTCACGTCCAACGTGACCGCTTCGATGCCGGGATTCTGGGCGGCCAGCTCCTCCAGGCGCTCCCGCCGACGGGCCGCCGCGATGACTTGAAACCCCTCGGCGGCCAGCCTCTTGGCGGTCGCCGCTCCGATGCCGCTGCTTGCCCCGGTAACCACTGCAATCCTGCTCATGCGGACATTCTCCGGTATCCGTCAGGCGGGACTCACCCGGTCTCGGGCATGATCAAAGGGTCCGGCATCGACGCTGGGCCCGATGAAGGGTGGCGGTGTGCGGCGAGTTGCCATGCTCAGCGTGCATACCTCGCCGCTGGACATCCCCGGCGGCGGCGACGCCGGCGGCATGAACGTCTACATCGTCGAGACGGCCCGCCGCCTGGCCGCGGCCGGTGTGCAGGTCGAGATCTTCACCCGGGCCACCGCCAGCAACCAGCTCCCGGTCGTGGAGATGTGCCCCGGGGTACTCGTCCGTCACGTCGTCGCCGGCCCCTTCGAGGGACTGGGGAAGGACGACCTGCCGGCCCAGATGTGCGCCTTCGCCGCGGCCGTTCAGCGGGCCGAGGCCTTCCACGACTCCGGCTGGTACGACCTGATCCACTCGCACTACTGGCTCAGCGGTCAGGTCGGCTGGCTGGCCCGCGATCGCTGGGGCGTGCCGCTCGTGCACTCCGCGCACACCCTGGGCAAGGTCAAGAACATGGCGCTGGCCGAAGGGGATCCGCCCGAGCCACGGGCCCGGATCATCGGCGAGGAGCAGGTGGTCGCCGAGTCCGACCGTCTCATCGCATCGACCACCGACGAGGCGAAGGCCCTCGTCGAGTTGTACGACGCCGACCCGACCCGGGTCTCGATCGTCCCGCCGGGGGTGGATCTGGAGGTCTTCACCCCCGACACCGGCGGTGGCGCGGCCGGAGCGCGGAGCCGCCTCGGAATTGATCCGCGGGCCCAGGTGCTGCTCTTCGTGGGTCGCATCCAGCCGTTGAAGGCCCCGGACGTGCTGCTACGGGCGGTGGCCCAGCTCGACGCCCGGCACCGCGAACGGCCGGTGAAGACGCTGATCGTCGGCGCACCCAGTGGCTCCGGACTGGCCCACCCGAAGTGGCTCCCCAAACTCGCCGCCGACCTCGGCATCGCCGACATCGTCGAATTCCGCCCGCCGGCTGGACGTGAGGAGCTGGCCGACCTCTACCGGGCGGCCGACCTCACCGTCGTCCCCAGTTACAACGAATCCTTCGGTCTGGTTGCCCTCGAGTCGCAGGCCTGCGGAACGCCGGTGCTGGCGGCCGAGGTCGGCGGCCTACCCACGGCCGTACACCACGGTGTGTCGGGGCTGCTGGTCGACGGTCACGACCCGCTGGAGTGGGCCACTGCCCTCTCCGGGCTGCTGGACAACCCGGCGCGGTTGGCGGCACTCGCCGCCGGATCGCGGCCGCACGCCAAGCACTTCTCCTGGGAGCGGACCACCGCCGAACTGATGAGCGCCTACCACGAGGCGATCGACTCCTTCGCCTCCCGCACGCAGCGAATCGGATGAGCGGCCGGCGATGAGCGACTCTTCAGCCAAGGCCGGCGGACGGGCCGCGGAGCGGTCGGCCGTGGCCGCCACCATCGAGGCGGCCCTGATCGAGGGCGGCCTGCAGTTCGAGCGGATCAGCGACCTTGAGTTCGCGGTCAACCTCCCCGGCGAGCGTCGGCTGAAGACGGCCTGCATCCTCACGGTGGGCGAGCATGCGCTCTCCATCGAGGCCTTCGTGGTTCGCAAGCCGGACGAGAACCGGGAGCAGTTCTATGGCTTTCTGCTGCGTCACAATGCGCGTTTGTATGCCGTCTCCTGGTCGATCGACGACACCGGGGACGTGTATCTAACCGGTCGCGTCCCGCTGCATTCGGTCACCGCCGAGGAGATCGACCGGATCCTGGGCAGCGTGCTGGAGTACGCCGACAACAACTTCAATACCCTGCTCAAGATCGGGTTCGGTTCCTCGATCCGCCGCGAGTGGGCCTGGCGGGTCAAGAACGGCGAGTCGCTGGCCAACCTGCAGGCTTTTGCCGACTTCGCCCAGCGCGCCCCGGCGGACGAGCCGCCGACGACCGAGGCGTAACCGGATGGGGTCGGGCCGAGAGGCCGCCGGCCGGGCCGAGCCCAGGATCGCGGCCTGTCTCATCGTCCGCGACGAGGCCGAGCGCCTACCGGCCTGCCTGGCCTCGCTGCACGGGGTGGTGGACGAGGTGATCGTGCATGACACCGGCTCCCGGGATTCGTCACGGGAGGTGGCGGCCGGTTGCGGTGCGACCGTGATCGCCGGTCGCTGGCTGGACGACTTCGCCCGGGCGCGCAACGTCGCCCTCGACGCCGCCACGGCCGAGTGGATTCTCGCCGTCGATGCGGATGAGACGCTGCAGGTCGACCCGGCTGCGTTGACGGCGGCGCTGCAGGTGGCCGACGAGGTCGACGCCTTCGCCGTCGAGATCCGCAGCCGCGGCGGAGCGGACAGCCGGGGCCTGGACGCGCGGGCGGAGGTGAAGCTATTCCGTCGGGGTGGGCTGCGCTACCGCGGCCGGGTGCATGAACGCCTGGAGCGAGCCGACGCGAAGCCGCTGACGGTTCGGCTGCTGCCGCCGCAGACGCTGCGCTACCAGCACTCCGGTTACCAGGACGCTGCCGTGGCCACGGCCAAGGCGGTGCGCAATGCCCGGCTCGCCCGACTGGAGTTGGACGAACTCCTCGCCGACCCCGACCCGCAGCCGGCCGACGTGGCCCGGGCCGCGCTGGATCTGGGGCGCAGCGAACTCGGCGCCGGCCAGTTCGAAGCAGCGGCCGGGGCGCTGCGGATGGCGCGTGCCCAGCCCGAAGAGCTGATGGAGTGGGCCTGGGCCACCGACTTCCTGGCCCGGCTGGCCCTGCGCACCGGCGACCCGCAGGAGGTGCTGCGACTGGCCGACGAGCTCGCGGCCACGGAGCTGGCCGATGAGTACTCGAGCTGGCTGAAGGCCCAGGCATTCGGGTTGCTCGGGCGGGCGCCGGAGTGCCTGCAGCAGCTGGACACGATCACGTCGCTGCACGACCTGGCCGGCCGCGAGCTGGCCTTCGGCCAGGTGCGGGAGCTGCGAGCGCTGGCCGAGGCGAATCGGGACGAGGCCGAGAGCGAGCTCCACTAGCCGGGAAGGCTCTGTTAGGCTGGTCAATTGCGATACGTTACCGGAGCGTAATTGCGGTTCGCGCTCCCCTCGTCGCCACCTCCTCCCGACACCTCTTCCGACATCTCTTCCCGATACCACCGCACTGGTACGAACGAAGGAATCCCCCGTGAATGCCGAGACAATTCAGCGACGTAGATGGTTGATTCTCTCCGTACTCGTCATCTGCCTGCTGGTGGTGATCCTGGACAACACCATCCTCAATGTGGCGCTACGGACCATCCAAGGCGATCTCGACGCCTCGCAGAGTCAGATGCAGTGGGCGGTGGACAGCTACGCACTCGTCTTCGCCGGCCTGCTCATCACGATGGGCGTCGCCGGTGACCGCTTCGGGCGCAAGAAGTTGCTCTTCTTCGGCATGACCGCCTTCGGTCTCACCTCCGCGCTCTGCTCGTTCGCGAACTCCCCGACCACGCTGATCCTCTTCCGGGCCCTGATGGGCGTGGGCGCGGCGGCGGTCCAGCCGCAGACGCTCTCCATCATCCAGAACGTCTTCGAACCGAAGGAGCGGCCCAAGGCGATCGGCATCTGGGCCGGGGCCTCGGGCATGGCGATCGCCCTCGGCCCGATCGCTGGTGGGGCGCTGCTCAAGTACTTCTGGTGGGGTTCGGTCTTTCTGGTGAACGTGCCGATCGTGCTCATCGGGGTCGTCGCCATCTTCTTCCTGGTCCCCGAGTCACGAGACCCCCGCCCGCAGCGGGTCGACCCCTTCGGTGTGCTGCTGTCGATCGCGGCGCTGGTGATCCTCGTCTACGGCGTCATCGAGGGGGGCAACACCAACGACTGGACGAGCTGGAAGTCCTCCGGCGCGATTCTGCTCGGCCTCGCCCTACTCGGCCTCTTCGTCTACCTGGAGAAGCGGAGCACGCATCCGACCATCGATGTCACGCTCTTCACCAACCGGCACTTCGCGGCCGGCTCCTTCGCCCTGGCGATGACCTTCTTCGCGCTGATGGGCTCCACCTTCTATCTCGCCTACTTCCTGCAGGCGGTACGCGGTTACACCCCGCTGGCGGCCGGTGTGGCGCTGATCGCGGTAGCGGCGGCGGTGATGATCGCCTCCGTGCTGGCTCCGCGCCTGTCGGCCCGTTTCGGACCGAGACTGGTCACCGGATTCGGACTGACGCTCTTCGGATGTGCAATGATTTCCTACTCATTCGCCACCGAGACGATGCCCCAGTGGGTCATTGAGATGGCTATGTTCGCGATGGGAGCCGGGATGGGCCTGACCATGACGCCGGCCACCAACGCGATCATGAGCGCGGTGCCGCGGGAGAAGGCCGGCGCCGGCTCGGCGGTGAACAACACCGTGCGGCAGGTCGCCGGAGCGCTCGGGGTGGCCTTCCTCGGCTCGCTGCTGGCCGTCTCGTTCCGCACCCACCTGGGCGAGACGACTCCGGCCACGCTGGCCAGCCAGCTCGACCAGCCGGTCTCGATCGTCTCTACGCTGCCCGAGTCGGCGCAGGTCACCCCGTTGGTCCGCAAGGACACCAGCGAATCGATCGGTGGGGCTCTCGAGTTCGCCGGCAGCGCCGGCGCAGCTCTACAGAATCGGGCCCAACTGGCCGGATCCGCGCCGGCGGACGTCGCCGAGTTGAAGCAGCACGACGAGTCGCTGATCGGCGCCTTCGTCGCCGATGTCAAGAGCGCCTTCGTCGACGGGATGCACTTCGCCTCGTTCTTCGCCGGACTGGCCGGACTACTCGGGGCGGCCGTCGCCTTCATGTTCTTCCCGAGCCGGGCCGAGTTCGCCGAGCACCGCTCTGCGCCCAGCGAGAGCGCTGAACCGCTGGTGGCGCATTGACGCTCGAGTCGACGGCGCGGCCGGTGGCAGGGTCCGCCGCGAAGCCCGCAGCAGTGCCCGCGGTTCAGCCGCCGGGCCGGCCGAGGAGCGAGGCGGCTGACGCGGCGATCCTGGACGCGACCACGGCGCTGCTGGCTGAGATCGGCTGGTCGGGTCTCACCGTCGAGGGCGTGGCCGCCCGGGCCGGGGTCGCCAAGACAACCGTCTACCGGCGGTGGCCGGGGAAGGATGAGCTGGCTCTGGAGGCGATCAATCGCCTCAAGGGGCCGATCGTGCAGGCGCCCGGCGGCAGCGTCCGGGATGACCTCGTCTTTCTGATGGAGACGATGCGCAAGCACTGGGTCAACAGCCTGCACGGCCAGATCATGCGTCGGGTCGCGGCCGACGGCAACGAGCGGCCGGAGATCTACCGCACGATGCGGGAGCGACTGATCCGCCCCCGGCAGGAGGTGACCCGAGCGGTGCTGGAGCGCGGGGTGGCCGAGGGCAGCATCGATCCGGCCGTGGATCTGGACTTGATCGTCTCGGCCCTGGCCGCCCCGGTCGTTCTCGCCGTCTTCACCCATCAGCCGCGGGTCACCCGGGCGATGATCGAGTTCAACGTCGACATGGTGCTGCGGGGCGTCGCCCGCTAGCCGGGCGCGCGGTGTCCGGACGTAACCGGGCGGCTGGCAAGATTGTCGGTATGAGCGCAACTCTTATCCTGCTCCGCCACGGCGAGAGCGACTGGAACCAGAAGAACCTCTTCACCGGTTGGGTCGACGTCGACCTCACCGCCAAGGGGGAGGCTGAGGCGAAGCGGGGCGGTGAGCTGCTGCTGGAGCACAGCCTGCGCCCAGAGGTGGTGCACACCTCGCTGCTGCGCCGGGCGATCCGCACCGCGCAGATCTCGCTGGACACCGCTGAGCTGCACTGGCTGCCGGTGCGCCGCTCCTGGCGGCTGAACGAGCGTCACTACGGCGCGCTGCAGGGCAAGGACAAGGCCGCCGTCCGCGATGAGTTCGGCGAGGAGCAGTTCATGCTCTGGCGCCGTTCCTACGACGTGCCGCCGCCGCCGCTGGCCGACGACGACGAGTTCAGTCAGGTCTTCGACCGGCGCTACCGCGACCTCCTGGAGACCGTTCCGCGCACCGAGTGCCTCAAGGACGTCGTCACCCGGATGCTGCCCTACTGGTATGACGCGATCGTGCCCGACCTGCGCAACGGGACGGTGCTCATCGCCGCCCACGGCAACTCGCTGCGGGCACTCATCAAGCACCTGGACGGGCTCACCGATGAGGCGGTCGTGGGGCTCAACGTGCCCACCGGCATCCCGCTGCGCTACGACCTGGACGAGACCACGTTCATGCCGACCGGCCCGGGGCAGTACCTCGACCCGGATGCCGCCTCGGCGGCGATCGAAGCGGTGGCCAACCAGGGCAAGAAGTAATCGCCGTTGGCAAGGTGACCGGCGATTCCCGGTGACCTTGCCAGAAGCGGATGGCTAGACGGCCGAGCTGGAGTGCAGCGGCTCGGGCATGGTGCCGGTGACGATGAAGACGACCCGCCGGGCCACCGCCACCGCGTGATCGGCGTACCGCTCGTAGTAGCGGCCCAGCAGCGTCATGTCGATAGCCGCCTCAACCCCGTGCGACCAGTTGGGAGAGAGCAGCAGCGTGAAGAGCTTGCGGTGCAGCGCGTCCATCGAGTCGTCCTCGCTCTCGATCTCCTGCGCCAGCTCGATGTCGCGGCCGTCGATCACGTCGGCCACCTTCTCGACGAGGGAGAGGGCGACTGAGCCCATCTGCGAGATGACGTCGCGCAGTTCGACCGGCACGGCGATCTCCGGGTAACGCATCCGGGCCACCTTCGCCACGTGCAGGGCGAGGTCGCCCATCCGCTCGAGGTCGGCCACCAGGTGCAGACCGGAGACGAGCACGCGCAGATCGGTGGCCACCGGCTGCTGCTGCGCGACCAGGCGGAAGGTGCGCTCCTCGGTCAGGGCACGCAGCGCGTCGATCTCGGGGTCGTCGGAGATGACGCGCTCGGCGCCGGCCAGGTCGGCGTCCAGTAGCGCGTTGGTGGCGCGTTCCATGCTGGTGGCGACGAGGTGGGACATCTTGACCAGCGTCTTGCCGATGTCATCCAACTCGTCGTGGTAAATATCGCGCATTGCAAGCCTCTCGGTAATCCCGGACCCCTCCAGAATAGGGGCAAGCGGACGCGGGCGTCCTGACATTCGGTGAACGAGCGTCGTCTGTTGGATGAACAGGACGTGACAACGCCCTTGGACTGAGCTTTGGCCCCGGGCCGGGACGTACGATCGGAGTGTGCTGCTCACCGTAGTCGTTGCTGTGTGCTGCGCTCTTGCAGCGGGCGTGGCCGTTGGTGCTGTCGGGTTTGCCCTCGCATCGACCCGTAAGCACGCGCCCGCGGCGACTGCGGCCTCCGTCACCGAGGTGAGCCAGACGCCGGCCGCAGCCGATCAGCTCCCGTCGCTGGTGATCAACGCGCTGAGTAACGCCGTGATCGTGGTGAACCGGTCCGAGCAGGTGATCCTGGCCAATCCGGCGGCGCGGTCTATGGGGCTGCTCAACGCCGACCGGCTGGACTTCGACGAGCTCACCCAGTTGGTACGCGACTGCATGATCGGCGCTAGGAGCAGCACAGGGCTGATCGACCTCCCGCTGGACCGGCTGGGCCGGGAGCCGATTGCGCTGAGCGTGACGGCGGTGCCACTACCGGACGCCCAGGCGCCGGAGCGCGTCGCCGCGGTCGCGTTGCTGCTCGACGACGTCTCCGAGACCCGGCGCCTGGAGGACGTCCGCCGTGACTTCGTGGCGAACGTGTCGCATGAGCTCAAGACGCCGGTCGGGGCATTGACGTTGCTGGCCGAGGCGGTCCAGGAGGCGGCTGACGACCCCGAGGCGGTGCAGCGCTTCGCCGGGCGCATGCAGCACGAGGGTGCCCGGCTGGGACGCCTGGTGCGCGAACTGATCGAGCTCTCCCGGCTGCAGGGAGCCGAGCCGCTACCCGGTGGCGACTGCGTGGACATCACCGACGTCCTCGACGAGGCCCAGGACCGGACCCGGCTCGTCGCCGATCAGGCCGGCATCGAGGTGATCTCGCGCAGCGTCGGGGATCTGAAAGTCCGGGGCAACGAGGGTCAGTTGACGACCGCGGTCGCCAACCTGGTCGACAACGCGATTGCCTACTCGCCCCGTGGCACCCGGGTCGCGCTCAGTGCCCGGCTGGGGCGCGACGCGGAGGCGAAGCCGTGCGTCGAGATCTCGGTGAGCGATCAGGGCATCGGGCTGGCCGAGTCCGATCTGGCGCGGGTCTTCGAGCGGTTCTACCGGGTGGACCCGGCCCGGTCGCGGGCCACCGGCGGTACCGGCCTCGGGCTGGCCATCGTGAAGCACGTCGCCACCAACCACGGCGGCACCATCTCTGTCTGGAGCGTGGAGGGTGCGGGCTCGACCTTCACCATCCGGCTGCCAACACTGCAAGACAGCGGCGAACCAGCCGTTGACAGCATCAACACCGAGCAAATGACGAAGGGATCTGTGTGACGCGGGTATTGGTCGTGGAGGACGAGGAGTCGTTCTCCGACGCGCTCTCATACATGCTGCGGCGCGAAGGCTATGAGGTTGCCGTCGCCGAGAACGGGCCGGACGCACTGGCGATCTTCGAGCGCGACGGGACCGATCTGGTACTGCTCGACCTGATGCTTCCGGGGCTCTCGGGCACCGAGGTGTGCCGGGCCATCCGGCAGCGTTCGAACGTCCCGATCATCATCGTGACCGCCCGCGACGGCGAGGTCGACAAGGTGGTCGGCCTCGAACTCGGCGCCGATGACTACGTCACCAAACCGTTCTCCTCGCGGGAGCTGGTGGCCCGCATCCGAGCCGTGCTGCGCCGCGGCGGCGAGCCGGACGAATTGGTCAGCACCGCGCTCGAGGCAGGGCCGGTGCGCATCGACATCGAGCGGCACACTGTCACCGTCGACGGCAATCAGGTGTCCCTGCCGTTGAAGGAGTTCGATCTGCTGGAGCTGCTCATTCGCAACTCCGGACGGGTGCTGACCCGCGGGCAGCTCATCGACCGGGTCTGGGGTGCCGACTACGTCGGTGACACCAAGACCCTCGATGTGCACGTCAAGCGGCTGCGGAGCAAGGTCGAACCGGATCCGGCCAGCCCGAAGCACCTGGTCACCGTTCGTGGGCTCGGCTACAAGTTCGAGGTCTAGCCGGCCGTTTGCGGTTGCCGGCGGTTTGAGGGGTGCGGTGGCTCAGTCCCAGGGGGAGGGCTGGGCCTTGAGGCCGAGCTCCCGGGCCTTGCTGGTGGCCGGGTGCTCGGCGACCAGACCGATGGCCAACCGCCGCTCGCAGATCGCGGCCAGTTCGCGGTAGGCCAGCGCGCCGATCAGCGCGGTGAGCTCCGGGCCGTAGGAGATGTAGAGCGGCTCGGAGCCGACGTGGGCGTCCGGTGAGGACGTGCAGTACCAGTGCAGGTCGTGGCCGCCCTCGCCCCAGCCGCGGCGGTCGAACTCGCTCACCGTCGAGACGAGGATGCGTGTCTCGTCCGGCCGGTCGACCCAGTCCTGCGCCCGGCGCACCGGAAGCTGCCAGCAGACTTCGGGTTTGGTGTCGAGCGGGTGCAGCCCCTCCCGAAGCGCCAGGGCGTGCAGTGAGCAACCCTCACCACCAGCAAAACCCGGACGATTCAGGAAGATGCAGGCGCCGTCGACGGTGCGCGTGCGGCGCCGCCCCTCGTCGTCTCCGACGCTGTCCTTCTCGCTGATGGCCAGCTTGCCGCTCTTCTTCGTCCCCTCTGGGTAGTACTCCCAGGTGTCCGGAGTGAGCATCGCGGCGAACTGCTTGACCCGGCGCTCGTCGTCGTCGTCGGAGAAGAAGGCGCCGTGGCTGCAGCAGCCGTCGTCGGCCCGCCCCTCGATGACGCCCTGGCAACCGCGGCCGAAGATGCAGGTCCAACGCGAGCAGAGCCAGGTGAGGTCGGCCTTGATCCAATGGGCCGCGTCGGCCGGGTCTTGAAATTCGATCCACTCCCGCGCGAAGTCGAGCGGAACCTCGGGAGTGACGGCCGGAGAGATCACGGGTAGCTGAGTGCGCACATCGACGAGAGTAGTCAACCTCGTTGCCGCAGCGGCGGCGCCACACGTTGGCAACTATCACCGGATAGGCTCGGGGCATGCGACTTGGCGTGCTCGATGTCGGCTCCAATACCGTCCACCTGCTGGTCGTGGACGCGCACCGGGGTGCCGAGCCGACCCCGCAGCTATCCCGCAAGAGCGTGCTGCGACTGGCCGAACATATCGACAAACGCGGCGATCTGGTTCGTGAGGGAGCGGACGCGCTGGTCGGGGCAAGTCTCGGAGCGCTCCGCCAGGCCAAGGAGCTGGACTGCGACGAGGTGCTCGCCTTCGCCACCTCGGCCGTGCGGGACGCCCGCAACTCGGCCGAGGTACTGGACCGGGTCCGCATCGAGGCCGGCATCGACATGGTGGTCCTCTCCGGAGACGAGGAGGCCCGGCTGACCTTTCTGGCCGTGCGTCGCTGGGTCGGTTGGAGCGCCGGGAAACTCATCTGTCTGGACATCGGTGGCGGCTCCTTCGAGTTGGGGGCCGGGGCCGGAGAGGTACCGGACGTGGCCCTCTCGGTCCCGCTCGGAGCCGGGCGGTTGACCCGCGAATGGTTCCCCTCCGATCCGCCCAGCAAGTCGAAGATCGCGGCCCTGCGTGAGTTCGTCGATGCCGAGCTGGCTGAGCCGTCGTCCCGGTTGCTGGCCTCCGGGCCAGCCGATCACGTGGTGGCCTCCAGTAAGACGTTCCGGACACTGGCCCGGTTGGCCGGTGCGGCACCATCGTCGGCGGGACCGCGCACGCCACGGGTGATCACCCGCGACGGGCTGCGTCAGGTGACCTCCTTCATCTCGCGGATGAGCTCAACCGACCTGGCCGAACTGGACGGCGTCAGCGCGAGCCGCTCGCATCAGACGCTGGCCGGCGCGGTCGTCGCGGCCGCCGCGATGGACGCGCTCGGAGTGGATCAACTGAAGCTGTCGCCGTGGGCGCTGCGTGAAGGTGTGATCCTGCAACGCATCGATCAACTCTGATGCCGCCGCGGCTGACCGCTCTGGGCCGGCGCGGGGCGGCGTGACTAATCTTGCAGACATGACGAGGTCGCGGGCGCTGCGCGTGTCACACTCCCGCGTCGGTCTCTCGACCGCCTCGGTCTATCCGGAGACTACTGCGGCGGCCTTCGAATTGGCAGCAAAACTAGGGTATGACGGCGTTGAGGTGATGGTCTGGACCGATCCGGTGAGCCAGGACCCGTCAGCGCTGCGCAGACTCTCCGAGCACTATTCGATGCCGATCCTGGCCGTGCACGCACCTTGTCTGATCATCACCCAACGGGTCTGGTCGCCGGACCCGTGGGTGAAGCTGCAGAAGGCGAAGGCGGCGGCCGAACTACTGGGCGCCCAGACCGTGGTCGTCCACCCGCCGTTTCGCTGGCAGCGTGACTACTCGCGGCGCTTCCACAGCGGTATAGAACAGATGGCCAACGAGACGGATGTCCGGTTCGCGGTCGAGAACATGTTTCCGCTGCGGGTGCGGGGGCGCACCATGAGTGCCTACGAGCCCTCCTGGGACGTCGCCGCCGAGGAGGATCCGTACCGCGACTACACCCTGGACCTCTCACATTCGGCCGTCTCGCAGTCGGATGCGATAGCGATGCTGGACGCGATGGGCGACCGGCTGGCCCACCTGCACATTGCCGACGGCACCGGCCTCAACAAGGACGAGCATCTGGTGCCCGGCCGCGGAACGCAGCCCTGCGCGCAGGTGCTCGAACGGGTCGCGGCCGGTAGCTTCACCGGCCACGTGATCGTCGAGGTAAACACTCGAAAGGCGGTGGATCGCTTCGAGCGGGAGACGGATCTCGCCGAGGCACTGGCCTTCTGCCGATTGCATCTGGTGAAGGCCCCCGCCTAGGCCGGGGTTCGGTTCGCGGCCGCCTCAGACCGACTCAGACTTGAGGGGCGAATTCAACCGGCCAGACCAGCTGACCGCCGGTGGCGTTGGCGATGAACTGAGTGGGCTGCAGAGCCGCCGGTAGCGCCCGCACGGCGGCGATCAGGCTTGAGGTCTGGGCCGTGGAGATGGTGATCTGCCGCGCCGGCATACCGGCGCGTGTCTCTGCGGTCACCGGGTCGATGCTGAGCAGATTCACCGGATTCTGCGCCGCCAGTTGGTCCAGCACGGTCGCGGCCCGGATATCGAGGATCCCGTCGGTCAGCTGCGAGTGGACGGTCGCGGAGGTGATCACCTGTGGGTTGGCCGCCAGTTCGGCGCCAACACTGCGGCGCTGACTCTGATCGGCCGAGCGCTGGGCGTCGATTGCGCCTGCGCTCCGGTTCAGCACCGTCCGGACATCGGTCGGGTCATCGCCGTCGCCGAAGCGGGCCAGCGCCACCGAGCCGTTGAGCGCGGCGGCGAGAGTCGGGTCGGTGCCGCTGGCCGTGCGTGCGGCGTTGCTGGCGACGAGGTACTCACCGACGCCCCGGTCGGCGTAGTCGGTGGTGCTGCGGACGCTGCTGAAGCCCGCGTCGGTGAGTAGCGGCACCACGGCCGGTTCGGCCGTGATACGGCTTTCCTTGGCGAGGTTCGCCGTGATCCAGTCGGCGGCGTCGGACTGCCCGGAGGTCGGTGGTGGGGTCGGGGTTGGGCTCGGGCTGGTGGTAGCCGACGGCACGGACGTCGGCGGCCTGATGCCGTTCTGCGGCCCGCCGTTCGCGTGGAAGGCGACGGCGACCAGCACTGCCCCGAGGACGAGCACAACCAGGCCCAGCCCGGCCAGGGCGAGGCGCTGCAGCCACGCGTTGGGCTCGGCCGCCCGGCGGCGCGCCGGGGACTTGGACCGCGGCGCCCGAGCTGCCGGCGCAGGGGGTTCCGGTGCGGCCGGCGGCGCTTCAACCGGCGGCGCGGGCGGTCGCGTGGGAGCGGCCGGCGGTGTGGTCGTCTCGGGGAGGTCGGCGAAGGGGGCGAACTGCACCAGGTCGGCCAGCGGTTTGGGCGTCGGGTAGGTCGGAGCAGGCATCGGCGGCCCAGCTCCGAGGGGCGGGGCTGTGCTCAGAGCCGGTGTAGCCAGCGGGGTCGGTAGCTCCTCGACCGGTTGTATGACCGGCGCGATGAGCTGAGGCGGGGTGATCGGTTCGAAGCGGCTCACCCGCTCGTCGGGGAGCACCTCAACCGGTCCCGTTCCCTCCGGCCCCGTTCCCTCAACCGGCACAGTCGCCTCAGCTGACCCGGCCGACTTGTTGGCCCTTGCCGCGGCCCGTCGGCCGCTGGGCGCGCGATGATTCGGCCGCCGGCGCTGCACCGGGACGCTCGACTCTCCCTGGCCGGCGGCGAGGGCGGCCATTGCCGCGGCGGCGGCCGGCCGGTCGACTTGGGCCGGCTGTGGTGTCTCCGCCCCATCGGCAAGTTCTACGGACGGTTCCACCGTCGGGCTCATCGGGGAGGTCTCCACCGTCGGGTTCGTAGGGTGCGGCACGGAGGGCCGCCGGAGTGCCCCGGTGGCCGCGGTGAGTCGAGGTATCCAGGCCAGGGTGATTGCGTCCCGCGCCTTCGAGACCGGGGTCGGTAGCGCATGGGCCGGACGGCGGAGCGCCGGTAAGGCCGCCCCGGGTAGGCCCACCTCGATCTCTGACCGGGGTCGGGTGAAGCGCATGGCTGCCCGGATCGGCGTATCGACCGGCCGGCTTACCGGCGGCTGCGCGCGCCGGGCCGGGCGGCGGGTGCGGGCGCGCGGCGGGAGTGGCCGGACGCCGCGTCGGGCGCCCTGTCGGCGGACCTGTCCAGCGATCGACCAGGCGCGCTCATCGGGGGGTAGTTGTCGGCGCTGGGCGGCGTCGGCCTGCCGTCGCAGACGTCGGCGCGCCGATGGAGCCGCGGTGCGCGTGCCGCCCGGACGGGCGGGGGAGCGGGGTCGGCTCACGGTGCGAATCGCCGACGCGTCGGCGGCCGCGAAGCGTGCGGGCAGGGCCCGCGGAAGTCGGGCTGGTGAACCGGCCAGCTGCAGTGCCGACGGGCGAGCCAGGTGTCGCTGATGGGTGGCGTCGTCGAACTCGAAGCGACGAACCGGCTGGCGCGTGCCGGCAGTGCGCCATGCGGCGAGTGAGCAGCTCGAGTTGAGCCCTCCGCGTGCGCTCGACCTAATCTTGCTCCTCCAGTTCGCCGCTCGCCCTGCCGTACTGGCGAATATATCGCAGTGCCGGGCGCCGCAGCGGCTGCTGATTAGGCTCAGGCTAACGTCAATTCCGCTGTCGCGCGCTCCGTCGGCAGCCACGGTCGGAGGTCGCAGCATGTCCACTGTCAAACCGGTACTTCGCGGCAACGTCGCCATCCTCGGGGGCGGGAAGATCGGCGAGGCGCTGCTGTCCGGGCTGCTGCGCGAGACGCTGACGCCAGATCGGCTGCAGGTCGTCGAGAAGTACCCGGAGCGAGCCGTCTACCTGGCCCGCACGTACGGCATCGAGGTAACCGACTACGCGGAGGTGTTCGCCTTCGCCGACACCATCGTGCTGGCGGTGAAGCCGCAGGACATCGAGACGCTCCTCGCCGATATCCACCAGTACGCCGAACCCCGACACATCATCGTCTCGGTGGCGGCCGGTATCACCACGGCCAAGCTCGAGGCCGGGCTCCCCGCCGGGGTCGCCGTGGTGCGCTGTATGCCGAACACGCCGGCCCTCGTCGACGAGGCGATCACCGCCATCTCCCCGGGCGCGCATGCCGATGCCGACCACCTGGCCGTCGCTGAGGCGTTGCTCCTCGCCGTTGGCCAGGTCGTGCACGTGCCGGAGAGCCAACTGGATGCCGTCACCGCCCTCTCCGGCAGTGGACCGGCCTACTTCTTCTTCCTGGTCGAGGCGATGATCGATGCCGGGATTCTGCTCGGCCTGCCGCGGGCGCTCTCCGCGCAGCTCATCGTGCAGACCGCGATCGGCTCGGCGGTGATGCTGCGCGACTCCGGCGAGCACCCGGTGCAGCTACGGGAGGCGGTAACCAGCCCGGGCGGCACGACGATCGCCGCAATTCGCGAACTGGAGAACCACGGGGTGCGGGCGGCGTTGCTTTCGGCGATCGAGGCCGCCTGCCTGCGCAGTCGTGAATTAGGTCGCGGATAGGTGACGAATTGTGCGGTTTTGAGAAACTGGTGTCTCACAGGTATCGCATAGTCACTCCAGTACCGCTAATCTTCTCCCAGCACGTGCGTGTCCCGTTCGCTGGTGGGGAAGCCAGCGCACTGACGCGTGCCGAAGGTCTAGGTGAACTATGAGCACGACCCCACCAGCTCACAAGGCTGCCACCGGTGCCGGTGCGCGGAAGGTGGCCGGTTCCGGCGCGCCCAAAACGCGCAAGTCCTCCGGCGCGGAACAGGAGATCGGCGCGCCGCCCTCCGAGATGCGCAAGGCAGACTCGGCTCGAGTCATCAGTGACGGTCTCTCGGATGTGCGGTTCCTGACCGTGGCCGAGGTCGCCGCCGTGATGCGGGTGTCCAAGATGACGGTCTACCGCATGGTCCACGGCGGTGAACTGCCCGCGGTACGAGTGGGACGTTCGTTCCGGGTCACCGAGGCCGCGGTGCACGACTACCTACAGGCCGCCTTCATCGAAGCGGGCTGAGCTTGGCATCGGCGGCCGGAATGTGACTGGTTCGCCCGTCACCGCCTGGCGGGTAAGCTGAGCCGAGCATCAATGCGAGCAGGCACTCACCGGTGCCGCTATCACCAGCTGTAGCCGATCAACTATCGGTGACGACACTGCTGAGAAATTCAGCGCGGTTAGGGTTTTCCATGGGTTCAGTTATCAAGAAGCGGCGCAAGCGGATGGCCAAGAAGAAGCACCGCAAGCTGCTGAAGAAGACTCGCATTCAGCGTCGCAACAAGAAGTAATCAGGCGGTGCGCGGTCGCGGTCGTCCTCCGACCGCGACGCCCTCTCGCCGAGCGGGTGGCTTGCTGGCAATTGCCTGTGACCCCCCACTCGATGATGGCTGAGCGTAGCGCGCCTGTAACAGTGTCGTCCTAATATGAACGAGCCCTCGATCGCTCTGCTCAGTCAGGAGACAGCGCATGCCGAGTGTCGTCCTCGTAACAGGCGTCAGTAGATATCTGGGCAGCCGATTGGCTGCGCAACTCTCCGCTGATCCTTCGATCGTTCGGGTCATCGGCGTCGATACGACGCCGCCATCCAAGGCTGACCTGGCGATGCTCGGACGCACTGAGTTCATGCGGGCCGACATCCGCAATCCGCTGATCGCCAAGGTGATCGCGCAAGCCGGGGTCGAGACGGTCGTGCATGCCTCGGTCACCGCGACTCCGCACCTGGCCGGCGGCCGCACGTCGATGAAGGAAATGAACGTCATCGGCACGATGCAGCTGCTGGCCGCCTGCCAGAAGTCGGAGACCGTGCGGCGGCTGGTGGTGAAGTCGACCACCTCGGTCTACGGTTCCAGCGCCCACGACCCGGCCGTCTTCACCGAAGATCTACCGGCCCGCCGGCTGCCCAGCGCCGGATACTCCAAGGACGCCGTCGAGGTCGAGGGGTACGTACGCGGCTTCGGCCGCCGCCGCCCGGACATCGCCGTTACCGTGCTTCGCTTCGCGAACTTCATCGGGCCGGTGATCGAGACCCCGCTGACCCGCTACCTGGCGATGCCGGTCGTGCCGACGGCTCTCGGTTTTGATCCGCGCCTGCAGTTGCTCCACGAAGACGACGCCATCGAGGTGCTGCGCCTGGCTGCCACCAGTGATCGGCCGGGGGTCTTCAACGTGGCCGGCGAAGGAACACTCGTGCTTTCGCAGGCGATTCGTCGGGCCGGACGCATCGGCTTGCCGGTGCCCTCACCGGCCGTCGAGTTCGTCAGCCGGCTGGTCCGCAGCAGTGGCCGGGTGGACTTCTCCCCCGAGCAGCTGCAGTTCCTCGTCTACGGGCGCCAGGTCGACATCACCCGGCTCAAGAAGACCTTCGGATACACGCCCCGGCACACCACCGCCCAGGCCTTCGACGATTTCCTCACCGGGCGGCCGGTTCCGGCCATCGTCTCGCGCGAGAAGGTCCGGCAGGCGGAACTGACGATCGACAAGTTTGTCCATGCAGGAATGGGAGTGATCGGGCGTGCCTGAGGCAAGAGTCATCCAACTTCACGCACCGGATCCGGCCGGCCAGCCGGGCGGGGCGAAGGTGGAGTCGACTGCGCGTCCGCTACGTCCACAGCCGCAGCGCCCGGCGCGCAGCCGTCCGGCCGTCGCTAACCCGGTAACTGCTAACCCGGTAACTGCTAAGCCGGTAACCGATCAGCCGACGCCGGGCCGCCCGAAGGCGCGCGCGGCGAAGCGCCCGGCTCCCGCTCCGGAGCGGGAGACCGCCCGTCCGGCCGTCACTGCTCCCACTGAGCCCAACGCGACGATCCTGCTGCCGACGGCTGCGGCACCATTGGATGCGGCGCAGGAGGTCTCGGCCGCCCGTCACCCATCTGGTCTCGATCCGGCGCCCCTCTCGCCGGACGCACCGTCAATCGACTCCGCCCAACCGCCGACGCCCACCGAGGTGGCTGCGGAGGCTCCCACCTCGCCGTTGGAGCGCAAGATCGCGGGCGGTCTGGCCTTCCTGCGGCGCCGGATCACCGGCGACTATGACGTCGACGAGTTCGGCTTCGACTCCGAGCTGGTGGAGAACGTCCTGGTTCCGGCGTTCCAGCCGCTCTATCAGAAGTGGTTCCGAACCGAGGTGCTCGGTATCGAGAACATCCCGGCCGAAGGCGGGGCGCTGCTCGTCGCCAATCACGCCGGCGGTATCTGGGCCCTGGACGGAGCCATCACCACTGTCGCGGTACACGCTGAGACGCCCGGGCACCGCAACCTGCGGATGCTCGGGGCGGACCTGATCTTCACCACCCCGGGGCTTGCGCCGCTGGCCCGTAAGAGTGGTGCCACGCTGGCCTGCAACGCCGACGCGGAGCGGCTGCTGGCCAAGGGTGAGCTGGTCGGGGTCTGGCCGGAGGGTTTCAAGGGCATCGGCAAGCCGTTCAGTGAGCGCTACAAGCTGCAGCGCTTCGGACGCGGCGGCTTCGTCACCGCCGCGCTACGGGCCGGAGTTCCGATCATCCCGATCTCCATCGTCGGGTCGGAGGAGATTCACCCGGTACTGGGCAACGCCAAGACACTGGCCCGACTGCTCAATCTGCCGTATTTCCCGATCACTCCGACGTTCCCCTGGCTGGGTCCACTTGGGCTGATCCCGTTCCCCAGCAAGTGGTACATCGAGTTCGGCGAACCGATCGAGACGGCCAACTACGGGCCCGAGGGCGCTGACGATCCGATGCTCGTCTTCGAGTTGACCGACCGGGTACGCGAGACGATCCAGAGCACGCTCTACCGGCTGCTGGTGAAGCGCCGGTCGGTGTGGCGCTGATACTTCCGCGCTAGGTCGGCCGTCCCGTTCGCCGCCGAGGTGGCCGCGCGGGTGGTCGTGTGCACCGCAGCCGAACTCAAGGCCGCCGCCATGTCGAGGCTGGCCGTGAGCAACTCCAGGCTGGCCTGCCGGGTCGCCGTGGTGCGTCGGGCCAGCGGGCTGTGCGGTGCGGCGTAGGCCCGCCGTACGGCCGCTCCGGCCACGACCGCCCCGGCGACGGCGCCCACCCCCAGCGCGGTGGGGACACCGATACGGGCGGCCTTGCGCCCGGTGCGGAAGTCCCGGATCTGCCATCCGCGGCGGCGGGCCTCGGCTCGAAGGTCGGCGTCCGGGTTGACGGCCACCGCGGTGCCGACGAGGGAGAGCATCGGCAGGTCGTTGATCGAGTCGGAGTAGGCGGTACAGCGGCTCAGGTCCAGACCCTCCCGGATCGCCAGCGCCCGGACGGCGGCCGCCTTGGCCTCACCGTGCAGCACGTCCCCGATCAGGTGACCGGTGTAGAGACCGTCCTTCGTCTCCGCCACAGTCCCCAACGCACCGGTGAGCTTGAGGCGGCTGGCGATGATACGGGCGAGCTCCAACGGGGTGGCGGTGACCAGCCAGACGCGCTGCCCGGAATCGAGGTGCAGCTGGGCCAGGGCGCTCGTCCCGGACCAGATCTTGTCGGCCATGCTCTCGTCGTAAATCTCTTCGCCGAGAGTCACGATCTCCTCGACGCTCTTGCCGGCGACGAAGGCCAACGCCGACTCTCGGGTGGAGACCATGTCGTCCTTCGACTCGCCACGCACCCGCAGCCGGGCCTGACGCAGGCCGAAGCGCAGCAGATCGGTCCAGTCGAAGAAGTCCCGAGCGGCCAGGCCCCGGGCGAAGTGAAAGATCGACGCGCCGACCATCATGGTGTTGTCGACGTCGAAGAACGCCGCGGCAGTCGGATCGGCCGGCACGGCGAGGGCCTGCTCAACCTCCGCCGCCGCGGAGAACACCTCTGAGTCGGTCATGAGACGTTCCGTGATCGCATCAGCACGGGATCAGACTAGCGAGTCCCGGATGGGTGAACCAGAGTGACGCGTGTGACGAACCTGGCTTGCGCCGTCACCGTAGGCACCGCCGGCCCCGAGGCCCAGACGGCTTGAGTGCTCGGCTATCTCTGCGCTGCTATTTGAACAGCGACGTCAGGATCGAGCAGGGGAAGGGCAGATCGACTCGGAAGATGCCCCCGGGGAGTGTGACCACACAGTGGGCCTTCGCCGTAGGCGTCGGCGAGGGTGCGGGCTTCGCGGTGGGCGTGGGCTTCGCGGGTGCCGGGGTGGGCTTGGGCGCGCCCGTCGGCTTCGGTGTCACCTTGGGTGTCACTATCGGCGTCATGGTCGGGGTCGCTGCTGGTGTCGCCGACGGCGTCATCGACGGCTCGGTCGTCGGGCTGTGCGCCGGTGCCGTCGTTGGCGTCGGACTGGGCGCGGCCGGGGTGGGCGAGGACGGCGCGGTGGCGATGATGCCCTGCGAGGCGACATGCCCGCCACCGCAGCCCACCGGGCAGCTGCCGGCGCTCGGGACCAGGTCGGCGGTTGCCTTGACATCCGCCGGCGCGCCGACCACGCCGGTGAGGGTGAACTGCACCGTGCCATGTACCGCGACGGTCAGGTTGGAGACCGCGAACTTCCCGTCGACGCCACTGCCCGTGCCGCAGGTGGAGCCGCTGCTGGGCAGACAGGGCGGCGCGCTGGTGATGGAGACGCTGGTGGGCACGACGGCCGAGAAGTTGACCGTCACCGGAGCGAATCCGATGTTGTGGATATTCAAGGTGTACGTGATCGCGTCACCGACGACATAAGAGGTCTTGTCGGACGCGAGCTGCGCGGTGATGTAGCCGTACCGGGTGGGCGCCGGGGTCGGCGTGAGAACCGGTGTGGGCGCCGGGCTCGGCGTGAGGATCGGGGTCGGCGCGGGCGTCGGGCCGGCCGTTGGGGACGGCGTCGGCGTGATCACCGGTTCCGGCGTCGGGACGTCGGTGGGTACCGGAGTCGGCTCCGGCGTCGCGGTCACGACAGGGGTCGGCTCCGGCGTCGGAACCGGAGTCGGCTCTGGCGTCGGAACCGGAGTGTCGGTGGGCACCGGGGTGGGCTCCGGCGTAGGTGCGTCCGTCGGTACCGGCGTCGGCACGTCAGTCGGCACCGGAGTCGGCTGCGGCATCGGCGTCGGGACGTCCGTCGGCACCGGTGTCGGAGGTAGTGGCGGCGGCGGAACGTCCGTCGGCACCGGACTGGGAACCGGTGTGGCACCGTCGGTGGGCGGGGCAACGTTGTCGCTCGGCGGCGGCAGCACGACGACCGGGATATCGGTCGGAGTCGGCGTCGGCGGCAGGGTCAGGCCGGGAATCACGGGCAGCGTCGGGGTCGGCGAGGCGCCGTCGGTCGGAGGCGCCGGAGTGGGCGTCGCAGTCGAGCTCGAGGTCGAACAGAGGACCGGAGCGGCGCACGGGATCGGGCCGAGGGCGTCGGTGCCGGTGGTCTCGGCACAGCTGCAGTCGGCCGTCGTGCTGATCTGCTGGGTGCGGACGGCGACCTGCTTGGCCAGTGCGACTGATTGCCCGGCCCGGTCACGCAGCGCTCCGGCCGGCAGGCGGCTGGCGATCTTGTCGAGTTGGTTCAGCTGACCGGCAAGCCAGGACTTCACCCCGCTGAGCGGTGCCGCCGACTTCTTCTTCAGAGCGGCCCGCGTGAGCAGCGCGATACCTTCGCGGGTGTCGGAGTCGGCGTCGTTGAGCGTCGTGTCGATGAGGTGAGCGGTGTGCTGGCTGATGCCCCCGCCGGCTGCGCTGAGGGTGGTTCCGTCAGACAGCATCGGCCCGCCGAGTGCCTCCGCGTTGTCGCGGCTGAGTAGCCCGGAGACCTCATCGAGGCGGGTCGATGCGAACTCCAGCTTGAGCTTGCCGCGGGACTCGTCACCGTGAGTGAGGGCGAGATGCAGGCTCTCGGTGCTCCGCTTGAGACCGTAGAGCGTGTCGCCCGGAAGCGCCCGCTGGCTCAGGAAACCGGTGGTGGCCATGAGCGCCATCAGCACGATGGCGGCGACGGCGAGGATGTTGTAACGGCGACGGCGGCGAACGCGACGGGCAGCCAGCTCGTCGGCGGATTCGCCGTCACCGGTCGGGCCCCCGTCGGCTGATTCGGCGCCATCGTCGGAGACCAGGTCGGTCTGGGCCGTCGCCGACTCAGCGGCTGACCTGTCAATGGTGAGGGTCGAGGTCGCGGTGGCCAGCGGTTCGGCGGCCAGCGGTTCGGTGGCCGCATCGTCGAGTGACTCAGCGATGATGCGAGGGGTGATTGCGACCAGCTGGGTCCGGAGTTCCTGGCGGAACTCCGGACGAATCGCCGGGCCCTGGGGGAGCGCCCGGAGCTGGCTCAGCAGCGCGGTGATCTGCGGGTCATCGGACTGCTCAGGATCTGGGAAGTGGCCTAACGGCGGTATTGATCGCACCGAAAGTCACCTCCGATCTCTGATCTGCTGATATCCCGGTGCAACCGGAACACTTCTCGCATCTGGTTCATCTGGGCCCTACCGGCCCGACGGTCTGTGCCGTCAAATACGCCCCACTGATAACAACGACGTACTTGCCGTTTCGATACGCCGAGTTACAGGAAATTTGGCATGTCATGTCAGCTCACCCGCCACGTCTGTGGCCAGTTTTCGTACCGCTCGATGCTGCAGCGCCTTGATGGCGCCTTCCTTCTTGCCCATGATCTCCGCCGTCTCGGCGACCGACAGGCCCTGGATGAAACGCAGTACCACGCACTCGCGCTGCTCATCGCCGAGCGCGTTGACGGCGGCCATCAGCCGGTCATTGCTGAGCATCGTGAGCACCGCCGTCTCCGGGCTCGGCTCGGAGCGATCGTCCTCGACGATTTCCCCAGTGGTGAACTCGAGTCGATTGCGGGCTGACTTGACGTGATCGAGCACGATGTTGCGCGCGATCGTCATGAACCAGGCTCCGATGTCGCGACCCTGATAGGTGATGACACCGATCCGGCGCAGCGCCCGGAGGAACGTCTCACTGGTGAAGTCTTCAGCTAGCTGTTGATCATGTACCCGGTAGAAGATGAACCGAAACACCGAGTCGACGTAGCGGTCGTAAAGCGCCCCGAACGCCTCACCGTCGCCGCCCTGGGCCCGTTTCACCAGCAGCCAGGTCTCGGCGTGCTCGGCGTCCATCGGCTGCCCGAACTCGTCGCTGTCGTCTTGCCGGTCGGGGTACTCAACGCCCTCGACGCCGCCGCCGACGTCGGTGAGCGCGGCGTCCGGGCCAATCCCATTCTTGGCGTGCGCGCCGCTGCTGGCCGCCTGACCGAAGGGCAGCCGCGGAACCGCCGAACGGATCTCGCGGGCCGTCATACCCCAGTGGCCGGGCACGTGGCCGGGACGGTCGGCGGCGGGATGGGTGGAGGAGGGGAGGCCGGCTCCGGCGAGTCCGGCCCCTGGCAGTGCCAGCACGAGGCGCGACGACAACAGGGCGCGGACTAGCTCCAAACGCAGAGCAGTGAGGGGATTGCCGGTGCCGGTGCGGCCGCGGGTGAGCGAAAAGGGCGTCGTCGCATCACGCAAGGAGCGGCTCCCCCCAAATGGGGGGCCTGCAGCAGGCGTCGTCGGCACCGAGTCGTCCCCTCAGGGCTGCCTCCTCGAGTCCGTCAATTACTCTCGGCAACCCTACCTGGCGTTGCGGTAATGGAACAGGTTTCGCGCACGGTGGCTGCGGCCTCGCTGATTGTCTCCTGAAACCCTCTCCCGCGCCTTATTTATCGGATGAAATTTTGGTTGCTCTTGCGCGCGTTGCGCTCGGCGGGAAGGCTGTGCAGATGCCGCCGACCCGATCCCAGGACACCGCATTCACTGGGCTCTCCGACCTGGTCCGGTTGATCGGCGGGATTGATCCGCAGCGGGTTGCGGTCTCCGACGGCCGGTCTCAAGCCACCTGGGGTGAGCTCGACGCGGCCACCAGCCGCTGCGCGCAGGCGATGCTGGCCGCCGGACTGAGCGCCGGTGATCGGGTAGTGCTGCAGCTCGGTGCCCGCGTGGAGTTTCTGCAGCTCTACTTCGGTGCGCTGCGGGCCGGATTGGTCGTGGTGCCGGTAAACCCGGGCTACACGTCGGTGGAGATGAACTACGTCCTGGCCGATTCCGGGGCCCGACTACTCGTCACCGAGTCGCCCGAGGCCGCCTCCGCGGCGACGTCGGCGGTGGAACTGGTCATACTCACCGGGCGGGCCACCGAGGCTGGAAACGGGGCGGCCGGAGGGGTTCGGACGCTCGAGGCTTTTCTGGCGGCGGCCGAGCGGGATGACGACCCGCGGAGCGACCGCAGCGGCGAGTCCATCGCGATAGTCCTGTACACCAGTGGGACGAGCGGATACCCGAAGGGCGCGATGCTCTCGGTCCGCGCGCTGCTGGGGAACCTGGCGCAGATTGCTGAGGTCGAACCGCAGCTGATCACCGCCTCCGATGTGGTGCTCGTACCACTGCCGCTATTTCACATCTACGGCCTCAATGCGGCGCTCTGTGCAGCGCTGCACGTCGGGGCCACCGTGGTGCTGGCCGAGCGTTTCGATGCCGCGGCGACCCTGGCCACGATGCGGGCCGAGCGGATCAGCGCGGTGGTCGGGGCGCCGGGCATGTTCGTCCAGTGGGCCGCGCACCCGAACTTCGCCGAGGGCTTCGAGTCGGTGCGGTTCGCGCTCTCCGGGGCGGCGCCACTCTCGCCCACGCTCGTTCAGCTCTACGCCGACATAGGTATAGCCCTCTACGAGGGGTACGGCCTCACCGAGACGGCCCCCGTGCTGGCCCTGAACGCCATCGACGCCGGCGGCGCGCCGCGTGCCGGATCGGTCGGCAAGCCGCTGCCCGGGGTGGAGCTGCAACTGCGCAACTCAGACGGCTCGGTCATCGACGCCGAGGATGAGGACCCCGGACAGCTCTTCGTGCGGGGTGCGAATCTCTTCTCCGGCTACTGGCCGGATGGGCGCGGGGGACCGGACGAGGAGGGGTGGTTCGCCACCGGAGACATCGCGATCATCGAGTCCAGCGGTGCCCTGCTGCTCGTCGGGCGGACCAGCGATCTCATCATCGTCAACGGATTCAACGTCTACTCCGCCGAGGTCGAGCGGGTGCTCGGTCAGGTCGCCGGAGTGGCCGAGGTGGCCGTCGTCGGCATCCCGGACGAGCAGACGGGGGAGGCGGTCGCCGCATTCGTGGTGCCGGCGCGAGGCGAGACCCTCGAGGTCGAGGAGCTGGTCGCCAAGTCCGCGAAGTCGCTGGCCCGCTACAAGCTGCCGACCCGCGTCCGGATCGTCGACACACTGCCCCACACCGTCACCGGCAAGGTGCAGAAGTGGCGGCTGCTCAAGGACGCGACTCACTGAGCTAGCCTGCTCGAATGGGTGCTGCCGATCATCACGTCACGCTGATCACCCGGGTCGGGTGCCACCTCTGCGAAGAGGCGAGTGCCCAGCTGGCGCCGCTGCGCACCGAGCTCGGTTTCGGATACCAGGAGCTGGACGTGGACGCCGACCCGGCGCGGGCCGACGAGTACTCCGACCGCGTCCCGGTGATCCTCATCGACGGGCGCGAACACGGCTACTGGCGGCTGGAGGAGAAGCGGTTCCGCAAGGCGCTTAAGAAACCTGTGAAGCGCTGATAGTGATCGTCGTTACTGTCCCGCTGTCGGGACGGCGCCGACACCGGCCGAGGTGGCGCTGCGCACTCTCGGCTCGCTAAGGCTTTTCGCCTGAATTTCCGGGAGATTCGGCCGTCGGCGCCGCTCCGGGCAGGGGTTCGGCGCGAGCAGCCGGAGGGGGTGCCGCCGCATATCACAGTGGTCGGCGATTTGGGAAAGCTTTCACAAGCGGCGTACCGTTCCCGGCGTCCAACCTGCTTCTATCACACCGGTTCTGAAGGCCCCTTCGCCCCCTCGGCGAGAGGCTGAGAACCGGCCCGCCAAGAGGGGTCGATGACCATCCGTCGCGAGAGTCTGCGCAGCACTCGCATGCACGTTGGCGAGGGCGAGCTGCCGGAGGCGATCACCGCTGATTTGGAGTGTCCGCCGGAGGATCGTTCCATCCCGGAGGCCACCGTGGCCCGGTTGGCGACGTACCTGCGGGTGCTCGACTCCTTCCAGGAACAGGGCGTCACCACGCTCTCCTCAGACGAGCTGGCGACGGCCACCGGTGTGAACTCGGCGATGCTGCGTAAAGACCTCTCCTTCCTCGGCTCCTTCGGAATCCGTGGCGTCGGCTATGACGTCGAGACGCTCACCGAACTCATCTCCCGCACCCTGGGCATCACCGTGCACCGAGCGGTCGCGCTGATCGGCGTCGGCAACCTCGGGCAGGCACTGGCCGGATACGCCGGCTTCGCGACCCGTGGCTTTCAGATCGCCGCCCTGCTGGACGCCGCGCCGACCCGGATCGGGTCCCAGATCGGCGGGCTCACCGTGCAGGATGTCGCCTATCTGGAAGAGATCGTGGTCACCCAGCACATAGACATCGCCGTGCTGGCCATCCCGGCGCCGGCCGCGCAGGAGCTCTGCGACCGGCTCGTCGCCTGCGGCGTGAGCAGCATCCTCAACTTCGCCCCCACCGTTCTCTCGGTGCCGGCCCACGTCGATGTGCGCAAGGTCGACCTCGCCGCTGAGCTGCAGATCCTCTCCTTCCACGAGAACCAGAAGGAGCATCGGCACCTAGCCATGAGGGCTATGAGTGCCCGCAAGCAGAGCCCGCGACGGGAGGCCAGCCAATGAGCGTTCTGGTGGTAGGGCTGTCGTATCAGACCGCGCCGGTGCCGGTGCTGGAGAAGACGAGCGTCTCGGCGGACGACACTCCGAAGATTCTCGGTGAGCTGCAGGCGGCGGAGGCGATCTCCGAGGTCCTGCTGCTCTCGACCTGCAATCGCATCGAGGTCTACGCGGATGTGGATCGCTTCCACCCAGCCGTGGCCGAGATAACCAACGTGCTGGCGCGGCACGCCGGCCTGTCGGTCACTGATCTCGTCGATCATCTGTACGTGCACTTCGCCGAGGCGGCGGTGGAGCACGTCTTCTCGGTCGCCTCCGGGTTGGACTCGATGGTGGTCGGCGAGTCGCAGATCCTCGGTCAGCTGCGGCTGGCCTACGCCAACGGCACGGCCGCCGGAACCGTTCGCACCGTGCTGCATGAACTGGTGCAGCAGGGGCTGCGGGTCGGCAAGCGAGTGCACACCGACACCGGGATCGATCGGGCCGGTGCCTCGATCGTCTCGGTGGCGCTGGAGAACGCGTCGCGGGTGCTCGGGCCGCTCTCGGGGAAGCGGGCGCTCATCATCGGCGCCGGCTCCATGGGGGCACTGGCCGGGGCAACGCTGAGCCGTCTCGGCGTCCGCGACTTCGTCGTGGCGAATCGCTCGGTCGAGGGCGGCCAGCGGCTGGCCCAGAGTCTCGGCGGCCGCGCAGTCACGCTCGATCACCTGAGCGATGTGATAGCCGACGCTGACCTGATCATCAGCTGCACCGGGGCGACCGGGCTCGTCGTTGAGCTGGAGCACTTCGCCGCCCGCGCCGCAGATCCGCAGGTGGTGCTGGATCTCGCGCTACCCCACGACGTCGATCCGCAGGTGGCGACGCTGCCCGGCGTCACCTACGTCGACTTGGATTCACTGCGCGCCGACGGTGCCCTGGTCAGCGACAGCGAGGTGCGGCTGGCCAACAACATCGTGGCCCAGGAGCTGATCGCCTACCTGAAGTTGCAGCAGCAACTGGCGGTGGCCCCGACGGTGAGTGCGCTGCGCGAGCGGGCGAACGAGGTGATCAGCGCGGAGCTGCTCCGGCTGGACTCCCGGCTGCCTGCGCTGGATGAGGCGACGCGCCGCGAGGTGAGTGACGCCGTGCGCCGCGCCGTGGAGAAGGTGCTGCATGCGCCGACGGTGCGGGTCAAGGAGCTGGCCAGCACGCCGGGCGGGGACCAGTACGCCCAGGCGCTGCGGGACCTCTTCGACCTCGACGCCGCGACCGCCGAGTCGGTGCTGGTACCACGCGCCGGGCGGGAGAAGAAGCGATGACCGCGACCAAGACGCTCCGGGTCGGAACCCGGGCCAGCGCGCTGGCCCGCACCCAGACGAACCTCTTCGTCGAACGCCTCGGCGTGCCGGTGGAGATCGTCACCATCGTCACTGAGGGCGACGTGAGCAACGCTGCGCTCTCCCAGATCGGTGGCACCGGTGTCTTCGTGACGGCGCTGCGGTCAGCCCTGTTGAACGGCGAGATCGACGTTGCGGTGCACTCGTACAAGGACCTGCCGACGGCGCCGGTGGATGGTGTCGTGGTGGCCGCCGTGCCGTCCCGTGAGGATCCTCGGGATGGGCTGGTCGCCCGCGACGGGCTGACTCTCGGCGAGCTGCCGGCGGGGGCGCGAGTCGGCACCGGTTCCCCCCGTCGAGCGGCTCAGCTGCGCGCGCTCGGCCTCGGTCTGGAGATCGTCGGACTGCGCGGCAACGTCGATACTCGCCTGGCGAAGGTGACCAACGGTGACCTCGATGCGGTGGTGCTGGCGATGGCCGGACTGCGCCGGCTCGGGCGGCACGACGATGTGACCGAGATTCTCGACCCGATTCAGGTTCTCCCGGCCCCCGCCCAGGGCGCGCTGGCGATCGAGGTACGGGCCGGAGATTTGGCCACGGCCGCCGTGGTGTCGACAATGGACGACAGCGATACACGTGCGGCAGTGGATGCAGAAAGAGCGCTGCTTGCGGCGCTTGAGGCAGGTTGCTCGTCCCCCGTTGGCGCGTTGGCCGAAGTGGTCGACGGCGATGACGGGCTTGAAATATTCCTACGCGGTTCGGTCACAGCGATAGACGGCAGCGACGCCGTCCGACTCACTGCGACCGGTCCGGCAACCGATGCCGATGGCGTGGGGCGGCGGCTCGCCGCTGAACTCCTCGCCGAAGGCGCTGACAAATTGATGGGGAGCCCCTCATGACCCGAGAGCGTAAGCCTGCTGGCCGTGTGACCTTCGTAGGTGCCGGACCCGGCGATCCAGGTCTACTCACCGTGAATGCGGTGGACGCCTTGAGTAGAGCCGACGTCGTCTTCGCCGACGCTGACGTCGCCGCTGCGATAACGGGTCTGGCCAGTGGCGAGGTGCGGGTCGCGTCGACGCTCGCGGCCGACGCCGCCAAGGCCGTGGTCACCGAGACGAAGCTCGGCTCCGACGTGGTTCGCCTCATCGCCGGGGACGTCTTCGGCAGCGACAGCGGTGTCAAGGAGGTGCTCGCCGTCTCGCGCAGCAGCATCGCGTTCGAGATCGTGCCGGGCCTCTCGGTCGGCGCCGGCACCGCCGCCTACGCCGGCATTCCGGGCGGCTCGGTACGTACCGAAGCCGACCTGACCGACCTGGAGTCGGTCGACTTCGACTCGCTGGCCCACGCGCCGGGCACCCTGGTGCTCAGTGTCCCGTCGGCTCAGCTGCAGAGCGTCGGGGAGCGACTGGTCTCCGGCGGACTGAAGCCGGACACCGCGGTGACGGTTAGTTGTGATTCGACCGGGACTCGTCAGCAGACGGTGAGCGGCACCCTCGGCGAGCTGGAGTTGGCCGCGGTTGGGATGGCCGGCACCCTGGTGGTGACGATCGGCAAGGCCACCGCACAGCGCGACAAGCTCGGCTGGTGGGAGTCGCGTCCCCTCTACAGCTGGAAGGTGCTGGTGCCGCGCACCAAGGAGCAGGCGGCGACCATGAGCGACCGGCTTCGCCTGCACGGCGCGGTTCCGATCGAGGTGCCGACGATCGCCGTCGAGCCGCCGCGGACGCCGACCCAGATGGAGCGGGCGATCAAGGGCCTGGTCACCGGTCGCTACGAGTGGATCGTCTTCACCTCGACCAATGCCGTGCGGGCCGTCCGGGAGAAGTTCGAGGAGTTCGGCCTCGACGCGCGCGCCTTCGCCGGTGTGAAGATCGCCTGCGTCGGCGAGTCGACGGCTGATGCGGTGCGGGCCTTCGGGATCAACCCGGAGCTGCTGCCGTCCGGTGAACAGTCCAGCGAAGGATTGTTGCAGGACTTCCCGCCGTATGACGACGTGCTCGATCCGATCGACCGGGTGCTGCTGCCGCGGGCCGACATCGCCACCGAGACGCTGGCCGCCGGGCTGCGCGAGCGGGGCTGGGAGATCGACGACGTCACCGCGTACCGCACCGTCCGGGCTGCTCCGCCGGCGGCTGAGATTCGCGACGCGATCAAGTCCGG
Source organism: Jatrophihabitans sp. GAS493 (assembly GCF_900230215.1). Lineage (NCBI taxonomy): Bacteria > Bacillati > Actinomycetota > Actinomycetes > Jatrophihabitantales > Jatrophihabitantaceae > Jatrophihabitans > Jatrophihabitans sp. GAS493. The sequence continues at coordinate 357,923 of NZ_LT907982.1, read as the reverse complement.
TGGCTTCCAGGCGGTATGTTTTACCTCCTCGTCCACGGTGCGTAACCTCGTGGGTATTGCGGGTAAACCACATTTGAAGACTGTGGTTGCGGCTATCGGTCCGCAGACTGCAGCGACCGCCCGCGAGTTCGGACTTCGTGTGGACGTCCAGCCGGAGGAGGCGACCGTCGGTGCACTTGTCGAGGCACTTGCCGAGTACGCCGCCGCGCGAGCCATCGAGGAGCGCGAGAAGGCTGCCCTGGTGGCCACCAAGAAGCAGTCCAGCCGCCGCCGGTAACTCTTCGTCGCAGTTCGCCGCTTGGGGTGTCTGCTTCCCGGAATCCGGGAAGAGACCACCCCGAGTCGCGATGGACGGATGTCGAGTGAGGTCGGCGCAGTGACAGTGACTACCGGCAATCCGACCTTTCGGGACGCACTGCGCGTCCGGGAGTTCCGCTGGCTCTGGATCGCCGACACGCAGTCTGCGCTGGGAGACCAGCTAACGCGTGTCGCCATATCGGTGCTCGTCTTCTCGCGGACGGGATCAGCAGCGCTGACCGCGTTGGTCTTCGGGATGACCTACCTGCCTGCCGTGCTAGGAGGGCTATTCCTGTCCGGGCTCGCAGATCGCTACCCGAGACGCAGGCTAATGGTGATCTGCGACGCCGCCAGATTCGTCCTCGTGCTGGCCGTGGCGATTCCAAGCTTGGCCGACTCAGCGATAATTGTGTGCGTCGCGATCGAAGCCGCGATGAGCTCATTGTTCACAACCGCAGAGCTATCCGAGATTCCCGAGATGTTGCCAGCCGAGGTTTTTCCGGCCGCATCTGCGCTCCGAACAATTTCAAATCAGTTGAGCCAGGTCGCGGGCTTCGCCGTCGGGGGCGTCGTGGTGGCGGTTGTCGGCCCCCGCACGGGCCTCGCCGTCGACGCGGCCAGCTTCCTCCTGTCGGCTGCCATTATTCAGTCCCGCACGCGGTTGCGTCATCATCCGTCGACCAAGGCTGGAAATGAAAGAGCCAACCTGCTGACAGCATCGATGCAAGGAGCACGGGCTGTGCTTGGGGACCCGCGACTACGTGTATTGGCCGGCCTCGTGTGGCTAACCGCGTCGTTAACCATGCGAGAAGGTATAGCGGTTCCGTACGCCGTGGCAGAGCAGGGGGGAGACGTGGCGGTAGGCATGCTTCTGGCAGCTGTGCCGACAGGCCTTGCGGTCGGGACCTTCTTGTCCACAAGGTGGTTGACCAAAGTTCAACGACTCGCCTGGATGTGTCCCGCTGCCATCGCCGTCGGTCTCGTGACCGTGCCGTGCGGATTGACGTCGAATCCGTCAGTGAGCGTCGCCCTCTGGGTGCTTGCCGGCGCGCTCGCGTCTTACGTCGTGGTCGCGATGGCGGAATTCACGGTCTCTGTTCCTGGCAGGGTGCGCGGCGCGGCCGTGGGGTTTGCGGCTTCGATCCTGATAGCGCTACAGGGAGCGGCTATCGCGGGCGCTGGCTTAATTTCTGAGAGTATCGGCGCCCACAGAACGGTCGCGCTCAGTGGGGGCGTCGGAGCAGCCATCGGAATTTGGCTGGCCATACGGTGGGCTCGGCTCACAGTGAGCACTTAGCTCCAGTTGACGACGGTCATTGCGGTGTCTCCTTCGTGTGTGTGGTGGTTCGTTGGTGGTGGGTGTTCTAGCTCCAGTTGACGACGGTCATTGCGGTGTCTCCTTCGTGTGTGTGGTGGTTCGTTGGTGGTGGGTGTTCTAGCTCCAGTTGACGACGGTCATTGCGGTGTCTCCTTCGTGTGTGTGGTGGTTCGTTGGTGGTGGGTGTTCTAGCTCCAGTTGACGACGGTCATTGCGGTGTCTCCTTCGTGTGTGTGGTGGTTCGTTGGTGGTGGGTGTTCTAGCTCCAGTTGACGACGGTCATTGCGGTGTCTCCTTCGTGTGTGTGGTGGTTCGTTGGTGGTGGGTGTTCTAGCTCCAGTTGACGACGGTCATTGCGGTGTCTCCTTCGTGTGTGTGGTGGTTCGTTGGTGGTGGGTGCTCTAGCTCCAGTTGACGACGGTCACGACGTGAACCTTCCTTTCCGACTGGGCATGCATGTGTGATTACTGTTAGGTGATCTGTTTTTGATAGATGGCAATCACGATTCAGCTCCCTTGTGAATGTGTCGGGCGTCACTTAATCGTTGCGAATATGAGCTCCAGTGTTGACGGCAGTAGATCCTCGCTTAGCGACGTTCGCCGTGCATGTGGCCGAAGATCGCCGGTTGATGATCTCCGTCGTCCATGCCTTAGCGAGAGGCGGGAGTGACAGTGTGCGCACGCTGGGCTAATCTAGGCTAGCGACGCGAACAGTGTGGAGTTTAATTATGAAGCGAGCTGGGGCTACTCGGAAGTGGCTCCCTCGCGCCTCGACTCAAAATTCCGGCATACGGAATAATTCGGGCAGTGTCATTGCTCTCGTAGTTGGGGTGGATCTCATCGCCTTGACGCTTGCGGTGATGAGCTGGGCGTCGATGCGTCCTACATCGCTCGAACTCCTGAGATTCTTGAGTTTCCTAGTCTTTGCGTTCCTCTTCGAGGAGATCGGGCGAAGTGCTGCTCGCTTGCTGCACAGGGTGCGAGGCGCGCGGTTCATCGACATGACTTCGGTCTGGATGATGGCGGCCATTGTTGTTTTGTCGCCTGGTCTGGCATTAATATTTCTCGTTGCTTTTCGCCTTTACCTTTGGTTCAGACAATTGAAATCTGCCGGACTGCCAGCGTATCGCCAGATTTACACGTGCGCGTCAGTTGCGATCGCATTAGTCTTAGCGCAATCGACTTTGGAGTTTATCCCGCGAGTTCTAGATTATGCACCGCGGTTTATTGTGCTTCCGATCGCATTCGGGACCACGATCCTGGTGTTCATGTTTGTAAACACTGCTTTGGTGGCTGCGGCGATTCGGCTAGCAGTCGGATCGCAACCAATTGGGACCTTTGTCGGGACAATAGAAGACAACCTCATTGAACTTGCGACCCTGTGTCTCGGCGCGCTGGTGGCGTTCGCCGCGCTTCGCGAACCCACACTTGTCGCGCTCGGCGTGCCGCTGACAATCGTTCTGCAGAGGGCTGCGCTGGTTCGGCAGTTGGAAGACGACGCATCTATGGATCCAAAGACCGGGCTGCTGAACGCGCCCACCTGGCATCGGATTGGTGTCCGTGAACTCGCGCGGGCTGAACGTGAGCGTGAGCCGGTCGCGGTGCTGCTACTCGACCTCGATCATTTCAAGGCAGTGAATGATGGATACGGCCACCTGGTAGGCGATCAGGCGATTCTCGCCATCGCCGACCTATTGAGGGACGAACTTCGCGACTACGACAGCGTTGGCCGGTTCGGTGGCGAGGAGTTCGTTGCCTTACTCCCGCGCGCTACTGCGCATGAGGCGTTCGTCGTGGCGGAGCGCATTCGCCAAGAGGTGCGGAACATTCAATTGGACACAGAGCACCTCCCGGCCCCGACGCTATCGCTGTCTATCGGGCTGGCCTGCTTCCCTGACCACGGTGTGACCATGGACGAGTTGTTGCAAGCCGCCGACACCGCCCTCTACCGAGCCAAGAACAGTGGCCGCAACAAGGTTGTCGTCAGCTCAATCGGCGAATCGGGTGACGAAAGAGTCGGTCGACACGTCACCGGACCGATGCCGCCCCTGTTCTGACCGGCAGAGCCGACGTTAGGTCCGCGACAACCAGCATCCGCCCCGCTCCGCCCGGCGTAGGCTGATTCGGTGACTGAACTGCCGGTACTTCCTGGGTTTCCCGTCTCTCGCCCGCGTCGTCTGCGTGCCACCGCCGCGCTGCGCCGCCTGACTGCCGAGACCTCGGTGCGTCCAGCCGACCTCGTCCTGCCGATGTTCGTCCGCGAGGCCAGCACTGAGCCGATCGCGATCAGCTCGATGCCGGGCGTCGTTCAACACAGCCAGGAGTCGCTGATCAAGGCGGCCCACGATGCCATTGAGGCGGGCGTTGGCGGCCTGATGCTCTTCGGTGTCCCAACCAGCAAGGATGCGATCGGCTCCGGCGCCGACGACCCGGACGGCGTCCTCAACGTTGCGTTCCGCAACCTCCGCGCTGAGTTCGGGGACGAGACCGTGCTGATGGCCGACCTCTGCCTTGACGAGTTCACCGACCACGGCCACTGCGGCGTCCTCGACGAGGCGGGTGCGGTGGACAACGACGCCACCCTGCTTCGGTACGCGTCGATGGGGATCGCCCAGGCCCGGGCCGGCGCTCACGTGGTCGGAACCAGCGGCATGATGGACGGCCAGGTTGCCGCCGTCCGAGCTGCACTCGACGCCGAGGGCTTCCTCGACACCGCAATCCTGGCCTACGCGCCGAAGTACGCCTCCGCCTTCTACGGGCCCTTCCGTGAGGCGGTCGACTCCTCGCTGCAGGGGGACCGCAAGAGCTACCAGCAGGACAATCAGCGCTCGACCCGCGAGGCACTGGCCGAGGTTGCCCTCGACGTGGCCGAGGGGGCCGACATGGTGATGGTGAAGCCGGCCCTGCCGTACCTGGACGTGCTGCGGGTAGTCGCTGACGCCTCTCCGGTGCCGGTCGCCGCCTACCAGGTCAGCGGCGAGTACGCGATGGTCGAGGCCGCCGCCGAGCGGGGCTGGCTGGAGCGCGAGCGAGTCATGCTCGAGACGCTCACCTCGATCAAGCGCGCCGGTGCATCCACGATCCTGACCTACTGGGCCGTGGACGCCGCCCGTCTGCTGCGGTGAATCCCGACGGGCAGCCGGCCCAAGTGCCGGAGCTTCCTGAAGCGTCGCCGGCCCAACCTCCGCTGCCCGCTCCGGAGGACGTTGTGTATGTCGAGGCCCCCCGCGGGTACGCGACGGCCTGGGTGCTGGCCGCCTTCCTCGTCGGCGGGCTGATCTTCGACCTGGTCGTCGGCTCCGGATGGGCGCACGTACTCCTCTGGGTCGCCGCCTTCGCGATAGTCGTAGGCGCGGACGTTCTCGCCACCCGGGCCGCCAGCGCGCGCCGATCGCTGGTCGTGACGACCACGCAGGTCCGCGTTGCCGCCGACGTTCTGGAGCGTTCGAGCATTGTCGGGCTGGCCGAGGAGGACGCCACCACCTACCGGGTGCTCGGCCGAATGGTCGGCGAAGGGTCGCCGCGTGGCTTTCAGGATGTGACCCTGCTGCTGGTGGACGACAGCACCATCATCGTGCCGACCCGCGATCCGGAGCGTCTCATCGACGTGCTCCGCGTCCGCCCGGGAGCCGATCACCCGATCCGGGTGCTCCCCGCCGACGACGCAGACACCGTGGATGAGATCGTCGAGCGATCGGGCGCCCTCTTCACCGTCGCCGGCTACCTGCCGCAGCCATCCGGGGAGCCGGCCGACGCCGCCTTCCAGGAGCTGGTCACGATGGGCGCCGGCGACCCGCTCGTCGGTGTTGCCCGGCTCAGAGTGGTTGACGGGCGGGCGCACCTGTCGGCTCTGGCCGTGCTGCCGGCGAACATGCGCCACGGGATCGGCTCAGCGTTGCTCGAGAGCGTCTGCGTCTGGGCCGCGGACTGCGGCTACCAGGCTCTCACCCTCACCACCTATGCCGACGTTGCCTGGAACGGGCCATTCTTCGCAGCCCGCGGCTTCGTGCGGGCCGGCAAGCTGAGCCCCGGCCTGGAGTCGATCCGGACGGCTGAGCGGGCGGTCGGACTGGATCACATAGCTGATCGGGTGGTCATGGTGCGTACGCTCGCCACCCCGGTGGCAGAGTAGGCAGCGTGACCGACGCACCCATCTCCGCCCAACTCTTCGACCGTGCCCAGCGGGTCATCCCCGGTGGAGTCAACTCGCCCGTCCGTGCCTTCAAAGCGGTCGGCGGCACGCCCCGTTTCATGGTTCGCGGGCAGGGGGCGTACCTCACCGACGCCGACGGACGGACCTACGTCGACCTCGTCTCCTCCTGGGGTCCGATGGTGCTCGGGCACGCCCATCCAGCCGTCGTCGAGGCGGTGCGGGAGGCGGCCGTCACCGGTCTCTCCTTCGGCGCTCCCACCCTCGGCGAAGTGGAGCTGGCCGAGGAGTTGATCAACCGGGTAAATGCGGTCGGCTCGGGAGGTGCGTTGGAGCAGGTGCGTCTGGTGAACTCCGGCACCGAGGCGACCATGAGTGCGATCCGCCTCGCCCGTGGCGTCACCGGGCGGCACAAGGTGGTGAAGTTCGCCGGCTGCTATCACGGCCACGTCGACGCGCTGCTGGCCGCGGCGGGCTCCGGCGTGGTGACCTTCGCCCAGCCCGACACCGACGGCGTCACCGGTGCACAGACGGCCGAGACGATCGTGCTCCCCTACAACGATCTGGCCGCGGTCGAGGCCGCCTTCGCCGCCGGCGGAGCCGATATCGCCTGCATCATCACCGAGGCAGCCGCCGGGAACATGGGCGCGGTTGCCCCCGACCCGGGTTTCAACGCCGGGTTACGGGAGATCACTGCCCGCCATGGAGCCCTGCTCATCTCGGACGAGGTGATGACCGGGTTTCGCGTCTCGGCTGCCGGTTGGTACGGGTTGGACCCGGTCGAGGCCGACCTCTTCACCTTCGGCAAGGTCATGAGCGGCGGATTGCCGGCGGCGGCCTTCGGCGGCAAAGCGAGCATCATGTCGCACCTGGCGCCGAGCGGGTCGGTTTACCAGGCCGGCACGCTGTCGGGCAATCCGGTCGCGGTCGCCTCCGGATTGGCGACGCTGCGCAACTGCACCCCGGACGTCTACGCCAAGCTCGACGCCGCCGCCGACCAGATCGGCAAGCTCGCCTCGGCCGCGCTCAGCGACGCCGGGGTGGTGCATCGCGTGCAGCACGCGGGGAGCCTCTTCTCGATCTTCTTCACCGACGAACCGGTGCGTGACTTCGCCGGCGCGCAGCGCGCCCAGAATGCGAATCCCCTTATTTACAAGGCCTTCTTTCACGCGATGCTGGATGCCGGAGTGTACCTGCCGCCGAGTGCCTTCGAGGCCTGGTTCGTCTCGGCGGCCCATGACGCGAATGTGATCGACCGGATCGCCGAAGCGCTGCCGCTGGCCGCCACCGCCGCAGCCCAGGCGGCGAACAACCCGTCGTGACCGCTGATCCGGCAACCAGCACGACGGCGATCGCTGTCGTCCAATCCTTCCTGGACGCGCTGGAACGCAGCGACGTAGACGCGGCGCTTGGCCTGGTCGCCGACGATCTCGAGTACATCAACGTCTCGCTGCCCACCGTGCATGGACGGGCTGCCTTGGCTCGGCTGGCGCGACTCCTGCTGCGGCCGGGGCGGATGAGTTTCGCGGTGCGTGTGCATCACATCGCGGCCGACGGAAGTGTCGTGTTGACCGACCGTTACGACGAACTGACCTTTGGGCGGCTGCACATCCGGTTCTGGGTCTATGGCCGCTTCGTGGTGGCCGACGGGCAGATCGCGGTGTGGCGGGACTCCTTCGACTGGGTGGATTTCACGATCGGCACGCTGCGGGGACTGGTCGGTATCGCGGTCCCGGCGGCCGCCCGCAGAATCCCCTAGCTGTAAAGCAGGAGCAGTTGCCGCCCAATGTCGGTGAGCCGGTAGTAGACGAACCAGTGACTCCGATGGTTCTCGATCGCGCCAGCTTTGGTGAGCGCTTTGAGATGATGCGACACGGTGCTTGGGCTGTAGTTCAGGTCGTTGGCGAGTTCGGTGGTCGTGGCCGGGACGAAGAGTGCCCGCAGGATCCGGGCGCGTGCGTCGCCGAGCAGGGTCGCGAGAGGGTCCGGCCTAGGCGTTGCCGGCGAGGGGCCGGTGACCTGCAGCGCCTGAGTGGCAAACCCGATCATCTGGACACCACCCGTGTCATCGTCCCCCACACCGTTGAAGGTGAAGGTCGCGGCGGAGCAGATCATCGGGGTCAGCAGAATGACCGGGCATTGCGTACGTTCCTCGTCGACGGTTGACGATGGGAGCCGCACGGCACCGTTGCGAATTACCAGATCTGGGTGCAGGCCCAGCAGATTCGTGTCGATGTCGGCTCGATGGACGAGGTCGGTGAGGTAGGCGGCTTCGGCGACGACGCGGGCTTCGAATCGCGGGTACACGCTCTCAAGAACCTCCGCCACGTACCGGCGCAGCGTCAATATGTAGGTGCGCAGGGTGGCATCTGGGGAATCCAGCCAAGGACGTTCGCGTGCCGTCACGCGACCACTTGAATGGGCGACAAACTCCCGCACCACGGCATCAGCCGGCGTGGCTTCCATCTCATCGATCAGGTCCGAGAGCGTGTTCGAGCGCTTGGTCGATACTGCAGGCCAAAGGAATTCCTCGAGGCCGGAACTGCGATTGCAACAGACGGCAGAGACCAGTACGTCCAGGTTGAGGTGGCGTGCTCGGCGTCTGGCATCCTCCTGAACGCTCTCCGGCAATCGCCCGCGAAGTGGTCCGAAGAGCTCTACCAGGCTGGTCTGTACGGTCCCAATGAGGTCCGTCGCGACGTGGACCCGAGTTCGGTGATCCACTGCGATGCTTAGTGCCACTCGTTGTCCTCCAATCGCTTCGAAAGAGTATCGCGAATGCGCGTCACCGTGGCCGACGGAGGCGCATCCGAATGCATTGCTTCATGCCCACCCGTGACACTGGGTTGCGTTCGGGTTACCTGTCGCGGCGATTGACCTTAGATCTGTGATCTTTCGCACGACCTGCAACGTTTCGGAGATTCCTTGTCTTTGTTGGTGGAAATCGCTTCCGGTAGTCGAACGGGTGATTCGAAGATCGTCGAATGGCATTTACTCCGGGCAATCGATGGGCTTTCCTTGTTGCGGGGATGGGCCGCAGATGGGTTGCGGGAGGGACCATCAGCTCCGAATGGCGCCGCCGCAAGGCTAGAAGCGGCGGCGCCAGACGGCTGCGGTCGGGTGTCAGGTGTACAGGCTCAAGAGCTGCCAGCCGACGTCGGTGAGGCGGTAGTACACGAACCATTGACTGCGATGGCTCTCGACAGCTTCGGCGTTCGTCAATGCCTTGAGATGGTGGGAGATCGTGCTCGGGCTGTAGCCCAGATCGTTCGCCAGTTCGGTTGTAGTCGAAGGGGTAATTGCCCTGCGAAGAATCTTTGCCCGGACATCTCCAACGAGTAGCGCAAGGGCGTCAGGATCGACTGTGTCCGAGGTCGAGCGGCCTCGCACCGCAAGGTTTCGGGTCGCGAACCCGACCAGTTGAGGACCGAACTCGCCGTCGAAATCTCCGTTGATCGCCAATTGCTCGATTTGCTCGTGCAGTGATTGCATTCCGGCGGTATCGGCGTCAGGCCAAAGAAACTTTTCAAGCCCCGGCTTGTTGGCAAACTGAATGGTTGAAAGCAACGTCGGCATGTCTACGGCCTTGGCAAGGCGGTTGGCTTCCGAGCGTAGAGTCGTCGGTGCCCTGTCGGAGTGGGCCGAACAGTTCCACCAAGCTTGTTTGGACCGTCGCGAGCGGGTCGAACGCAACCGCTAGAGCCATCGGACGACCGGCTGGAAAGCGCACTGTTAGCGTAGCCAAATCGATCTGACCCCCTCACGCCGATCAGGCGAATAGTAGCGATGCCCACGGTCTGCGAGAGCTGTCCGCGCCGAAGGTCACACCGTCACCGCGCCCGATTCGAGAATCTTCGAAACCTCTGGACAACCGGTCCATTGCGGTGTTCAGAGCCTCACTGGCTGCAACGTCACAGCGCGGAAACGTCTCCGCCACCCAGCGGTACTTATGCTGGAGCTATGAGCACTGCGCAGCCAGTCGTCGGAAAGCGGCACCACGTCGTCATCATCGGGTCTGGGTTCGGTGGCCTCTTCGCCGCCAAGAAACTGGCCAAGTCCAACGTGGATGTGACGCTGATCAGCCGGACCAGTCACCATCTTTTCCAGCCGTTGCTATACCAAGTAGCCACCGGCATCCTCTCCGAGGGCGAGATTGCCCCGGCCACTCGCGAGATCCTGTCGAAGCAGAAGAACATCCGGGTGCTGCTGGGCTACGTGACCGATATCGATATCGACAAGAAGACGGTGACCTCGACGGCCTTCGGCGAGGATCGGCTCACCGACTACGACAGCCTGATCGTCGCAGCAGGCGCCTTCACCTCCTACTTCGGCAAGGACGAGTTCAGCCACGACGCCCCCGGCCTGAAGAGCATCGACGACGCCCTCGAGGTGCGCGGCCGTATCTTCAACGCCTTCGAGATGGCCGAACTCGAAGAAGACCCCGAGATCCGTAAGGAGTGGCTGACGTTCGTCGTCGTCGGCGCCGGCCCGACCGGCGTGGAGATGGCCGGCCAGATCGCCGAACTCGCTCACCGCACCCTCAAGCACAACTTCCGCAGCATCGATCCGAAAGCGGCCCGGGTAGTCCTGGTCGACGCGATGGGCTCGGTGCTCAGCACCTTCGGCAGCAAGCTCTCGGCCACCGCCGCCTCCCAGCTCGGCAAGATGGGTATCGACGTCTGGCTGAACGCCCGGGTCGTCGACGTCGACCACCTCGGCCTCGAGATCGCCGACGACCACGGTGACCACCACCGCATCCAGAGCCGCTGCATGGTCTGGGCCGCCGGAGTGCGGGCCTCATCGCTCGGCAAGACGCTGGCCGAGCAGTCAGGCGCGCCGATCGACCGCTCCGGGCGCATCGAGGTCCAGCCCGATCTCACCCTGCCGGGCCACCCGGACGTCTACATCATCGGCGACATGATGTCGCTGAAGGGGTATCCGGGCGTGGCCCAGGTGGCGATGCAGGGCGGCAAGTACGCGGCCCAGCAGATCGACCGCAAGGTCACCGGGAAGGCGCCGAAGGAGCCGTTCCACTACTTCGACAAGGGCAGCTTGGCTACCATCTCGCGCTTCCGTGCGGTGGCCGACGTCGGTAAGTTCCGGTTCTCCGGCTTCATCGCGTGGGTGCTCTGGTTGGTGATCCACCTGATGTACCTGGTCGGCTTCAAGAACCGGATCACCACGCTGCTGCACTGGGCGGTCAGCTTCATCGGCCGTGGACGTTCGGAGCGCACCGTAACCCACCAGCAGGTAATCGCGCGGAGAGCATTGAAACAGCTCGAACTCCCGCATCTGAGCGCACCCCCCATTCGCAATCAGGACGCCACCGCCGCCGGTCAGCCGGCAGGCACCGCGCTCGAGGCGCCGGCTGCGCTGGACCCAGCTGAGCTGGACCCGGCGCTGGATCCTTTCGTCGCCCCGGCCGCGGGTTCGGGTGGCGGCAACGCCGATGGCTAAGGCGGTCGTTCACCTGCTTCGCCACGGCGAGGTCTACAACCCGGAGAAGGTCCTCTACGGGCGGCTGCCGGGTTTCCGACTCTCCGACCTCGGGCAGGCGCAGGCCAAGCTAGCCGGGGCGTATCTGGCCGAACGGGACGTCGGCTACCTAGTCTCCTCACCGCTGGAGCGGGCCCGGCAGACGGCCGCTCCGCTGGCTGCGGCCCTGGAGCTGCCGGTGGCCATCGACGAGCGTCTCATCGAGGCCGACAACGCCCTGCAAGGTCGCCGGGTCGCCGGTGGTCAGAACCTCGGTTCGCTCTTCGGTGACCCCCGTAACTGGCGCCTCTTCGTGAATCCGCTCCGCCCGTCCTGGGGTGAGCCGTACCAGCAGGTGGCGCTGCGGGTCCTCGCCGCGGCCCGGACCGCTCGCGATCGTGCCGACGGCAAGGAGGCCGTCTGCGTGACTCACCAGCTGCCCGTGGTCGCCGCCCGCCGTTATGCCGAGGGGCTGCGGCTGGCCCACGACCCGCGGTCTCGGCAGTGCTCGCTGGCCTCGGTGACGACGTTGACCTTCATGGACGAGCTCATCGTGAAGGTCGACTACGCCGAACCGGCCGCGGTTCTCCCGGCCGGCGTCGGGGCCGGCGCCTAGAGCCAGAGCGGCCGCGTGCACCCGGCACGCACACCGGGCGAACAGCCCCCGTTCAGTCTTCTCACACGCCTAGAGCAACCTGGAGCACAGTATTTCGGGGCGGTTTCGCAATCCGTCGTGCCTTCTTGCACACTGGTCAGGTGCCTTCCCGCCGTCTGCTCGCCCTAGCCGCTGTCCTGGTGACCGCGCTCACGCTGGCCGGCTGCACCGGGAAGGACGCGGTGGCCGACTCTTCGACCAAGGGCTACCAGTTCGTCGGCGTCACCAGCAAGGGTCAGGTCATCCCGGAGAAGGACCGTAAGCCGGTCGGCGCGGTCTCGGCCAAGCTGCTCGACGGCTCCGCCTTCAACCTGGCCAGCACCGACGGCAAGGTCACCCTCATCAACTTCTACGCTTCCTGGTGCGTCCCGTGTCAGAGTGAGACCCCGCAGCTGGCGAACCTCTACAAAGAGCTGGCGCCCAGCGGTGTCGCCTTCGTCGGGGTGGCCACCAAGGAGGCCTCGACCTCGACCGCGACGGAGTTCGCCAAGGACGAGGGCGTCACCTACCCCGTCGTCTACGACCAGTCGGCCAAGGTGCCGCTGCAGATGGGGCACATCCCGGTCCTTGCCCTGCCCATGACCGTGCTGCTGGACAAGCAGCACCGGGTCGCCGCCGTGTACGCCGTCCGCGTGCTCCCGGCCGACCTGAAGCCGACACTGACCGCATTGCAAGCCGAGTCGTGACGAACCTGGCCAGCGGCACGTTCGTCGACACGATCAACACCGGACCGGTGATGGTCGCGGCCGGAGTCGCCGCGCTCGTCGGGCTGGTCGGTTTCCTGTCACCCTGCGTGCTGCCCCTGGTGCCCGGCTACCTGGCCTACGTCGCCGGGATCACCGGAGCCGATGAGGCGCACGTCCGCCGCCGCACAATCATCGGAACGTCGCTATTCATCCTTGGTTTCAGCGCCGTGTTCGTGGCCGGCGGGCTGCTCTTCGGCACGCTCGGTGAGTCGATCCAGGTACACAAGCAGACCCTCGAGCGCATCTTCGGCTCGATCACCATCCTGCTCGGGATCGTCTTCCTGGGTGGGATTCCCTTCCTGCAGCGCGAGGTGAAGATCCACGCCCGTCCGCGGGCCGGGCTGATCGGCGCGCCGCTACTGGGGATCACCTTCGGTCTGGCCTGGACGCCCTGCCTCACCCCCACCCTGAGCGCGGTGACGTCGATGGCCCTGAGCCAGGGATCGGCGGCCCGCGGTGCCTTCCTCACCGCCGCGTACTGCGTGGGTCTCGGGATCCCCTTTCTGCTGGTGGCCTTCGGCTTCGGTTGGGCCACCTCGGCCCTGGGTTTCGTCCGCCGGCACGCCGGTGTCGTCAGCCGGATCGGCGGGGCTGCCCTTATTCTCATGGGCATTCTGCTGGTCACCGGACTCTGGGATCACTGGATGAGCGTGCTGGCGACCTACGGCAACACCGGGCTCGGAGCTGACCTGTGAACCCGATCCGCGTGATCCGCCGAGCCTGGCGGCGACTGATCAGCATGCGCACCGCGCTGATCCTGCTCTTCCTGCTCGCCGTCGCCGCGGTGCCGGGGTCGTTGCTGCCGCAGCGGCCGCTGAACCCGGTCAAAGTCCAGGCCTACCTGGCCAGCCACGGGGCGTGGGGAACCTTCCTCGACCGTATCGGCATGTTCGACGTCTTCGGCACTCCATGGTTCGCCGCGATCTACCTGCTGCTGTTCATCTCGCTGGTCGGCTGTCTCATCCCGCGAATTCGGCTGCACCTGCGTAACGCGACGAGCCGGCCGTTGAAGGCGCCGAAGAACCTCGACCGCCTCCCCGAGTCGGCCCGGTTGCAGGCCGCGCTGCCGGTTGAGGAGTATGCCGTTGCTGCCCGGCGCACACTTGGCCGCCGCTGGCGGGTGGAGCGTCGCGAGGAGCCGGGCGGTGTCGTCACCCTCTCGGCCGAGAAGGGCTACACCCGCGAGACCGGCAACCTCGTCTTCCACGTCGCCCTGCTCTGCGCGCTGGTGCTGATCGCGATCGGACGCCTCTTCAGCTACGAGAGTTCCTACCTGGTCGAACAGGGTGCCGGGTTCTGCAACGGCGCCTTCGCCGACTCCTCGCGTCCGGGCCGGCTGGCCGCGGAGGGGAAGGTGACGCCGCCGCCGTTCTGCGTCAACGTCACCAAGTTCGACGCGCAGTACCTGGCCGACGGGCAGCCGTCGAAGTTCCTTGCCTCGGTCACCTACCAGCCCAACGTCAACTCGACCCAGGTGAAGGCCACCGCAATCTCGGTGAACCATCCCCTACGGCTGGAGGGCGACCGGGTCTACCTGGTCGGGCACGGCTTCTCACCTTCGATCACGGTGACGATGCCGGACGGGACGGTTTACCACCGCACCGCGGACTTCGTCCCGACCGACGCCGCCACCCTGCTGTCGGAGGGCGCGTTCGAGGTGACCCAGAAGTCGGGCACCAATGAGGTCGGCGTCGAGGGGTTCTTCGCCCCGACGCCGGTCGAGACCTCGTCCGGCGTCTACACCTCGGCGTCGCCGACGGTGAAGGACCCGATGCTCGGCATCTTCGTCTACACAGGCACCCTGCACCCGGACGGGCTGCCGCACTCGACGAGTTCGCTCGACAAGACCGACCTGACCAAGACCGGGCAGGCCAACCTGCGAATCGGTGAATCGACCACGGCCAAGGGCGTCAAGGTGACCTTCGACGGCTGGGTGCCCTGGGTGACGCTGCAGGTCTCCCACGATCCGTCGCAGACCTACCTGCTCTTCGCAGCCGGGGCCATGGTGATCGGCCTGGTCGGCTCGCTGTCGGTGCGCCGGCGCCGGATCTGGCTGCGGATCACCCCCGCAGCGAGCGGATCGACAGGCTCGCCTACCGTTATCTCCATCGGTGGGCTCGCGCGCAGCGACGCGGGCAACTTCTCGGCCGAGTTCGCCAGCCTGCTGGCCAAGCTGGCTCAGAAGACCGGCGCGAGCTCCGGCCCGGCCGGCGAGAGGATTCCTGCCACCGACGGCAGCGACCTGGTTAACGCAACGCAGAGCGACGAGAGGACGTGACCGTGGCGGTCAACGAACACTACGCAAGCCTGTCGAACGTGCTATTCACGACGGCGATCGCCACCTACTCCGTGGCGATGATCCTGTATGCCGCCGAGTACGCCTTCGGCCGACGTGGACGGGTCGCCTCGACCACGCCGAATGTGATGGCCGCCCGCAGCCTGGTCGGTGCCGACTCCAGCGGTGCGGGGAGTGCCGGCGGGACACCAGCTGCTCGCGGTATCTCGGTCGTCGTGCCGCCGGAGAACTCGATCACCGCCTCGGGAGTGCGGCACGGCTCCGCCGGTGACCGGTTCGGGCAGCTCGCGGTGCTGGTCACCATCCTCGGGGCGATGCTGCATGCCTGCTCGGTGATCCTGCGCGGAGTGGCCGCGGACCGGATCCCGTGGGGCAACATGTACGAGTTCGCCACCCTGGCCGGGCTCATCGCGGTGCTCGCCTTCCTGGCTGTGCTTGCTCGTGCCCCGCAGATCCGCTACCTCGGCCTCTTCGTGATGCTGCCGGTGATCCTGGTGATGTTCCTGGCCGGCACCGTCTGGTACGCCAAGGACGCCCCGCTGGTGCCGGCCCTGCAGTCGTACTGGCTGGCCATCCACGTCACCCTCGCCGCGACATCCGAGGGAATCCTGCTGACCAGTGCGGTGCTCACCAGCCTCTTCCTGATCCGCAATCGCTACGACAAGCTGGCCGCGGCTCACGCCCTCAGCGATGCGACAGAGCCGATGAAGGTGCGCTTTCCGGTCTCCCTCGGTGCCCGGATGCCGGCTCCCGAGACCCTCGATCGAGTCGCCTACCGTACGGTCGCCTTCGCCTTCCCGCTCTACACCTGCGGCGTCATCGCCGGAGCGATCTGGGCCGAGGCGGCCTGGGGTCGCTACTGGGGCTGGGACCCGAAGGAGACCTGGGCCTTCATCGCCTGGGTCATCTACGCCTGCTACCTGCACGCCCGGGCCACCGCGGGGTGGAAGGGTTCGCGTGCGGCCTGGATCAACCTGCTCGGCTTCGGAGCGATGACCTTCAACTTCTTCGTGGTGAACGTCGTCATCTCCGGCCTGCACTCCTACGCCGGTCTGAACTAGCCCCGTTCCTGCCGATCTTGGGGAGTTAAATTCCCGGAATCCGGGAACTTAACTCCCCACGTCGGGGTCGGGGGGATTTAGCTGGTCGGCGAGAGGTCGTAGACGGTGGTGCCGCCGACGGTGGTCGCCGTGTAGGTCGAGGTGACCCACTGCTGGATCGCGTAGGCGGTTGAGGTCGACTTGTCGGTCGATCCGATGAAGCCGGAGCTGTCGGCCACGTAGTAGTGAACCTGGCCCGTGGCCACCAACTGCTTGAACGCGCTCAATGTGATGGCCGGGTCGGTCCCGTTGTAGCCACCGAGGGCCATCACCGCCTCCCCGCTGGCCAGCTCCAGGGACGCGGCCTCGTTGTCGCCGGTCGTCGCGGCGGCCCACTTGTAGTCGGCGGCGTTGGTCTTCAGCGCACTGGTGAGGGCCGAACTGACGGTGGTCGCACCACCCAATCCGCCGCCCATCCCGCCGCCGGTGCCGCCACCAATTCCGCGGCCACCGAAGCCACCGCCTGCGGCGCCGCCGTTCTGGCCGCCAAAGCCAGTACCGCCTGTACCGCCAGTACCACCTGCATTCCCAGCACCGCCTGCACCGCCGAATCCGCCACCCGGACGACCGCCACCGAAGCCGCCGCCGAACCCGGTGTTGCTCGATGGGCCGGCTGACGGGATCGCTCCGGTATGCGAGGTCGAAGCGGTCTGAATCGAATAGGCCAGTGGACCGGCCAGCAGCGCGACGGCCACCGCCGGAGCCACCACCAGCCCCGGACGGGCCAGCAGGCTGCGCGGGACGAAGATGCCCGCGACCGCCACCGCGCCGGCGAGCAGCACGATCCAGCGCAGCCACGGGTTCCAACTGGCCCGTCCGAGCAACTCGAAGGTCCACCAGGCGCCGGCGGCGATGACGGCGGTCAACGCCCAGCGGGAGAACTCCAGGCGGCGGGTGCGCCAGAGCGTGGTCACCCCGATTCCGACCAGCGCCGCGATCGACGGCGACAGGGCCACCGTGTAGTACGGATGGATGATGCCGCTGGCGAAGCTGAGCACCAGGCCGGTGACCAGCAGCCAGCCGCCCCAGAGGATGAGACTGCCCCGGAGCAGGTCGGTGCGCCGGCGTCGAGCGGTGAGGTAGCCGACGGCGGCCAGGCTGAGCAGGGCGGCCGGGATGAGCCAGCTGATCTGCGTCCCCATCTCCGAGCCGAAGAGGCGGGTCAGACCGGTCTCGCTGGATGAGAAGCCGGTACCGGTTCCGCTCACGCTGCCGTTGTTGCTCGATCCGGTGAGCCGGCCGATGCCGTTGTAGCCGAAGGTGAGTTCCAGGATCGAGTTGGTGTTGGTACCACCGATGTAGGGACGCGACCCCGACGGCCAGAGTTGGACCAGGACGATCCACCAACCGGCTGACATGACCAGCGCCCCGGCGGCGGCCAGCAAGTGCAGCACACGGCGCCGCAGCGATGTCGGGGCGACCACCAGATAGGCGGCGGCGAAGCCCGGAACGACCAGTAATCCTTGGAGCATCTTGGTCAGGAACGCGAAACCGATAAGCGACCCCACCAGCAGTAACCAGCGCAGGCTGGCCTTCTCGATGGCTCGCACGGTTGCATAGGCGGCCGCCGTCATCAGCAGGACGAGCAGGGCGTCGGGGTTGTTGAAGCGGAACATCAGGGTGGCCACCGGGGTGCAGGCCAGTACGGCGCCGGCCAACAGCCCGGCCCTACGCCCGCAGACCCGGCTCACTGCCGCGTAGAGCAGCCCGACCGCGGCCACTCCCTCCAGCGCCTGGGGAACCAGCAGCGACCAGGAGTTGACGCCGAAGAGCTTCACCGAGATGTCCATGACCCAGAGGGCGGCCGGGGGCTTGTCGACGGTGATGAAGTTGGATTGGTCCAGCGAGCCGAAGAGGAACGCGGTGATGCTCTTGCTGCCCGACTGGGCGGCCGCGGCGTAGAACTCGTTGGCCCAGCCCGACTTCGACAGCCCCCAGAGGTAGAGCAGTGCGGTACCCGCGAGCAGGGTGATCAGCGCGGCGTGCCGCCGCGGGTTGAACCGGTCGCGGAGCCGGCCGGAGGGCCTCGGCGACGATGTGCCCACCTTCGCCGAGGCTCCCGTCCCTCTCAGATGGCCGAACGTGCCGCTCTCCGCGCTGTATTCGGCCGGTTGATGGTCGATGAGACCGGTCACGACGTGACCGCCTTGGTCAGGTCGTAGACCGTGCTGCCGCCCACCGTGCTCGAGCTGAAGTTCGACTCGACCCAGCTGGTGATGCTGCTGCTTCCGCTCTGACCGCCACCGAAGCCACCGCCACCACCGCCGCCGGCGATGAAGTAGCGGATCTCGCCCTGGGCCACGAGTGCCTTGAACTGCTCCAGGGTGGGTGAGTTGTCGCTTCCGGTGAAGCCACCGATCGGCATCACGTCGGTGTCACTGTTGAGTTGCAGCGTCGCCGCGGTCTGCGAGCCGATGGTCGCCGCCGACCACTTGGTGCCGGCCGCCTTCAGCAGCGCGACGAGCGCCGAGTTCGAGCTGCTCGCCGCACCCGTGCCGCCCCCGGTCGCGGTGCCGCCGGCGGTCGAGCCACTGGTAGCGCCCGGCGCGCCGCTCGGTGGGGTGCCACCGTTGCCGGCAGGTCCACCCGTGCCGCCACCGAAACCGCCGCCGCCGGTGCCGCCGGTCGGGGCGCCACCGCCCCGTCCGCCGAAGCCACCGCCCCCGGAAGCACCGCCACCGAACCCACCACTTGCGGCCGGTCCCGCACTCGGCGTGGAGCCGGTATGCGCGGTGCTGGCGGTCGATACTGCGTAGGCCGCCGATCCGCCACCGAGGACGATCAGGCCGGCCACCAATCCGACGACCAGCGCTCGGCTCCACCGCTGCACCGGGATCAGCAGCGCCGCTACGGCGACGACGGTTGCCACCACCAGTAGGTAGGAGATCCAAGGGTGCCAGCTGGCGTCACGCTGCAGTAGTTCGTAGCCCCAGATGCCGGTGGCCAGGACACCGATCGCCATCGTCAGCCGGGCGTTCAGCTCCGCCCTCAACCGCCAGAGCGTCACCGACGCGATGGCGACGAGCGCCGCGATCGCCGGAGCGAGCTCGATCGTGTAGTACGAGTGGATCGTGCCACTGGCGAAGCTGAGCACGATGCCGGTCACCAGCAGCCAGCCGCCCCAGAGAATCATCGCGGCCCGGCTGTGGTCGGTGCGCGGAGCTCGTCGGGAGAGTGCCGAGACTGCGACCAATCCGATCAGCGCCGCCGGGAGCAACCACGAGATCTGCGTCCCCATCTCGCTGTTGAAGAGACGGAAGAGCCCGGTGCTGCCGCTGAAGTTGGCGCCGCCACCGTTGCCGGCGGATCCGCCGGTGATGCGTCCCAGGCCGTTGTAACCGAAGGCGAGTTCCAGCGCGCTGTTGTTGGTCGAACCGCCGATGTAGGGGCGACTACCGGCCGGCCAGAAGGCCACGATGGCGATCCACCACCCGGCGCTGGCCAACAGCGCCCCACCGGCGGCCAGCAGCTGCAGCAGACGCCGTCGCAGTGACGTCGGGGCGGCTACCAGATACATGACGGCGAAGCCCGGAATCACCGTAAAACCCTGCAGGCTCTTGGTGAGGAAGGCGAAACCCAGAGCCACGCCGCAGAGCAGCAGCCAGCGGGTGCGAGTCGAATCCATCGCCCGGGTGACGCAGTAGGCCGCGGCGACGATCAGCAGGGTGAGCATGGCGTCCGGGTTGTTGAAGCGGAACATCAGCACCGCCACCGGGGTGAGCGCGAAGAGCGTCCCGGCGATGAAGCCGGCGGTGGTCCCGAACCAACGCTTGACGGTGAGGTAGAGCAATCCCACCGCAGCCACACCCATCAGCGCTTCGGGAACCAGCATGCTCCAGGAATTGAAGCCGAAGATGCGTCCGGCGAGCTCCATCGGCCAGAGTGATGCCGGGGGCTTGTCGACGGTGATCGAGTTGCCCCAGTCGGAGGATCCGAAGAGGAACGCCTTCCAGCTCTTGGTGCCGGCCTGGACGGCTGAGGCGTAGAACTCGTTCGCGTAGCCGGAGGCGCCGAGGTTCCAGATGTACAGGACGGCGGTGGCGATCAGCAGGGCGGCGACCCCGAGGCGGCGCCGAACCGGCGATTCAGCCTTGATTGTCGGCGAGTTCTCATCCCCGGGTGGTGGTATGACCACGTCAGAGGAGGAGTCGAGAAGTGTGGTCACGCCATTTCCTTTCGGGTGAAGACCCACATGCGAAACAGCACGAATCGCAGCACGGTCGCGGCCAGGTTGGCCATAAGCAGGACGAAGAGTTCGGTCGCGCGTCCGGCGTTCGGAGCGACGACGGAGAGCAGGTGCAGGCAGCCGCTGGTCAGAGCTAGACCGAGCGCGAAGACGAGCAGCCCCTGAAGTTGGTGCCGGGCCGCACCGGAGCCGCGGACGCCGAAGGTGAAGCGCCGGTTGGCCGAGGTGTTGGCGATCGCGGTCACCAGCAGGGCGAGCAGGTTGGCCGGCTGCGCTCCCAGCGGGCCCCGCAGCACGAGAAAGAGCAGCAGGTAGGCCAGCGTCGATGCCACCCCGACGGCGGCGAAGCGCACCGTCTGGGTAGCCAGTGAGGCGGGAACACCGGCAACGGGAAGGGGATTGCGTCCGAGCTGCTGACGCAGATCACGCAGCGGCAGTGTGCCGCGACCGATTCCCCGCGCCATCCGGGCCACGCCCTTGAGGTCGGCGGCGGCGGTGGCGACGATGTCGACCCGGCTATCCGGATCGTCGACCCAGTCCACCGGCACCTCGGCGATCCGCAGCCCGCTGCGCTCGGCGAGCACGAGCAGTTCGGTGTCGAAGAACCAGGCGGTGTCCTCGACGTGCGGCAGCAGCGCCTGGGCGGCCTCGGTCCGCAATGCTTTGAAGCCGCACTGGGCGTCACTGAACTGAGCCTGCAGGGTGGTGCGCAGGATCAGGTTGTAGCTGCGCGAGATGAACTCCCGCTTCGGGCCGCGGATGACCCGGGCTGAGCGGGCCAGCCGGCTGCCGATCGCCATGTCGCTGTGTCCGGACAGCAGCGGGGCGACGAGCGGCAGCAGGCCGTCCAGGTCGGTGGAGAGGTCGACATCCATGTAGGCCACGACTCGGGCCGTGCTGGCCGACCAGGTCTGCTTGAGCGCACGGCCCCGACCCTTCTGTTCGAGGTGCACGGCCTGCACGTGGTCCAGCTCGTAGGTGAGGTCGATCGCGCACTGCCAGGTCGAGTCGGTGCTGGCGTTGTCGGCGATGGTGATCTGCCAGCTGAACGGGAAGGCGTCGGTAGCCAGGTAGGCCGCCAGGCGGCGAACGCTGCTCGGCAGGCTCGACTCCTCGTTGTAGACCGGAACGACGATCTCGACGTCCACCGTCCGGGTGGGGGCGCAGACGGCTGCCGGATAGCTCTGCAGCGTGGTCATCGTGGTCCCCCTGGGGAACGGCGGGCGGCTGGCTTCATCGGTATCTCCTTGTGGCGTCGTCGGTCTCCAGACGCAGGGCCAGCGACGGACAGAGCGAAACGATTCTGCGCAGCGTCCTAGCATCCCGCTGGATGATTGCTCCGGCATGGCCGCCGGCTGGGTTCAAGCTGTGAATGGGCAGCATTGGGTAACCCCACTCGTCGAGGGTGATGGCGCCGCCCGACAGTGCGGCGCAGAGACCGTGTCCGTCGCAGCGCGTCCAGTCGATGACGAGGCGCCGGCCTGCGCCGTTAGCCGGGTTCATAGCGGCAGCACCCCGGTCACCGGACGGCCGCAGCCACCGTTTCGCAGATGCGCGTCGCTCTCGTCGTGGAGGGCGTGCAGGGCCGAGACGACGAAGCGAGCGGTGCCGTCGGGATGGGCGCAGGCGCCGCGGCCGGTGACGCCCCGGGCGTGCCGCAGCGCCGCCTCGGCCCCCCGCTGGTCGCCGTGAGCGATGGCGGCGACGTCGGCGGCCAGAGCGGGCAGGCCGAACCGGCAGGGGCCGCACTGACGGGCCGACTGCTCGGCCAGCCAGTTGGTGACTCGCTGCAGTTCGCCGAGGGCGCAGGTCGTGTCGTCGACGGCGAGCACGACGCCGGCGCCGAGGGAGCCGCCGGCGGCGTGCACGCCTGCACGGGAGAGTCGAATGGAGCCGATCGGCTGGTGCCAGCTGCCGTGGTAGCCGCCGAGGATCACGCCCTGCAGGTGCTGGCTCGCACCGCTGGCGGCCAGCACGATGGATAGCGGCGTCCCGGTCGGGACCTCCAGCACGCCGGAGTGGGCTACTGAGCCTCCGACGGTGAGCAGCATCGTTCCGGGCTCGCTCTGGGCCCCGGTCTCGCCGAAGTGGTGGGAGCCCATCCGGGCCAGGATGGCAATCTGGGCGAAGGTCTCGACGTTGCTGGCCAGCGTCGGCGCTCCGGCCACGCCGGCCATCGTGGGCAGCACCCTGCGGCCGGTCGGGATGCCCGGGGCGGCGTTGAGCGTCTGCATCAGGGCACCGGCCTCGCCACCGACGAAGCCACTGCGGGTGGTCTGCACGCGGATCGAGGCCGCACGACCGTGCCGGCCGGTCATCGCCCGCCGCTCCGCGATCGCGGCGTTGAGTCGCTGGGCGGCCAGGGCGTCGTGGCAGGCGACGATGATCTCCCGCGCCCCGATGGCGTGAGCGGTGACGACGGCGCCGTCGAGCACCAGATGAGGCGTGCGGCGCATCAGCGCGCGGTCCTTCCAGCTGGCCGGCTCACTCTCGCTGCCGTTCACCACAACGACTGCGGCCGCCCCGGTGCGCAGCGAATTCACCTTATCGGCAAAGGGGAATCCAGCCCCGCCGCGTCCGGTGAGGTTGACCTGGCGGCAGGCGGAGACGAGCTGGATCCGGTCCAGCATCGGCAGCGGCCCGTGCAGCGCGGCGTGGTCGGCGAGTGAGATGCTCTCGAAGCGGTCGAGGCCGCGAAGCAGCCGCGGCGCGCCGATCGAGCTCACCGGTATCACTGAAGCGGCCGTCTCCGGCCGGGATGCGAGCAGCGTCATGATGCGAACTCCTTTACTTTTGTGGGGGAAACGACGAGGCGCGACGCAGCGGGGCGGCGGGGACGGGTGCGGTAGGCGAGCCGGGCGGCGAGGCAGAGGCCGACGGCGCTGACGCAGCCGAGGTAGAGCCAGCGGGTCCACGCCAGGTCGGAGTCACTGCCGATGGTGAAGCCGTGCAGGGCACTCACCGCCCAGGCCAGGTACGCGGTGACGTGGACTGCGCGCCAGCGCCGGATTGCGGCCGGAGATCGAGTCAATCGCCCGCGGGCAGCCCCGGTCGCCGCGACCAGCACGAAGAGGTAGCCGGCGATTGACCCCAGCCCGACCAGACCGGGCCGGTAGCTGGAGGCGAACGGGATCAGCGCGCCCAGCCACCCGACACCGGCGTAGGAGTCGGCGAGGATCGCCCCGATGTGCACGGCGATCAGGGCGAGCCCGGTGGTCGCGGCCGCGCGATGCAGGTACTGCACCAGCACCCGCGTCGAGGCCGTCCGGATCGGGGCCGAGACGAGGGCCCCGGCGGCAGTTGCGAGGGTGAGCATCACGAGGGCGGCCAGCCCCGCCCCGCGAGCGGTGTACCAGATCGTCATGACGCCACCCGGCGGTCGTCATCGGTGAGTGCGCTCGACTCCAGCGGCCAGCCCGGAGTCGTCTGCACGCCGCCGATGCGATCGACCAGACGAGCGGCGTAGCCATTGGCGACGAGCCACCCCAAGGCGTCGCTGCCCTTGACGATCGCCGCGGTGCTCGCGGTGTTGGCCTCCAGCGCGGACTCGGCGACCACGGTCACTGTCCGCCACGGCCCGTCGGCCGGAGCGCCGGTCCGTGGGTCGATGATGTGGTGCACCGGCACCCCGTGGTGCAGCCAGCGGCGCCGCATGGTCGTCGAGGTGGCCACTGCGCCGCGGTGCAGGGTGATGGCCTGCGAAGTCTGCCTGCCATCGCGGTCACCGGCGGCGCCGGTCTCGCTCACCTCGACGACCCAGCCGCCGTCCCGGTCGCCGGCGACGGCGATGTCGCCGCCGATCTCGACCAGAACGCCGGTGCGATAACGGATGGCGGCATCCCCGGCGGCCAGGTCGGCGGTGCGCGCCTTGGCGGTGGCCCCGAGATCAAGGGCGACATCGGCCGGCATCCGCAGTAGGCCGACTTCCCGGTTCAGGTTGACGTTGCGCCAGTCGTGAAGGCGCGAGCTCCCGCAATCGGTGGGCCGGGCGGCCGGTGCCGGCGGGGTGGCCACCGGCTCGATCCGGCCGCTGAGCGCGTCACGAGCGGTCGGGAGCTCGGTGATGTCGCGGTCATAGCCGATGTCGAGCAGCCCTGCGTGCACGGTCGGGTCAACGGCGCCGTCGGTGGCGAGTGAGGCATGCAGGGCGATGCCGATCAGGTCCGACAGCAGCCGCGGGACGAAGGTGGGGCGGCCGGCCTGCGCGTTGGCGACGGTCAGCGCCGAGTCGCTACGGAAACGACTGGCGGCGAGATCCACCCGGTTCAGCAGGGCATCGACGTCTTCGGCCACCCGGTGCAGCACCGACGGGTCTTCGACGACGACCCGGACGTCGCAGCTCCAGGCCCGGGTGCGGTAGGTGTTTCCCTGAAACTCGCGGATGATTCCCGGCTCCGTGGTCGTCATCCTGTTCACGACCCGTTCGACCGGGCGACTGGCGCCGCGGTGGCCGGGGCCACCGTGGCAACGGGAGTCGGGGTGGCGGTCGGCGTTGGAGTGGCGGTCGTCGTTGGAGTGGCGGTGGCGGAGTTGACGGCCGGAGTGGCGGCGGCGGTGGTGCCGGCCGACGTGGTCGCCGCCGAGCTCGTCGAGGTCGAGGAGCTGGAGGATGTCGTCGCGGTGCTCAGTGTGGGGACCGTCGTCGAGCTGGGGGTTGCCCCGGCGGCGACCCCGCTGATCAGGGCGACGGTGAGCGAGACGCCGGCGACGGTCACCCCGCCGACGGCCAGAGCTGAGCGGCGCAGCAGGCTCGAAGTCTGCGTGGTGGCAGTGCGTGAGCTGGTGGAGTTGCTGGTCGGCTGGTTCATAGCAATGACAATGCCGTCGCCAGGCTCACGCCAGCCTCAGCCCAAGGTCAAGCCTCTCTTAAGAGTGCAGATGCGCCCGCTGGGCGCCCAGACGAGATTCCGACTGTGGCCATCGGCGCCGTCGGCAGGCATGACCGCGGTGCCTCCGGTATTGTTCCTCTGGACTTGCACCGCCCCAGATCGTTCTTCGGGTGAGTCGCCGGCTCAGCGTCGAGAGATCTTCGATTGGATGTAGTAGGAGCGTGAGTGGTTCAGCGGCACCGTCCACGGGTTGCACCGTCTGCTTCTGAAGCCGTAGTCGCCCCGTCCGGTGGCCGTCAGCCACAGATACAAGCGCTGCGCGCGATCGCCGTCCTGTCGGTGATCTTCTACCATTTCTGGCCGCACAGCATGCCTGGTGGATACGCAGGCGTGGATGTCTTCTTCGTGATCTCCGGTTATCTGATGACCAAGTCGATTCTGCGGATCCGAGAAGACAGCGGTGCTCGACTAGGTGCGACCATGCGCGAGTTCTACGCCCGCAGGCTGACGCGCATCCTGCCGGCGGCGCTGGTCGTCCTCCTGCTTTGCGCGGTCATGGTCATGGCAACGTTGACGCTGGTCGTCTGGACCAAGAACCTCAAGGACATCCTGGCCAGCGCGTTGTTCGTCGAGAACTGGCAGTTGGCGGCCAACTCCACCGATTATCTCGGCTCGACCACCGGCAGTGCAGTGCAGCACTTCTGGTCACTGTCCGTTGAGGAACAGTTCTACGCCGTCTGGCCATTGGTGGTGTTCTTTGCAGCCGGCGGCAGTCCGAGGCTGACCCCACGCGGGCGCACGGTGCGATTGCTCGTCTGCTTTGGCGCGTTGACCACCTTGAGCCTGGTGTACTCGATCCACGAGACGGACGTGAATGCCAGCGTCGCCTATTTCAACACTGGCACTCGCTTCTGGGAGTTGTCCTGCGGGGCATTGACCTTCGTCGTCGGCCGGCAGATGACGATGAACCGCGCCGCTCAGGCGATCGCGGGGTGGATCGGGCTGGCCTTGATCGCCTACACGCTCGCCACCTTCAATGCCGTGACCCTATTCCCCGGCTGGCGGGCCTTGATACCGGTCGGTGGAGCGGCGCTTGTCATCCTCGCGTCGTCCTCCTCCGCGGCGTGGAGTCCGATCCGTTATCTCGCTGCGGGACCCGTGCAATGGATCGGCGACATCTCCTATTCGATGTATCTCATCCACTGGCCGTTGCTGATCCTCACCACCGGCGTCTTCGTGAACGGATCGGAGCTCAGCGGCGCGGCGAAAGTACTGTTGCTGCTGGTGATTCTCGGGCTGTCCTGGCTGATGAAGCGCTTCGTGGAGGACCGGTTCCGACGATCGAATGCCGCGCGGACCCGCGGCGGGCATCGGCGCCTGTCGCTCGCACCGGCCAGGGTGTGGATGCGGCGCCGCCGAACTCTCATGTTCATCGTCGCGGCGCAGGTCGCTGTGCTGCTCGTAGCCAGCGGTGGGCTTCGGCACTACGACCAGGTGATCGCCCGGAGCGGGCAGTCGAGTCAGCGATTTCTGGAGTCGACTACCGCGCAGGCGGCCTGTTTCGCCGCGATTTCGGAGCAACGAGCCAGCGCGGCTTGTCCTCAGGTAATTGATTCGACGGTGCTTGCCGCCGTACCCAGTCCGTTGACCGCGTCTCAGGACTGGCCCTATCGCAGTTGCCAGCACCCCACTTCGGCTGGCATGACGCGCTGCGACCTACTTAAGGGCTCTGGGCCGGTGATCGTTGCAGCAGGAGACTCTCACACCACTCAATGGCTCCCGGCAATCCTGCCGTGGGCCAGCGAACACCATATGACACTCATCACCTTCTTGCGCTCGGGTTGCCCGCTCATCCAGGGCGGATATGCCGGGCCGGTGTGTGAGGATTGGAATAAGCAGGTCTTGGACCAGATCCGCGATATCAAACCTGCGTACGTACTGACTTCCGCCCAGAGCACCGTCAGCGACGGATCAGCCAACAGTTCAGGTGAGTCGCTGATTCGCGGGTGGCAGGCGGTCGCCGCGCTCGGGCCGAAGATCATCGCGTTCCGCGACATCCCGCAACCCCACTTCGGCGGCGCCGGTGACCTCCCTATCTGCGTGACGACCAAGGCGTCGTTCAAGGCCTGCCAGTTCACTGAGGCTGACGGTCTCAGTCACGATCTCGTACCGAGTGCCGCCGAGGCCGTACCCGGCACCAGTACTATCGACCTGTCGGAATACTTCTGCCCGCATTCGATATGCCAGCCCGAGATTGACGGCATTCTGCTCTGGATCGATGGCTCTCATATGTCGAGCTACTTCTCCCGCGGCTTGGCCGAAGCTCTCCGGCCGAAGCTCGACCGCGCTATCCGGGAGTGACACCGTTCAGGCGGTGGCGGCGCGGACGTAGTGCAGGGTGATCGACGCGCCCCCGCTGGGCGAGCGGCCGATCTCCATCGACCCGCCACCGGCCTCCGCCGAGCGCCGTGCGATATCCAGGCCGAGGCCGGTCGAGCCGCGGTCACTGCGGCCGCGGACGGGAGCGTCGGCCGGCAGTCCCGGCCCGTCGTCGGCGATCACCAGCGCGGCCTCGTCGGCGCTGATGATCAGCTGCACCGAGAAGGAGGTGCCCTCCGGCGTGTGGGCGATGACGTTCTCCAGCAGCGCATCCACCGCCGCGGCCAGGTCCTCGGTGGATGCCCTGACAAAGACGGGCTGTTCTGGGATGTCGACGACGTGCGTGCGTCCCTGGTCCTCGGCCAGGGCCGACCAGAACTCGACCCGCTCGGCCACCACCGGGGTGAGGTTCGCCGAGGCTATCCGCCCCTCGCGCTGGGGCCGCCGGGCCGCCCGGATGACCGCCGTGAGGGTGCGTTCGAAGGCGCTGACATCCTCGCCGATCCGGTCGGCCTCCGCTGGATTCTGCAGCGATTCGGCGTCCAGACGCAGCGCGGTCAGCGGGGTTCGCAGCCGATGTGAGAGGTCGGCCACCGTCTCGCGCTCCTCGGCGATGAGGGCGTCGATCCGGTCGGCCAGGGCATTCAGCGCCACCCCGACCGCGGCGATCTCGCGCGGCCCGTCGGTGGGGGCGCGCGCGGTGAGGTCGCCGGCCCCGATGCGGTTGGCCGTCTGCGCGGTGTCGGTGAGTGGGCGCACGATGCGCCGGGTGAAGAGCTCGGCCACTCCGGCGCCGACCAGCAGTAGCAGGACGCCGACCCCGGCCAGCAGGGCCCACCATCGGTAGAAGCCGTTGTAGCGGTCGGCGTCGGAGATATAGACCTGCACCAGGTAGCGGCCGTCGGTGGTCGCCACCACCGTCGTCGCCACCTGCCCGGCGCCGGCCGGGCGCAGCTGAGCCTGCCCGTCACCTCCGCCGCCCGGGTCGCGATTGACCGGGGGGCCGCCGGGGAAGTTGCCATAGCCGCCGGAGGGGGTCGCGGTCGCCGAGCCCGGGGAACCGCTCGGGGTTGCGCTGAGCGTCGAGTTGGCCGCGACCGGCGGGCCCAGCTCCGCCCCGGCCGGCGGAGCCTCGCCGAGCACGGTGCCGTCAGGGAGGGTCACCGACGTCTTCAACGACGGGTTCTGGGCGTTGAGATTGTCCAGATAACTCTGCAAGGTCGCGGTATTGCGGGAACTGAAACGAATGTTGCGGGCCACGTCGTTGGCCTGGGTAACCGCCGCCTGCCCGGCCCGGGCGCCGACCGAGGAGCGGATGAGAATGGCCAGCGGCACCGCGGCGCAGACCAGCACCAGCGCGATCACGCCGACGACGAGCAGCAGGATGCGCCGCCGCATGGTGGAGCCGGTCACGGCGAGCTGTCGGGTCCGGCGGCGACCAGACGGACCCCGACGCCCCGCACACTGTGGATGAAGCGGGGCTGCGCAGCCGTCTCGCCGAGCTTGCGGCGCAGCCAGGAGAGATGCACGTCCACCGTCCGGTCCGACCCGCCCCAGGCCAGCTGCCACACCTCGGAGAGGAGTTCCCGCTTGGTCACCACCTCGCCCGGGCGGCGGGCCAGCACCAGCAGCAGGTCGTACTCCTTGCGGGCCAGGTCCACCACCTTGCCGTCGACGCTGACCTCGTGGCTGAGCGTGTCGATCACCAGATCACCCAGCTGCAGCACCGAATCCTCTTCGGTCTTTCCGCTTCGGCGAAGTACCGCCCGCACCCGCGCGGTGATCTGGCTCGCGGTGAAGGGCTTGATCACGTAGTCATCGGCGCCGAGGTCCAGCAGCCGGACGATCTCGTTCTCGTCGTCGCGGGCGGTGGCGATGATGACGGGCACGTCGCTCACCGCGCGGAGCATGGAGAGGACGTCGGCACCGTCCACGTCGGGCAGCCCGAGGTCCAGCAGCACCACCTCGGGGCGCTGTTCGACGGTGGCCGAGAGGGCGGCGATGCCGGTGTCGACGGCGGTCACCGCGTGCCCCAGCTCGCGCAGCGCGCGCACCAGGGCGGTGCGAATGGCAAAGTCGTCCTCGACCAGCAGGATCTGCGACACAGGGCGCTACTCGCTGCTCGCCGAGCCGCCCGCCGAGCCTGGGTTACCGTCGCCACGGCGCAGGTCCTCATCGATCTTGCGCAGGAAATCGACGTCGTCGTCCGGGGCGATGCCACGCGGTGAGTCCATCGGTGAGCTGCGCTTACGCAGCGTCGGCGGCACGAAGGAGGCGGGGCTCGGGCCGGCTGCGGTCGCCGCACCCCCGCGGCCTCGGGTCGCGCCACCGACGCCGGCTACCGAGTACGGGCGCCCGAAGACGAACCAGAGCACCGAGCCGACCACCGAGAAGAGGAGCACGATCAAGACCCAGACGGCCTTGGGCAGGAGCCGGATTCGCTCGGCCGGGGCCGTGATCGAGTCGATCACCGCATAGATCCAGATGAGCAGACCGATGAGGCTGAAGATGCCACCGAGGCGTACGAGCATGCGTCAAGAGTAGGACTTTTTGCGGGTGAGGATAATCAACCCGGTGAGCTTCGCTGATCTGCAGGACTTCCTGACCGCCCTGGAACGTGACTCCGACCTGGCCCGGGTGTCGACTCCGGTCGATCCGCACCTGGAGGTGACGGCGATTGTGCAGCGGGTCGTCCGCGAGCAGGGGCCGGCGCTGCTCTTCGAAAATCCGACCCGGGGCAGCATGCCGCTGGCGATCAACCTCTTCGGCACGCACCGTCGAATGGCCAAGGCGCTCGGCGTCGACTCCCTGGACGAGCTGGGGCAGCGGATCGCTGAACTGCTGAAGCCCGAGCTGCCCCACGGCATCAGCGGGCTGCGCGACGCGCTGGGGAAGGTCGGCCAGCTACGGGCCGCTCCGCCGCGGCGGGTCAAGGCCGCCCCGGCGCAGGAGATCGTGCTGCGCGGCAAGGACGTCGATCTGAACATGCTCCCCGGGATTCTCTCCTGGCCCGATGACGGCGGGGTCTTTCTCAACCTCGGGCTCACCCACACCAAGCACCCGGAGACCGGCGCCCGCAACCTCGGCATGTACCGGCTGCAGCAGCACGATGCCCAGACCGTCGGGCTGCACTGGCAGATCCACAAAGACTCCACCTCGCACGCGGCGATCGCCGAGCGGCGGGGCGAGCGACTGCCGGTGGCGATCGCCTTCGGCTGCCCGCCCGCGGTGACCTACGCCGCCTCCGCGCCGCTGCCGTCGGATATCGACGAGTACCTCTTCGCCGGCTTCCTCGGCCAGCAGCGGGTCGAGCTGGTGGACTGCCTGGACGTCCCGCTGCAGGTGCCGGCGGCGTCCCAGGTGGTGCTGGAGGGGTGGGTCGAGCCCGGCAAGAGGCTGCCCGAGGGGCCCTTCGGCGACCACACCGGTTTCTACACCCCGGTCGAGCCGTTTCCGTTCATGCACGTCGAGACTATGACGATGCGCAGCAAGCCGATCTACCAGTCGATCATCGTCGGCCGGCCGCCGCAGGAGGACGGGCCGATGGGGAAGGCCACCGAGCGCATCTTCCTGCCGCTGATCAAGATGACCGTCCCCGAGATCGTCGACTACGACCTACCGGTGGCTGGGGTCTTCCACAACTGCTGCATCGTCTCGATCGACAAGCGCTTCCCCAAGCACGCGCAGAAGGTGATGAATGCGATCTGGGGGGCCGGGCTGCTGTCACTGTCGAAGCTGATCGTGGTGGTGGACGCCGACTGCGACGTGCACGACTACAACGAGGTGGCCTGGCGGGCCTTCGGCAACGTCGACTACGCCCACGACGTGCTGCACAGTGTGGGCCCGGTGGATCACCTCGACCATGCCGCCTACGAGCAGTTCTTCGGCGGAAAGCTGGGGATCGACGCCACCCGCAAACTCGCCACCGAGGGGTACCGGCGCGATGGGGGATGGCCTGACGAGTGCGTGCTCGACGCCGACACCCTCACCGCGGTCGAGGCACGCTGGGCGTCGCTGCGGATCGGGCGGGGCGTCGGGGAGCAGGGCGTCGGGGAGAGCACTCGATGAGCGACTCGCAGGTGGAGCTCGCGCAGACTCCGGAGCCGGAGAACCGCAATAAAATAAAGGACTTCCTCCGGCTTGTGATGATCGAGCATTCGGTCTTCGCGCTGCCCTTCGCCTACATCGCCGCGCTCACCGCGATGTGGCAGGAGACCGGCACCGTGCACTGGGGCGAGCTGGTGCTGATCACCATCGCGATGGTCTCGGCCCGCACGGTGGCGATGAGCGCCAACCGCATCCTGGACCGGCACTACGACGCGCTCAATCCCCGTACCGCCAAGCGGGAACTGGTCACCGGAGTGGTGAGCGTGCGCACCGCCTGGACCGGCAGCGTGATCGCTCTCGTGGTCTTCCTGGCCAGCGCGGCGGCCCTCTCCTGGCTCTGTCTGCTGCTGGCGCCGGTGGCCATCTTCCTGCTGGTGCTCTACTCGTTCGGAAAGCGCTTCACCGACTATCCGCAGGCGCTGCTGGCGCTGGCCCAATTCGTGGCGCCGGTCGGGGCCTGGATCGCGGTCACCGGTTCGGCCTCCTGGGCCGCGTGCGCGCTGGGAATCGCGGTCGGCACCTGGATCGGCGGCTTCGACCTGATCTACGCCTGCCAGGACGTCGAGTCCGACCTGCGCAGTGGAGTTCGCTCGGTGCCGGCCCGCTTCGGCGTCGGTACGGCGCTGGCCGCCTCGTCGGTGGTGCACGTCTTCACCGTGGCCGGTTTCGTCTGGTTCGGGGCGGCGGCCGGGATGGGCGTGCTCTGGTACGTCGGGGTGGCGATCACCGCGGGCATCTTGATCTACGAGCACGCGATCGTGAAGGCCGCCGACCTGTCCCGGGTGAATCGAGCGTTCTTCACCGCCAACGGGGTCATCGGTATCGGCCTGTTCGTCTTCGCCCTCGCCGATCTGATCGTCAATGGCTTAGGTGTTTAGCCATGTCGTCTGAGAGCCCGCGGCGTCCTTGGGTCGTCGGCGTCTCCGGGGCGTCCGGGACGCCTTACGCCAGGGCCGTACTCACCGGGCTGCTCGACGCCGGCGAGGAGGTCGACCTGGTGGTCTCCCGGGCCGCCCGCCTCACCCTCATCGACGAGGTCGGGCTGAGCTTCCGTGACGCCTACTGGCAGGACGATCTGGGCAGCTGGCTGGGGCGTGACACCCAGGGCGTGCGCTACTGGTCGGCCGCCGACCTGGGGGCGGGTCCGGCCAGCGGGTCGTACCTGACCCGGGGGATGGTGGTGGTTCCGGCCAGCACCGCCGCCGTCGCCGGGATCGCCATCGGTCTCTCCAAGGACCTGCTGCAGCGGGCCGCGGACGTCACGCTGAAGGAGCGGCGCCCGCTGGTGATCGTGCCCCGGGAGACCCCGTACACCCGGTCGACGCTGCAGCACCTGCTCACCCTGCACGACGCCGGTGCCATCCTGCTCCCGGCCAGCCCCGGCTTCTACGGCGCCCCGCAGAGCGTCCAGCAGCTGGTCGACTTCATCGCGGCGAAGGTCCTCGACGCCATCGGGGTGGAGCACGATCTGATCACCCGCTGGTCCGGTGAACTCGGCGCGGCGCGCCGGGATCACGGGGATTCAGCGTCGGCCGGGGCGAGGAAATAGGCTCACGGTTGTGGATACGACCGACCGGCAACTCCTGGACGCGCTGCGCAGCAATGCCCGCGCGACCTACGCCGAGCTGGCCCGGGTCGTCGGTCTCTCCGCACCGGCGGTGCACGAGCGGGTCTCGAAGCTGGAGAGCAACGGGGTGATCACCGGCTACCACGCCGCCGTCGCGCCGGAGTCGCTCGGCTATTCGATGAGCGCGCTCATCGGGGTGAACATGTCGGACAACGCGAACGTCGATGCCATCGCCAGCGCCCTCTCCGATGTGGTTCAGGTCGAGGACCTCTGGCTCGTGGCCGGCGACGAGTCCTACATCGCCAAGGTGCGGGTAGCCGACATCGGCGGCCTCGGGGTGGCGATGCGGGCGGTCAATGACGTCCCTGGTGTCCGCAGTACCAAGACCACCGTCGTGATCGAGACGAAGTTCGAGGGACGCGTGCAGTCGGCCGACACGGCGAACGGTCAGTAGGCGACGAACTGGAGGCGGCCCGGTCAGTGCCGGCGGAGCAGTCCCTTGGCGCGACGCAGAGCAAGCAGGACGCTTCTCTTCCGCTCAATCAGCCGCCTCTCCTTGTCGCTGACCTCCATCTGGCTGTCGTCCGCCAAAGGTTCGGCGGCCGCTGAACCTTCAGGCGTGCTGTCGTCCTCAAGGCCGAAGCCGTGTGCGCGGGCAACTTCGGCCGGATCCAGATCCGTCCACGTCTGGACGCCGGCCTTCCGCGCCGAGATCATCTCTTGTGGGCTCAGTGCGCGGGGGATTCGCCGAAGCAAAACCGGGAACTCGTGATCGCAGAATTCCGTGTTGGCCACACTCTCGACCACGAACGGCATGTCGCCGAGGCGGCTCAAGGTCGCGAGTTGACGCACGATCGTCTCGGGTGTGAAGAGCCAGACGTGGCTGTCGACGTACTGACCGGTCAAGCTCAAGTTGGCCTGTGCTTGCGCGAACTCCTCCTCTGAACAGACGGCTTCGGGATCAGGAGGCGTGCCCTGCCAGATCGCGGCCGCGTTCACAGTCACAACCGAACTGAAATGGTCGAACACAGCGCGCACGGAGGGTATCTGGTCACGGTCGTGATGCGCCTGAAGCATCTGGCCGACCGTGGTTCGCGGCCTACAGGCATCGAAGGTGAACCGGCAATCCGGCACGACGAGCAGCAGCAGCCCGTTGTCGACGAGTAGCTCGCCGATCTCGCCGAGCCAGCCGATCAGGTCGGGGACGTGTTCAGCAACATGCGAGGCGACTGCCCAGTCGAACGGCCCCGCGTCCCCGACCGCCTCCACGAGCGTCTGCGGACCATTCTCGGTCATGATGACGAAGTCGGGGTCGACGATGTCGTCCTCGCGGACGTTCGGGTCGTGCTTGTAGCGACTGCGAAGCTCGTCGCCGTCGTAGATGTCTACGAATCGGATGTTCGGGAACTCCCGTGGAACCAATGGCTGGAACAGTGGTCCGATCTCGAGACCGTCTCCGCTGGTCACGTCGATCATCGAAAGCAGACGCTTCGCGCGTGGATTCTCAATCACTGCACTGGTGGTCACGGGTCACTCCTTCGCTGCCTGGTCGCGGCCACGGCGCGATCGTCGACTCAGGCTACGAGCGAGAATACCCGCTGGAGTACCTGATTCGAGCGGCTAGGCCTAGTCGGCGCCAGCCCAGTATCAAGTGATTCTGGCCGGCCTGCGCCCATGTTTACCGGACACTTCTCGAAGTTGTATCGAGCGGAGCGCCCCTCGACCGGCCATCTACGGTGCGGCCGGAAGGTACGGATCGTCGGATGCTGTTCCCCAACGGGAATGCACCAACTCGCGCTCCCGTTGTTGGATCGCGGATTCGCGTGTCTGGGATTCGAAATGGTAGAGCTCCACCTGGGCTATGTAGAGAATCCGGTATCCCTGATGACGGATCTTGTACGACAGATCGACATCGTTGTAGTTGAGCGGCAGGAGTTCGGTGAGACCGCCGACTTCTTCGAATACCTCCCGCCGAAGGCCGGCGCAGGCCGCAGTGA
Source organism: Jatrophihabitans sp. GAS493 (assembly GCF_900230215.1). NCBI lineage: Bacteria > Bacillati > Actinomycetota > Actinomycetes > Jatrophihabitantales > Jatrophihabitantaceae > Jatrophihabitans > Jatrophihabitans sp. GAS493. Next base: position 322,822 of record NZ_LT907982.1, on the reverse strand, counting down.
CCCCAGAGGCCTCGCGGTCGATGATGGTCTCGGCGAACGGTCCTACGGTGTCGGCGTCGTCGAGAATGAAGGGGTGACCGTAGTTTCCGCCCAGATAATGGTGTCCGACGTGTTGGATCTGATTGTTCGCGAAATAGAGCTTCGCTCCCGTCATACCAACGTCGTCGGATTCCAACGGGGCAAGCAGCGCCTCCAACCATCGATCTGAGCGGACCTGGACATCGTCATTGAGAAGCACGATGCGGTCACCGGTGGAGGCGACGAAACCGGCATTGATCTTGCGACTGAAATTGAACGGAGCATCGAAGGGGACGAGAACCAGGCGGTCGCCCGCAACGTCACGCAGCTCCGCGAGCACCGGCGCGGGGGTCGGTGCATCGTGGACGACTACGATCTCGATGTTGTCGTGGTCAGTCTTAGCTAGAACCGACCGCACTGCCTCCACAACGAACGTCCGGCGTTCTCCCCACACCAGTGCGCTGACCCCGATCGTCGGGATGATGATGCTGACTCGGCGCGCCGCCGGGAATCTGCGATCCACCCGGTAGGTACCCGGCAACTGATTGAGCTCGACGGTAGCGTCGATGCCCGCTCGGTCTAGCTGAGCCTGAACCGCCCTTCGACCGGCGTACCACTGGTCGGGCGTTGGGGCGTGCCGCTCGGACGAGTGATGGAAGAGTGCTCGCTGAACGTGATGCACCGTTCGTGCCTTTTCGCTAACCCGCAGGGTTAGGTCGTAGAGCTCCGCGCCTTGGAATTCGTCACGCAGACCTCCCAGATCGCGCACCAGGCTGCTCCGCAGAGCCGACAGCTCGCCGCAGTACCACTGCGACCTGAGACGCTCAGGCGACCACTCCGGCTTCTTGAAGGTTAGCGTTCCCTCGGGGCCCTGATAGTCCTCGTCGGTGTACAGAAGGTCGATAGTGGCGTCGACGGTCACCGCGGAGGCTAGGCAGGCGAGAGTCCCCGGGGCCAGCGCGCCTGCGCGGTCGAGGATGATCACGAACTCGCCAGACGCCGCCGCGATACCCAGGTTGGCGGCTCGGAGTGTGCTCGAGTCGCCGGGGTGGTCGATCACGACGACACGGTTGTCCCCAGAGAACTCCGGATCAAAATTCGATCGCGAGTCGTCCGCGCCAGCCACGACGATCAGTTCCCATTCCGCGAAGTCCTGATCGCGTAGAGACTTGATCAAGGCGGCGCGTGCTTGCGAATCGAAGCAGTCCGCGACCACGATCAGCGAGAAAAGCGGGGAATCCGGCGATTGCTGCGGTTCGTTCATTTCGTTGAACCGGGAGTGCCCCGTAACTTCGCCGCCGCGCTCGACGCGAATCTAGCCAGCCGCCAACTCCTCGACGCCCGAATCTGCGTTAACTCCCGCTGGAAGCCGTCCCTTTCCAGCTGCGCTTCTCGCCGCCCACGTTCTGCTTCATCGCGCTGCACTTCTGCCTCCGCCGCGCGTCGCGCGTCCGCCCGGACAGCGGCCTCGGCCTCGGCGCGTCGCAGCTCGGCCTCGGCAGCTCGGGCCTCGGCCGCCGACTGGAGCCGCGTGGCTTCCTGCGTCCGCTTCTCGCTTTGGGCAACCTGTGCCTCGGCCCCGATGGCATGATCGCGGAGCGTCAGGATCGTGTGTCTGAGTTCACGGACCTCTCGTTCAAGGTCGGTGTCGAGGGTCATGCGCACGAGTGTATCGACCGGCATGTCAATGGGCGCGCACCCAACTACATCTTAGTGCGTGGTGCGACGGACTGCCGGATTGGAGCTGGAGGGGCGAAGAACCTTGGTGGCCGGCGCAAAGTCAGGTCGCACGGGTCGGGACCGTTGCGGAACCGGATCGAGTGTGTACGCTCTGCTGACATGTATTGGATGGTGACTGACTTGCACGGACCACCTACCTTGCGCGAGCTACCTACGACCTGAGATGGGTGCCGATGACCGATCGACGTACCCGAGTCCTCCGCAGTCTGAACACCGAAACTGGTCGTGGCCTGGAGATCGGGCCGCTTCACACGCCTATCGCCACCAAAGACAAGACCAACGTTCTCTATGTGGACGTGCATCTGGCCCAGGGACTACGTGACTACTACGAATCGTGCGGTGGCGTGCCGCTTGACGAGATCGTCGATGTTGACTTTGCGCTGATCGAAGAGGGCAAGACGCGCAAGATATCCGAGGCCGTCGGCGATGCCGCGCCCTTCGACTGGGTCGTGGCCTCGCATGTCATCGAGCACGTGCCTGACGTCATCGGCTGGCTCGCCGACGTGAGCGAGATCCTCCGTGATGACGGAATCATCTCACTCGCCGTACCTGACCGCCGCTACT